>CAWUJS010000056.1:0-13633 GCA_963922705.1 uncultured Alphaproteobacteria bacterium | reverse complement strand
TGTTATCCGTCATTGCGAACGCAGTGAAGCAATCCAGATTGCCGCGTCAGGCCCTTGGCCTTCCTCGCAATGACGAACTGGGTTGGCTTTAGGGTTTCTTGCGATTACGCCGCCTACGCGGGAATGACGCTATGGGACTGGCTTAACCGCAAGATGAAAAACAGCCTCTACACTATGCTTTTCCTGCGAAAGCAGGCGTTTTTTAAGGCTCTGGATGCATACCATCGGTGATGTCATTTGCGTGTGCCGAAGATGGTTGAGGCGGATATTTTTCTTCAAAATATTCCCGGAATTCTTCAACGGTTTTGAATTGTATTCTGTCATAAAATATGCTTCCAACAACTCTGAGGTTTTTGCCCACATATTTCAAAGATGTACAGCCTCTTAAGTCCAGAAACCCAGCAACTGAGAGATTGTCTGGCAAAGCTGTCAAAGATGTGCAGCCTTTTAAGCCCAGACAGCCACTAACTGAGAAATTGTTAGGAAGCCGCGTCAGCCATGGAATCTGTGAAAGAACCAGCGTGCCCGGATAACGCATATCATCGGGCAGGTCGTTAATTGTGTAATATTCACCTTCATATTCGATCAGGCCTGTACTACGGGGGCTTGCGGAAATAGTCCATTGATTTTCTTTAATGAGCTCTTGTATGAAAGAAAAATAATCCGCGATGGGCGGCTTGTTGACTTTGCCTTTACACTGCATAAGGCAATTATTTTTAATTTCAAGCGTCGCATGCGGCTTGTTTGATCCATCACGCAGCGAATAATATTGATAATTCTTATCTTTAACCCGGGCATCGTAAGCGCCATTGCCGATACAATGCCTGATTTTTACTGATTCAAAATCAAGTGCCTCAGGGGTTAGCAATTGGACGAATTTATAACCGCGCTCCAAATCCTTGATGATTTTAATATGCCCATTCGTGAGCTGTTCTTCAAACGCAGCCACGGAATCAGCGAATTTCTCACGCAGGCGTGCGCTCTTTTTCTCCATATCCTTATCAGCGGCGGAAACAGCATCCTTTAGCGTTGCAAAATTAAAACGCTTTGGGCGCCCTTGAGAGTCCAGATCATTGACCCATGCGTCATTATCGTTGATCGCACTCACGATCCAGTCTTTGACGTGCTCTATGTTTGCTTGTATTCTAGGGTTAACGCTCTCGAGATTTAATCGATGGAATGTATCCTCCATAAACTTTTTCGGCGTTAGCCATGATGGTGGATTGTCGGGATAGCTTGTGACTATATCATAGAGTCTCTCTTCTTTGAGCAAAGGCTTTTTGAGGGCGTAGATGAGAAAAGCTTCAACCCTTGGATCATCGTTATCGCTGGCAAAGCCAGCCAAAAAAATTTCCAGTGGTTTTTCATCTACAACATTAACCATAAATTTCGTTTACCATAGAAAAAATTAATGTGTCAATAAAAGTATAATAGTTTTAATTTTATATAAATTAAAATAATAATTAACTCTTTTTAATTGTTTTCATAATATTATGATAGGAGGGTATTAAAAAGTGCGTCAACGCGCGCTTTTTTAACAAAAACTAAAAGGGTTTAGGGGAATAATATGGCTTTTAAAGATATTAACAGCTTAGAACGCGGTAACGGGGAATTAACAGACAACTCAGAAATCTTAAAACTACAGATAACAGGTGATGTTGTAGAGATTCCAAGTGACAGCTTCATTCGCGACGCTGATATAACACGCGACAATGTGGATTTAATCCTCAAAAACTCTAATAAAACTATTATCATTGAAGATTATTTTACTGGATTTGAATCCCCTGTTTTGACAGCACCGAGCGGAGCATCTTTATCGCCGCAGCTCGTCAATTCTTTTATCGCTGGCGGTAATCAATTTGCAAACACCGCAACATATAATGATGAAAGTCCTGTAGGAGCCGTACAAGAAATCAGTGGTGATGCAACGATCACACGCCTGGACGGCACAAAAGAAAAACTGGCAATCAATTCTCCCATTTACCAAGGTGACGTTATCGAGACAGATTCTGGCTCTGCGATAAATATTACCTTTATTGATGATTCAAGCTTCGCGGTATCTGAAGAGACACGCCTGGCTATTGATGAATATGTTTTTGATCCGGAAACGCAAGGCGGCACGCAAAACTTTTCAGTTTTAAAAGGCGTATTTGTTTATACCTCAGGTCTTATAGGCCGCGAAGATCCAGATGATGTTGCCATTGAAACACCTGTTGGTTCAATCGGCATCCGCGGAACAATTATCGCAGGAGATGTCAATGAAGGCGAGATTACCGTTGTCGAGGGCGCTATTGTCTTACGAACGCCTGATGGGCAAGAAATGACCCTTGCAAACCAATTTGAAACAGCAAAGCTCTTATCAAATAACCGTGGCATTCAGAATTTAGGACAAAAATCTGCCAACGAGGTCATAGAAAAATTCGCAGTTGTTTCAAAAGTCGCACCCAATCTGTTTTCCTCAGTTAATGATTCTGCTGCAGAAAATAGACAGCCACCGGAACCGGTATCGGAGCCAGAATCTGAACTGGAAACAAAATCTTTAGATCAGCCTCTTGATGACTCTGACATGCGCGGTGAAAAACCAGCATTTGATGCAGATGGATCTACTGATCAGGATGGCGACAGTGAAGTAGACGGAACTATTGATGATACTGACCGCAATGAAGAAGGCGATGACGGTGCCATGATGGAAACCCAAGAAGATGCAGCAGAGCAAGATCTTGCAGAATCACAAGAAGCAGAAAGCCCACCAATGAACCCTATGGCGATGTCAATGGGATACGCAATGGGGATGATGGATAGCACAAGCACGATGTCAGGCAGAGGAATGCATTCAGCAATGGGCGGCATGGAAAATATGAGAGCCATGTCAATGTCCACAGAGAATATGCTGGAAGATGGTGAGACTACCATGGAAATGCTGGAAGATTCCATTGAAGATGACTATTTTGATGAAATGGATGATAATCAAAATAATAATGATCCAAATCGTATTGATGATCCAGACACGAACATAAATGCAGCATCACCTCAGATAAAAGAACCACAACACATCAGTAATAGCTCGATTGAAGGGGTTGGCTTGGATCAAGAAAGTATCGCACCAGATGATTTCTTTGCGTCAGGAGAAAATAGTGTTTGGAATTATAATTTTGAGAAAGAGTTTAAGGGCGAACAAATTGATGGCTACAGGCTTAGTAACGCAACAATATCCACGCTAAACACCTTGGAAATCAATGGTGTTCTTGACAATTGGAATTTTGACAGCACAGTACATGGAGAGCTAGCACTGAACTTTTCAAATGATTTTTCAGCGACGCTAGACCCAGGTAATAAAATCACTATTGATATAGAAATTTTAGCCTTTAATGAAGGCGGAACAAGCGGTTTCATCAACTACGAATTCACAATATACAATGAAGACATTGTATCAAGTACAAATACACAAAATATTAATGGTGGGGGCGATATTATTAACGATGCACCGGGACAAGATACAACTTTCTTACCGGGCGTAGCCGCTGCTGCTTCTGACAACACTGTCTTTCTTGGTGACGGAAATGATAGAGTTGATTACAGCAGTTCAAGCCAGATTGTCAAAGATAATACGTTCTATCTTGGCGAGGGAAACAATAAAGTTTTCACTGGAACTGGTACAGGTGATAACACTGGCAACGTATTTATCGGGGGTGACCAACAGGATGAATTTACACTCGATGAAGTCAGGGGTCGTTTCCACGGGATGGATGGACACGATACCTTTATAATTAACATTAACGATCCTGATGCTTCTAATGCAGATGATGGATCTGCGCATGACGCACTCATCGGTTCAACAAACGGTATTCTTATAGATGGTGGGGATGATGATGGTTTTCGTGCTTATGAATTTTTAAACGGCTTGGATCTGACACCATCACCACAGGGTATTAGTGACAGACTATCATTGACAGGAAATGGATCTCTGGACTTCACGCAAATCAATGATGACTTCATAAAGGGTATTGAAAGAATAACCTTGTTCGTTGGTAATCAGAATATTACGCTAAGCGATACTGATGTCTTACAAATGACTGATGAAAGAAACACTCTATCCATAGCTTCAAATAACACAGACACCATAAACCTGATAGGCTTTACAAAAATACAAGACGATATTCAGTTTGATGAAAACGGGAATGGAACTGTAAACAACTTTGATGTGTATCAAGGTGATAACGGCGTTACAGTTCTCGTTCAAGATCAAGGATCAACCATAATTGCCTAGAGCAACATACGCAAAGCCTCTTGCCAGCCTTGATAGAGTTTTTCTCGCTCATCTTCATGCATTTGAGGTTTATACAGGTTTTTGCTGACCCAGAATTGACTGACGTCATCCAAATCCACAAAAACACCTGCAAACAGCCCTGCCAAACACGCAGCTCCCCAAGCTGTAGCTTCGTGCATTGCAGGTACTTCAATATGAACATCAAGAATATCCGCCAGAAATTGACAAACAAACCCGTTTTGAACCAATCCCCCATCCACACGAATAACATCAGGTTTTATGCCGCTATCAGCTACCATAGCATCCATTAACTCTTTTGTTTGAAAAGCCTGCGCCTCAAGCGCAGCACGCACAATATGCACAGCATTACTCTCACGAGAAAGACCGGCAATTATTGCTTTGGCATCCGGCTTCCAATATGGCGCCCCAAGCCCCGTAAAAGCCGGTATAAAATAAACTCCATTGCTGTCAGTTACAGAAATAGCAATAGATTCACTCTGCGCTGCATCTTCAAATAAACCCAAACCATCACGTAACCATTGAATAGCCGCCCCAGCAACAAAAATAGAACCTTCTATCGCATATGTTACTTCCCCGTCAAAGCGATAACCGATAGTCGTGAGCAATCTATGCTCCGAGACTTTAAACGCATCGCCAATATTCATCAGCGCAAAACACCCGGTTCCATAAGTAGACTTAACCATACCATTCTGAAAACATCCCTGCCCGATTAGGGCAGATTGCTGATCGCCTGCCATGCCTCCAATTGGGATTTTTATACCTATATGCGCAACATTTACCGCTCCATAATCCGCAACATTATCACGAACCTCAGGCAGGATTTCACGCGGTACATTGAACAGCCGCAGTAATTCTTCATCCCAATCCTGCGTTTGAATATTGAATAACATTGTCCGTGATGCATTACTCGCATCTGTTGCATGAATCTTGCCCTTTGTTAACTTCCACAAAAGCCAGCTATCAACTGTTCCAAAAGCAAGCTCGCCTTTTTGCGCACGCTCACGCGCCTCGTCAACATGGTCTAAAATCCATGCAATCTTAGTTGCTGAAAAATAAGGATCAAGCAGTAAGCCTGTCTTTTGAGATATAATAGCCTCATGCCCCCGCTCCTTCAAAGATTCACAAACATCCGCAGTTCTTCTATCCTGCCAGACAATCGCATTGTAAATAGGCTCACCCGTTTCACGATCCCAAATTATAGTTGTCTCACGTTGGTTCGTAATGCCCGCCGCAACAATTTTTGCAACATCGTCACCAAGCTCTTCGCGCATCCTCTTTAAGCACCAGAGCGTGTCATGCCAAATATCGTTTGCATCCTGTTCAACCCAGCCTTTATGCGGATAATGCAGCTTTAGCTCTTTTTGCTGCAAATTGATAATGCCGCCCTTTTGATCAAACACAATCGCCCGCGAGCTAGTCGTTCCCTGATCAATTGCCAATAAATAAGGATCGCTCATATCTTCTGACCTTTTTGGTGGTTCGCAATATAAGTATTAATTTTAGCCGCAACATCATCATGAACATGCAACCCCAACTTTGAACGCCGCCACAAAATATCTTCTGCCGTTTGTGCAAACTCGTAATGCAGCAAATATAAAATCTCAGCTTCATAAATACCAAAACCAAAACCCAGCCCTAAATCTTCAATTGACTTTGCGCCTTGCAAAAACGTATCCATACAAGTGCCATAGCTCCGGCAATAGCGATACAGCAATTCCTCGTGTAGCCATTGATAACGATGGCCTTGCGCACTCAGAAACGCTTCAAAATCACCCTCATAGATATTCCCGCCTGGAAGAATATTCTGTGTATCTGAATGCCCTGTCCATGGTGGTAAGTCACGATTTGCAAGATGCATAATCTTATCTACCGCAGCTTCTGCTAATTTCCGGTAAGTTGTTAATTTACCACCGAAAACAGAGATCATAGGCGCAGAATAATCAAGATGCGCATAAAGGCGATAGTCCCGCGTTGCAGATGTTGCGTTGCTATCACCCTCATCATAAAGTGGGCGAACACCGCTATACGTCCATAAAATATCTTCGCTCGAAATCGGCTTTTCAAAAAACCGATTATAAGCTTGCATCAGATACGCTTTTTCGCCCTCAGAAATCATCGCATGTCTTGGATCCCCCTCGAACTCTTCCTCTGTCGTGCCGATCAATGTGTATTCATGCTCATAAGGTATGGCAAAAACAATACGGCGATCCGGCTGCTGCATTATATAGGCATGCTCACCGTCATATTGTCGCTTCACGATAATATGCGAGCCCTTGACAAGCTTGACTTGCGGCAACTTTTTATCCTCATGGGATATTTGCGAATTATCCAGAACATCCCGCACCCACGGCCCCGCCGCATTGATCACCATAGACGCCTTAATCGTCTGGACATCATCGCTGTCGTTTTGATTTTCAAAACTTACAGCCCAGCAATTATCATCGTGCTTTAGGTGTGTGCATTGATGTCGCGTTAAAATTGTTGCACCTTTTTGTGCAGCCGACATCGCATTTAAAACAACCAGCCGCGAGTCATCCGCCCAACAATCCGCATAGTAAAACGCTTTCTTATAGTCTTCTTGAATAGGCAAACCACGCGCATCCATCGTCAGAGATAAACTGCCGGATTTATTAAGTTTTTCACGTTTAGCAAGATTATCATACAAGAACAAACCCGCTTTCACCATCCAGGCCGGCCGCTGTTCCGGCGTATGCAGCAAAACAAATTCCATCGGCCAAATCACGTGCGGCGCCTGTAATAGCAAAAGCTCTCGCTCGGCCAGAGATTCACGCACCAGCCTAAACGCGAAATATTCAAGATACCGCAATCCACCATGAATAAGCTTCGTACTTGCTGAGCTTGTCGCCCCACCGAGATCGCCTGCCTCTAAGAGCAAAACCTTAAGCCCGCGCCCTGCTGCATCACGCGCAATGCCAACGCCATTAATCCCGCCTCCTATCACACATAAATCATAATCAACAACAGCCATATCCATAATGATACAACAATGTGCAATTTCTTAAAAGAATCGAAAACAAGAAGCGCTACAAAAAGCCCCGTATTAAACCGGGGCTTTTGTAATTTTATTTTTTATCTTTTTGTTTACTTACTGAAAAGTAGAAGAACAGTTGGACGCATCAGCAAGGCTTTCTTCAAACGAGCCTCCATAGCTATAATTAGTTGATGCACCTGTGCTTGCTGCGTCAATCGCATCGCCCCAACATGAAGCTTCCTCGCCACCTGCTGCAGGTTCAATGCTAGCAAGGTCTTCAGGTGTTTCACCCTCTTCGCCCGCTGCTGGCTGAATAGCATTCAAGTCTGTAACGTCAATTGGCGGAAGGCCTGTTACTGTCACGTCAAGACCTGATGTCCCGAATTGCCCGAAGCCGCGCTCCTGCAGGAAGTCTTCAGGGTTAAGCGGTACGCCGAGGTTAACGAAGATTTGTCCGCGTCCATTGACCACAGCATCATCCGCATCAAATAAACGTGCTTCGATTGCTAGCAGTTCAGGGGAATTGAACAGGAAGTTCGGCTGATTGTTTGGAATGACACCATCCCAATTTGCAAACATACCATCAATTTCAATTACATTACCAAGATCATCAAGGATAGCCCCATCTTCGAAGCGGACATAAAATGCTTCTCCGACTGGGCGACTGCCATAACCATCAAAGATAGTTGTACCAAGAGTTTCATCCACAATCGTCAAACTTGTCGGAGCAGAAACCGCGCCAGCAAGCTCAAACTGCATACCCGTTACGAAGTCAAAACCTTCTGGAGCGGTGAATTCAGGCGTTACGATAAATGTATTTGGATTTTCTGTATCCGATAGATCAACCGCGCCGCTTTCAAAACGTGCACCTGTTGGGTTGTCGGTGAATGTGTTTCCGGAAACAACAACATCATTATGATTATAACCGCCAGCAAGCAAGCCGTTATTGCCGGAATTTTCGACATTATTATTGCTTGTCTCGGAATTCATAATGCCGCCGACGGATGAGGAATCTAATGATAGCAGTGAAACTTCAAAGCTGTCTTCGCTATCATAGATAAAGCCTGCGCCGCCTGTGACAAGGGCAATACCGTTATCACCGGAATTGAGTACGTCATTTTCATCAACCAGAACATTTGTTTTGTTAATGACAAAAGGAGTGTCACTGGATGTGCTCACCTCAATCCCGTCATCAGCAACGCGGGCAACATCATTACCAATGATCTGAACATCGAATTCTGATTCACCAGCAAAGCCACCACTTGCGCTGATTTCCAAGATCGAGTCAATTGGCTCAGAGGGTTCACTCTCGCTGTAACCGCCAACGCCGCGGACATGGATACCGTCTGCGCCGTAGCCATCATACGAGCCGGCATTATCTTCAGATGATAAAGTGGATGTGCCTGCATCACGAACAACGTTCGATACGATCAATGTGCGGCCTGTACCATCATACTGATAAACATACTCATCATCCCAATCTTCGGAAATGCGGGCGGAAAGGCTTTTAACATCCAACTCTCTTTCAATGATGCGTCCTTGCCCGATAACTTCAATCCCGTCATCTGCGGTCTTCTGAACATTGTTATTCACGATCGCAACAGAATATGGCTCGAAATCAACTGGGCCTGCATAACCATCAGTTCCATAGTCAGGCTTTGCACCGCCGACATTGCGGACATGAATACCATCGGCACCGAAGTAATCCGCCCCATCAGTATTGCCTTCAGAATATTCATAATAAATATCTTCGGAAAACTCATCTGAAAATGCGCGAAGATCTGTTTCGAAAATTTTCTCCTGAACACCAGCTTTGCGGATTGTGTTATTCGCAATCAAAGTTGATTCAGAATTGAAAACTTCGATCCCGTCATCGCCAGTCTTTTGGACATCATTCTTGATGACATCAACAGCATAGCCATAGAAGCTGTTATAAGCATTATAAGAACCGCCAGGGCCTAGCTTTACGCTTACATCTTCATAGGTCGTGCCGGTAACATTGCGAACATGAATACCATCATGACCGTAACCATCAGCACCGACATTGTTGTAACCATATTCAAGGCCTTGCAAACCGCTATCAATGACAGGGTTTTCATTCTCATAATAGCCTGTTTCGCGAATGGTGTTTTCTGCGATGAGAACGCGATCTGTGATTCCGAAATAATAACGGGAATCATCTTCACTATCACGCTCACCAATGCCGCTTACACCGAACTTGCCAATAAAGTCGTTTTCAACTTCACCGGAACCAATCACTTCAATGCCATCATCACCTGTACGCTCAATGTCGTTATTGCGGATAACAAGCGCATAGTTTTCTTCTGGCTCATAATCGAAAGGCTGCTCATGAACGGGAAGCTCTGATGGCTCTCCTTCACTTTCAGAAACATCAAGACCAGCCGCTCTAAATGGGCTTGAACCTGAACCGCTAACGGCTGCAGAAACACCGGAAACATGGATGCCGTCCGCGCCGTAATAATCACCGGAACCGTAATCACGGCCTGGTTTTGGCTCAGGCTGGAATTCAATACCGTAACCGGCATCACGGATCGTATTGCCAGCGATTAAAGTACGGTCTGCGCCATCCACTTCGATACCATCATCGCCTGTGAATTTTACAGTATTGCCCTCTATTTCGAGCGCATAGAGATAGTCACTATCGCTAATGCCTTCACCGTAATAATCGTAAATATCGGCGGCATGAATACCGTCATGGCTATCATATTCGATATTTTCAACAGTGATATAACTGCCATATTCAGGCTCTTCCGGCTCTTCGCTTGGGCGACCAATATAACCATCAACAACCTGCGTCATGCTGCCTTCGGAAATCCAAAGATCACGACGCCCCGGATTGGAGCGATGGAAAGGTCCTTCATTGAGAAGCTCTGCCATGCTTTCCGCGCCATAGAAGCTTGTATAATCAATACCAGCATAGCGAATATCCGTATTGTTATAAATGCGGGTACGATCATTGTCCTCGGCTAGAATACCATGACCGCCCGTATAACGAACAGTATTGTCCGTGATATCCGCTGCCCAGCCATTCGGGCTGTAGTAAGCGCCCTCTATGCCATGCACATTAATGCCGTGACCGTCACCCCAGCTCCATCCGAAGTAATCATAGTCATCTTCTTCCCAATCACCTTCCCATTCGGATGTGATCGGTGCTTCCAAAGCAGCAGCTTTGAATGCGAGCGGGCTAAACGTGCCACTTGCAAAGTCATTAATTTGCGCAATGGCATCGACCAGATTACCATCATAATCCATACCCGCCATGAAGACTTTATTATTGTGAATTTTTGATGGGCCGGAATAGCGAACTTCAATCCCGTCATCACCCGTGAAGGCAATTTCATTCCCGGATACATTTACAGACCATCCATAACCGTATTCACTATCGCCTAGAAGTAAAATATCCTCACCGCCAAAGATATTCTCAACCTGAATACCGTCATTACCCGTTAAAAGAACGCGGTTATCAAAAACACCTGCGTAGCGACCATAATCACCGCCATCAATTGTGATACCCTTATCGCCAGCAAGGGAAACAGCGTTATCACGTGCGATTGTGATATCATAATTATCGACATCAATACCATCATCGCCAACATGTCCGACAATGTTATCGGCGATATATGTAGTATAGCTCGCCTCATCTTCTTCGGCTTCAGATGGTGCAATGATTGCCAGGCGAGATTTGAACGCGACTTCATCTTCTCTTACAACCTGAATACCGTCATCTTCTGAATTTGCAACTTCGTTGTTGTAAATCTCTACGCTATAGCCGTATTTACTGGTTCCAAAACCATCTTCAGAGCCTTCCGCAGCCAATGGAGGCAAATCACCACCGCCGACATTTTCAACATAAATGCCGTTTGCATCGCTACCGACTTCGGTATTCTCGGCGACCGGTAAGAATGTTGTGATAGGGCCGGAACTATTAGGCAAGAAACCAGAAAGATCG
Organism: uncultured Alphaproteobacteria bacterium; assembly: GCA_963922705.1. Classification (GTDB taxonomy): domain Bacteria; phylum Pseudomonadota; class Alphaproteobacteria; order Micavibrionales; family Micavibrionaceae; genus TMED27. The sequence continues at coordinate 2,383 of CAWUJS010000056.1, read as the reverse complement.
ACATAGTTATCATAGATGGAGACGAAATCACCATTGCTTACATCAATGCCATCATCACCAGTTAGCTTGATCTTATTGTATGAAATCCAGGATTGACCAAAATCTTCGACTTTGATCCCGTCTGCCGCGATGTTTTCGAATAGACGACCAGCCTCTTTTCCATTTCCGCTAATGTGTGATGTTTCAACATTTTTAAGCCAGATACCGTTTCCGTTTCCAGAGCCGTGCCCGACATTCTCAAGGCTATTATGCGTAACATGCACATTACCGGTTGGGATATTCCCGTCTGCATTGAATATTTGGATACCATCATCATAAATATTCGTGAGCCTATTATTGCGAACACGCACGCGATCAGCGTCTTTCACATCAATACCATCATCACCAATATTCGTTAACCAGTTGTGCTTAATACGAATATCCAAACCACCGCGAACATTAACACCGTCAAGGGTAATATCTGTGAATGTGTTCTCTACAACATGGATATTGTTTGACGGGTTCACCAAGGTTCCATGACCGCCAATATTCACAAATGTATTTTTGATGATACCGGTATCGTTGGAATTTTTATTATAAACACCATGACGACCAGTATCATGAATATCGTTATTCTCGATCAAAGCACCGTTTAGATTACTGATAAAGATACCATCTTCATCAGCAGAAATATCGGTGTTGTTGATGATACGGACTGTCGAATCATCTGTACCTGATGTTGTATCTTCAATATGTACAGCATCATCGCCACCAAAGATTTTCTCGTTGCCATCGACATCAATAATCGCATTTTCGGATAGTTCACCGCTAACATGAATACCATCTTGTCCGCCCTCGATGTTAAGGTTGGAATTGATTTTCAATGTCGCACGATTCATGCCGCCAGTGTGGGCTATACCATGACCATCTTCGGCTTCAATCATGTTTTCTGTAATCTCAACGACAGAATCACCAGACGTCTTTTTCAAGAATGAAATACCGTTATCCCCGGCGTAGATTATATTGCCGTCTGCGTCATCGGGGGTTTCGCCAATAGTGACTTTCGCTATTCCGCTAATGCCGCCAGAGAATTGTATACCATCATCAAGTGCATCAATGCGGTTATCTGTGATCTGAACATCTGCATTTCTGACAACTTTGCCTTTGAACTCAATACCGTCATCAGCAAGAGATGAACGCGTATCTTTCTTTGTATAGCCAAGGCGGTTGCCATCAATCAGAAGCTTGGCATCTACAGTAACCTCGTCAGCAAAATGGATTGCATCAAGATCAGAGGATCCGCCTGCGCCAGTATTTTCAGCAACAGAAATAATGTTAGATGCAGCGCTGTTCAGGCTGCCATCACCGATTTTAATGTCTGCATCTGTAATTTTACCGTCAAATAGAATACCCGCACCAACGGCATCATTATTAGTGTTCGCGTTAATTTTATTATCGTGAATATCAACGGTTGACCCGCCACTGATTTCATCTTCGAAATAGATACCGTTATCACCGGACTTGATTTTGTTATCTGTGATATCAATATCAGCGCCGTTGCTCAGGCTCGGGCTTAAGCTTAAAAATGCAATACCATTTGATTCGGCTGTAATCTTGACATTATCGATATTAACTTTGCCGCCTGATACGCCTTCATTAAACTTGATACCATGACCACCAGCTTTGATTTTTGTTGTTGTTGAATCACTACCAATATTCACAGTGCCTTCAACATCTGTAAACTCGATCCCGTCAAGTGCAGCCGTTAGTTTTATGTCATTGATATTCAAAGTAGCATCGGCATCAATCGGTTTATGCGCTTCAATACCATCATCGCCTGTTGTTTTCGCAACAAGACCACCGCCAATATTAACCTCACCGCCGGCATCTATGCCCTGTATAAGGCTAATTGTGGCAGTGTGGCTGTCAATCGTCCCACCATTAATATTTACAGTTGCATCGTCAACATGGCTAAGCTGAATCCCTTTGAAAACTGTGTCCGAAGAGGAGCCGATTTTATTATTCGTGATATTGAGCGTGTAACCATTTCTTAAAGAACCGGTTGAAATACCGCGATTATTGGAGCCTTCAATCGTGTTATCAATAATTGTACCGGTGCCAGCTTGCAAAGATTTTACAAAAATTGCCGCAGCGCTGGCGTTTTTGAACGTATTCCCTTCAACAATAAGGCCAAGCGCACCAAGACCATCTGCGTGCAATCCGAAGTCAGCACCCATCGCGTCGACTGTCACAGGATCAAGATGGAAGTTAGATTGATTAACAAAAATCGTACCGTTAATCGTGGTATTATCACCATCAATTTTAAGATTATCCTCATTGATATCGAGGGCTCCTGTATATTCAGAAGAATCTGTAAAGATTGTGTTCTGCCCTGTGCCTGTAT
>CAWUJS010000055.1:0-13643 GCA_963922705.1 uncultured Alphaproteobacteria bacterium | reverse complement strand
AGGGCTTTTAGCCACTCACCACGAACCTACCGACCTCCGGTCGGTAGTGGTTCAGATATTGCATATTCTCGTGGTAGCCTTTAATTCAATGAAGTAAAAAGCCATGGATACGTTTAGCGCAGAAATATTTTGTAATGATAGAGCTATACTAGCGGATATCGGTAATATTTTGGGCAAAGCTGTAAGGCCAAGTCGAGAAAGGTCATATACTGATTTTTTAGGCTCAGGGTTTTTGGGTTTGGCGCATAAGTTTAATACCAAAAATGATATGCCGATGATGATCTTTAACGGTGATATGGAAGGATATAAATCTGTTCTTATTCTTGGTGCATTAATGGCTCAGCTGGATGGAGAAGATAATTCCATTGAAAGGCTTAAAGATTCTATTGAGGGTAGAAATATTTCAATTGAATCAAAACTGGATGGAACATGCGATGGTCGTGCAATCAAGTCTTATCATATGGATGGCGGTACGGCTGGTTCATCCCCTGATAGAGGTGTAACTATAGATAGCCTACTGAGGATCGCAATAGAGGATCACCCAGACATTTTAAAAACGCCAGGCATAAGGATTTTTTCCAATGCTTTGGATTCAAGAAACTTAAAAACCATGGGTTTGGTGAACTGCTATCTTGAAACACCAAAAAGCCTGAATGATATGATTCCTGAGCAAGGGGATTATATAAAAGCGCTCATTGGTTCTAGTGATGAGCAAAAAAAAACCAAGCTTACAGATAGATATAATTCAGGTGCCAGGGCAAACCTTTTAAAAGATCTTGGTGGAGAAATTGAATTGATAAAAATGGCAAGGATTCACATCAATCTAGAGTCTAAATGGGGAAAACGATTTAAAGACTGTAATCATTTCCTTGAAACACTTGAGGCAATAAAGGACTTAGAGAAAGGTAATGACGCAAGGGTTTCACAAACACGTCAAAAAATGGCCAGCGCTATAGCTAATGCTTCGCGTGATGGAGTCAATGTTGATCAAACCGCTGGCTATACAGAGCACAGTTTGTAATACTTAAAATTCACACATTAAATTTTAAGTATAGACTGCTCTTACATATGGACGTTAGACCTTAGGGTGAGGAGGTCGTTTTTGCGGTTCTTCGGAAGGTTTTGTTTCGTCCTCTATTAGCGCTTTTAAGGCGTCCATAGGCTCTTAAACCTCTGTTAGAGTTTCTCCTGCAACGACCGGAATTTTGGCGTGATTAAACGTCTCCCATAGTGAAGGCGTATTTTTATAGCCAATTTCATTTTCTCTGTCATCATAACCAAAAGCACCAATTTCTAATTTCTACAGGAATGCCGGGCTGATACATTCTTTGTAAAACAGCCTGTAAATTACGATACAAAACGTGTTGTTGCAATTTTCATGATTGTATTATGTCATGCTTTTGCCTTAGCTCTTCCAAAAATTGGGGGAGAGCATTACCAGAACAGTGAAAATTTCCAAGCGCCCAATTAGCATCCCTGCGCTTAAAATCCATTTTGCGCTATCTGGCAGGGGTTGGAATGTTCCGCTAGGGCCTATAATTTCACCAAGCCCCGGTCCGACATTTGATATGGATGTGACAGCGCCTGACATTGCGGTTAGGAAATCCAGCCCGACAAAGGAGAGTGCCATTGCGAGCGCGGCAAAGGATAAGGCATAGAGAAACAGAAAGCTCATGACAGACATTGGTACGTCTCTTGGTAATGGCTTTCCGTTATAGTTGGCGATAAAAACGCCATTGGGATGAATAAGCTTTTGAACTTGCACTTTTGCCACAGCATAGAAAACCTGAAAGCGGAAAATTTTAATGCCGCATGTGGTGGAGCCGGCGCAACCACCAACGACCATTAAAAAGAAAAACAAGCTGACGGCGAAGCCGCCCCAAATATTGTAATCACCGTTGGTGTAGCCAGTTCCTGTGATGATGGAAACAATGTTAAAGCTGGCGCGACGCAAAGATTCGCCTGTTGTTAGCCCTTGTTGAAGAACAAGATAAAGGACTGTCGTGACAATGGAAATAACAATGATAGCTAAGAACCATTGCACTTGTGTATCTTTAAAAATAGGGCTTATGTCGCCGCGAATGGCTTTAAGATAGAGAACAAATGGAAGGCCGCCAATGATCATGAATGTGATCGCGACGATTTCTGCGGAAACGGTTTTGTAATGTCCAAAGGATGAGTCAAATGTAGAAAAACCGCCTGTTGAAATGGTTGTGAGCGCATGTGCGATCGCATCGAATGTTTGCATGCCACTCATCATGTAAGCGATGATGCAAATAAGAGTCAAAATCAGATAAATGAGGCCGATTGAACTGGAAAGCTGCGCTGTGCGAGGGAGGACTTTTTCACTTTCCGAGAGTTCGGTACGGAAAATCTGCATACCGCCGACATTCAGAAATGGCAGTACGGACATGGCCATAATAATAATACCGATACCGCCGAGCCATTGCAGGATGCCGCGCCATAGTAGAATGCCGGGCGGTGCTTCGTTGAGTCCGTTAATGACGGTAGAGCCAGTCGTTGTTATCCCGGACATGGCTTCAAAAAAGGAATCCGTTATTGAGAGGTCAAGTGCGCTCATTTTAAAGGGAAGAGATGCAAATATTGCTAGTGAGCACCATGTTGATGAGACCAGTATGAATGCTTCTTTAACGCTAATGCTATCTATTTTTACGGTATTGCTAAGGATCAGTGAACCGCCAAAGAATGCAGTAATGATGATGCACAAGAAAAATACTTTCCAGTCAGAGTGCTGGAAGTAAATATCTGCCAGCATGGGCAAAAACATGCTGATGGCAAGGATGGTTATCAGGATACCGTTGACGTATAAAACAGGTCTTAAGTCCATTTTGGATCCATTTCAGGGTCAAAACAAAACCGGAGCGCATGGTTCATTTGCACTCCGGTTTAACTTCAAATGCTATTATCTCTAGTTAAAAGAGATATTGACACGGCGGTTTGCCGGTTCACGCACATTATCGGGTGTTGCTACGAGCAAGTCACTTTCACCCATAGAGCTTGTGTTTATTAACTCTGAAGGTACACCGCGCTCAATTAATGCATCTTTGACTTTGTTTGCGCGCTTAACTGCAAGGCGCTCATTATAGTCTTTTGAACCTGATGTATCTGTGTGTCCTGCAATATTTATTGAATTCGGTGGAGATGCTGCGACTTCCTGTGCAACAGCGTCTAAAACATTGAGTGCGCCAGATCCAAGTTGTGAGGAATCCCAGTTGAAGAAAACGAGATACATCGCGTTTTCAGCTTGCATAGGCGCATCTGCATCAATATCAAAAGGGCTTAACTCTTCAACCGGTTCTGCGGGAACAGGCGCAGGTTGAAGGGATCCTTCCAGCTGATTCATGGCTTCAATGAATTCAGACTTACAATTGAGAATGTCTTCATCTTGCCAGTTTTCTTCTTGTTGTTCGATCCAGCAATCAAATTTTGCTTGCGCCCGGGCTGATAGCTCAGGAGCAACTTCACGTGCACCCAGATCATAGGCAACAATAAGGCGTCCACGCGCAGCGCCGAGTTCTTGAATATGAGTTTCGCTGAGGTTCCAGTCACTCACAGGCTCAGGTAAAACGACATCACCGGAGGCCGCTGCCAAACCTTTACGTGCAAAGTGCAATGCATCAGGATAATCGAACATATCTTTTAGCTCGATATTTGCAAAGGTACGGTATTCAGCAGCTAGCGCTTGTGTGAATGGGCTGCCGACTGCTTGTGCGTCGTTGAGGGCTTCCACTTCACTGAAGCTGCTAAATGCTGTACAGCCGGAAGTTGCGCTAATTGCCAGAAACCCGGCAACCATTGTGAGTTTACGTTTCATGTCCATAGTTTGCTCCTTGAGTACTAAAGCCTCATAAATTTTAAATAATAGTAAGGTTTTAATGACCGTTTTCACTAATGTAAAGATGATTTAAGAAAATTATTGCTTTTTTACAAACAAAATTTTTGCTTTGTCGTGTTATTTTTATTAAAAGCTTGACTTCGATTGCGCTACGCTAATATAAACTGCCTGCTTTGAAAACTAAAAATAAAATTGGAGTGCTTTTTATGATGAAATCCCCCCTGTCCGGAAGCAAAATAGCCTTTCTGGTTGCGAATGGCCTTGATGAGGCTGACTTAATTGAGGCTCAAAAGACTGTTCAGGCTTTGGGGGCTGATACACGCATTATAAGCATGGATCAGGGATTGGTCAGTTCTTTAAATGATAAAGGTTGGGGCTTAAATTTTGCGGCGGATCAGGCCCTTAATCAATCCTTGGCGGCAGACTATTCAGCTCTTGTCATACCTGGCGGGCGCCGGAGTGTCGAAAAACTACAATTAACGGCCCATACAAAGCGTTTTATTAACGGATTTTATACCACTGGCAAGCCTGTCTGTATTATTGATGAGGCTGTTGAGCTATTAAAATTTGCTGAAATTGATCAGGGTAGTGCATCGGACAATTTATTGCTTATAGATTCACCCAATGAAAGCATGGGGCAATTTTTAAAGAACATTTTGTTAGCAGAGGAAGCTTTTGCAGCTTAACATTAACGAAAAGTGCGTGCCGAAATTCAAAATATAGCTGATTCTATAGAGGCCTCTCTTGCGCTTCTAAGGAGGCATCTTTGACTGGGATCAAGCGTTGCAGCGTCTTGACGAGTTGAATGCCTTAAGCGAAGATCCTAATCTTTGGAATGATTCTGAAAAAGCGCAGAAAATTATGCGCGAGCGCAATCGTCTTGAGGCGCAAATCGAAGATATCAAAGAGATTGAGCAAAATTTAAGCGATAATATTGAGCTTATTGCCCTGGGTGAAGAAGAGGGAGACGATGAGATTGTTAAAGAGGCTGAGGCTGTTTTAGAAGGCTTGCAGGCCAAGGCTGAAAAACAACATTTACAAAGTCTATTATCTGGCGAAGTTGACGGCAATGATGCATATTTGCAGGTCAATGCAGGTGCAGGCGGTACGGAAGCACAAGATTGGGCCGAGATGATTTTGCGCATGTATGTGCGGTGGTCTGAGCAGCGTGGTTATAAAGTTTCTACGATGGAGCGCAGTGAAGGTGAGGAGGCGGGTATAAAGTCTGCAACGCTTTGCATTTCAGGGGATCAGGCTTATGGATGGCTGAAATCAGAGAATGGTGTGCATCGATTGGTTCGCATCTCTCCTTTTGATTCCAATGCGCGCCGGCATACATCTTTTGCTTCTGTTGCTGTTTCACCTGTTCTGGATGATACAGTGGAAGTGGCAATTGAAGAAAAAGATTTAAGAATCGATACGTATCGTTCAAGTGGTGCTGGTGGTCAGCATGTCAATACAACAGATAGCGCGGTTCGAATTACACATCTTCCTACAGGCATTGTCGCAGCGGTTCAAAGTGAACGCTCTCAGCATCAAAACCGTGCCAATGCGATGGCCTTGTTAAAGGCTAAAATATATGAGGCAGAGATGCGCAAGCGCGAGGAGGCTGCGGCTGAAGCGCATGGGGAAAAGACGGATATCGGGTGGGGTCATCAGATACGCTCTTATGTTTTGCACCCTTATCAAATGATCAAGGATTTAAGAACCGCGGTTGAGACGACTAATTCTGGGGCTGTTTTGGATGGTGATCTGGATCAGTTTTTAGAAGCGGCGCTGGCGCATAAGCTTGAAAAGAGTGAATAGCTTTATTCCCAGCTTGAAATTTGATGTCATTTGTTTAGTCTTTAGATGTAAGGCTTTATATATTAAGAAGGATATCCTTTCATGTTTCGTGTGACTGCTTCAGCGTTTTTGTTTTCACTAACTTTGGTTCCGTTTACTGTTTCAAACAGTTTTGCGCAATCCTTGAGTATCAATCCTTTTCCATTTGAAAAAGCGACAACATTAAGTGCAAAGCCGCCAGAAATTTTGTTAGAAGAGCCTGTGGTGATTTTTGCGAAAGAGGCAGAAGAGGAAATTTTGCGCCTTGAAAAATCAAATAAGGCACCGTATCACAATCCAAAGCCGCCAAAAATTGATTTGAATAACGCTAAAATAACTTTACTACCTTATCCTGGGACAGAGCAGGCACAAGCTGTCAATGAAACGAGCATTTACAGCATGTCTTCTTTTTCAGCAAAGCCGGGTGAGTCTTTGGAGGATGTTTTGCGGAGTTGGTCGCAGGTTCAGGGTGTTGGGTTTCTATGGAAGACAACGCGCCGCTATGACGTGATAACAGCTTTTAATAGTGCTGAGCAGGATTATAATTTTGTTGTCGAGAGGTTATTGGAGCAATATAAAGATCATCCAATACGTCCTGTCGGTAAGCTTCATACAGACACAATAACGGGGATTGCAACTCTAACAATATTCAATGATTAGATCTATTTTATACCCATTAGAGTCATCATTTGTTCATTGTTCTTTTAAAATTCACCCACATAGAATTGCTGTGACTTGAGAGGTTTTACTTTTTGTGAGATAGTAATATTTTTAGATTCTGTGTAATATAATTTCTTATTTTATTTAAATCGCATTCCTTTTATTGTTTTTTGGGGGAGCCTTTCCTTATGCGTATGCGGCAATTTTTTTTGGTTTCTGTAGCTAGTGTTGGATTAGCGGTCGGGGCTGTTTCTGACAGTGACGCTTATGCTCTTTTAAAGCCGGTATCCTCTTGGGCCTTAACAAAATTTGAGGACGGTTCGTCTGCTGATCAGTCTGGTTACTGTGCTGTTGCCAAAAAATTCGAAGAAAACACAATTTTAACAATGGCGCGGAATCAAAGTGGCGATACTTCATTTGCTCTCGATTTACAAAAAAAACTATTCAATATAGATCAAGTAATCCCTTTAAAGCTTGATCCCGGTGGTGGTGAACAACGCAACTATTATGTTAGCCCCGCTTCTGCTCAGGCTTTTGTTGTGCGTTTAGGACGAGACGATTCATTTTTTAATGCAGTTGACAGAACAGGGGTGTTAAGAGTTGAAGTTGCAAAGGATACCTATGTTTTTAATGTTGAAGATATTGATGTTGGGCAGTCAAAATTAAATGCATGCCTTGTGCCTGATGTTATTTCTAAGTCTGTTGCCAGTATTGAGAATGTAGATTATGTGGATGTTGCTTCGGTAAATCTTCAAGCGGACGATAATGATAATTTTGTTGATGCTTTAAAGGCTCAGATTGACGCGCTTAAATCTGAAAATAAAGTGTTACAGGAAAAAATGCTGCGTTTTGAAAAGGTAAAAGTGCAAGATTTTTCGGTTAATCATGGAGAGTTGCCTCCTGCCGATTTAAAAGCCTTGCGAGCGGAAAATTTTCGTTTAAAAGCTGCTTTGCAAACTGATGTTGTCGAGCAGCAAAGTGAGCATTTAAGAGCGTTAGAATCAGAAAATAAGCGATTGCAGAATAAGCTTTCAAAGTGGTCGAGTGCCGTTAAAGGTGCGGAGATACTACAAGAGCGTATTGAGTTATTGTTGGAAGAAAAGGCAGCTTTAAAAAGTCAGTATTCGCATGAGATTTCAATGCTTCATGAACAAGTTGAGGCTTTAGAATTAGAGCGATCACAAAATGTATCCAACCATACCGAGGTTGAAGATTTGCAGTTTGCTTTATCATCGTTGCGAAAAGATAACACTTTGTTGCAACAAAAATTACTTGATAAGCAGTTAGCGGAAGAAAAGGTTTCTTCAAACTTTTCCAAGCTAGAGATCAGTCATGAAAAGTTGCAATCTCAATTTGAAAAAATACTGCATGCACGTCAATTGCAGGATAAGGCGATAGCTTCTTTAGAACAAGAAAATAGCGTTTTGATGTCAAAACTTTCAGAGATGAATGTTGCAGCTAAAGTTGTAAAACGCATGGAAGAGCAGTTGAGTCTTTTAAAGAAAAAACTTGAGGAAAGTGAAAGTGTAAGGCAGTCACAAGCTAACGATATTGCAGTTCTTTCCAATGAGAATAATGTATTGAGGCAAGCACTAAGTTATCGTCAGGATGATGGTGTTTCATCGATGCGTTCATTAAAAGAACTGAGCACCCTAAGACAGGAATTAGAGAGTTTTAAACCGGGAGTTATTTTAGCTGCAGCAAAAAGCGCTCCGGTTACACCAAAAGCGCAATCAGCCAAGCATAAACCTGTTGAAGAAGAAGTGATGTTTTCAGAACGCCTGGCGCAGCTTGAGCCTTCTTCCGGGGATGAAGAAGGTGCGTTGGATGCTGTTGTTGAAGAGTTTACTGAGGTGGATAGTAATCCTGCACTTGCTGATGACGCAGCCCTAAAGGCAAATGAAGCCGTCGCAGAGGCTGAAGAATTTATGGATCGTGAGCTTAATCAAGCTCAGATTTACGAGGAGCAGTTAAAGCGCAGTCTTGATAATCAAAGTCGTATCGAAAATAGTCGTTCTAACGTTATTGATATCGAAAATATTGAAGATAATGCTATCAATGAAGCTATAGAAAATAATATTGTTTCAGAAGAGGTTGTATTTAAGCAGAAAGATGTTGGCCTCCAAGAAGAGCCTATTGAAATGCGTCTGTCTCAAGATCCTTTTGAGGGCATTGAAGCTACAGAAGAAGATGATATTGTTCATGTAAAAAGTGGGCCTGAACCAAACCATGTTCAGCCAGAAGAGCTTGGTAATCCAATGCCGCGCCACGTCAAACAGCCTAACAGCCAGGCTATTACGGATGTTAACAAAAGCTCGTTAAATATGGGGTTAGTTTCCATTGAACGTGTTTTAAAATTGACGAATATTGTAAGGGGTGATGCTATTCGTGCTGTCGATGGCAAGAGTAATGCATATCATTGGCGTGCCGGCTTTGTTTACGGTTCCGGGGAGCATAGGATGATGACTTCTGTTGATGACTTCGATGGATTTGTTAAAGAATATTTGGATCGTACAGAGGCACGATGTCCGGGTGATTTTGCGATTATTCCTGATAATTCCAAAGAAAGCGGATCAATGCGTGTCGATAGTTACGATATCGCTTGTATCGGCAAAGATGTAAGCTCTAGTGCGTCCTTACTATTTTATAATGATGGTGATGTATTCATTGTCCTTGCACATGAGACAGAGGCACCAGATATGGAAGAGGCCATGAGTCTCAGGGATAAGATTTTTGATTTTTTATCGAATTAGTGTGATTTTTGAAAGCGTAGAGCTATAAAAAACGCCCTGACCTTACAGGTAGGGCGCATTTATCCTATCGTTCAAATCCTATTGTTAGAACTGTTCAATTAGGCATCGTTATCTTTAGCAGCATTACCGCTATAGGCCGGATTAAACATTTTCATTGTGCGTTCGAACATTTCCATGTTTTTGCGGTTCATTTCTTCGATAGCCTCTGAACCCGATATATTTGAAATATTCGGCACGCCGGGAACTTTTGGAAACATGCTTTGCATGTTGTTCATGTGTTCTTGCATTTGTTCCTGATTTTTAATGAAAATGTCCATTGTTTGCTCAAGATAATTTGGAAACATGCTGCCATTTTTCCCGCCGTAAAAACCAATAAGTTTGCGTAGGAAATCTGTTGGAAGAAGGTTTTCTTCTCCGCTGGTTTCTTGATCTGCAATAATTTGTGTGAGCACGGAGCGCGTCAGATCTTCTCCTGATTTTGCGTCTTGCACAACAAAATCATGTCCTTCTTTGACCATCTCACAGAGGTCGTCAAGTGTTACATAGCTGCTGCGCCCTGTATCATAAAGGCGGCGGTTTGCATATTTTTTAATGATTGTCGGATCATTAGGTCCGCGTTTGGTTTTGGCCATTGTCATGTCCTCTTTCTTTTAAATTGCTGCATAGATTAATAATAATATTGCACATGATCTTGAGCTTGAAAAGTATAATTATGCTGCGGTGCATTTTTTATTTTTATAGTGCTTTATTTAAAAGGTTTTTTTGAGGTATAAAAGCATCATGCGAAATACTCCTCGAGTTTTGTCTTATCATATGAGTATGGCGGCTTCTTATTGGCAGCAGCAATTTGAATCCGGTGTTCAGAATGTTGCAGATATTCAGTTGCAATTTCGGGATATGATGCGCGGCATACAATTGTATTTAGGCTATGATTATGAACGGTGCGGCGAACATCTCTCTTCGATGTATAAAGATGGTTCCGTTTCTATTTTGAAGCATAAAAGCTATCAATATGGCTCGGGTCAGCCTGTTTTATTATTGGTTCCGTCATTGATCAATAAATCGCATATTTTTGATCTAACGAAAGCACGATCCATGATGGCGTTTTTTTGTGCACATGGTATTGATGCTTATTTGCTTGATTGGGGAGATTTTCTGGATGATCCCAAAATGCAAAACTTATCGGATATTGTATTGCATAAAATGGCATCTGCTTTTGCTTTTTTAGCTGATCAACATGCACAAAGCATTCATGCGCTTGGTTATTGTATGGGCGGCAGTTTATTGGCAGGTCTGGCATCACGCAATCCGCATTTTTTGAAATCAGCTATTTTTATGGCATCGCCCTGGGATTTTCATGCTGGCACGCAAGATATGCTGAAGCGTGTTAAGTTCTGGTACCCTTCATTGATTTTGTCTTTACAGGAAGAAGGGTATATGAAGGTTGATTGGTTGCAAATTTTATTTTCTTCTTTATATCCTGAGCAAGCAATGAAAAAATTTTCCAAATTTGCGAAGATGGAGCAGGGCAGTGATGCTGCGGATATTTTTGTTGCAGTCGAGGATTGGCTTAATGATGGTGTGCCTTTGCCGGAAAAAGTTGCGCATGAGGTGGTGCAGCACTGGTTTTTTGAGAATGCGTTATCGTCCGGTGAGTGGTCTTTGGATGATCAAAAGGTCAGTTTGGATGGCATAAATGTCCCTGGCCTCGTGATTGCTTCATCAGAGGATAAGCTTGTAGAGTTTGATATGGCCTTGCCACTAAAGCAAAAAATTAAAGACGCGAAATTTCTGGATCCGAAATGTGGTCATATCGGCATGGTTGCCGGAAGCCGTTCTGTTCAGGATGTCTGGGTGCCTATTAAAGACTGGATTGAAAAAAATCATGCATAAATTTAGTGCTGATACTTGCATTATATTCTTTAGGCGGTATGTTTTTCGGGATTAGAATGTTTTGTATTTAAAAAAGAGGACAATTATATGAGTGATCCGATTGTTATTGTAGCGGCTAAGAGAACTGCGATAGGTAATTTAGGGGGCGGATTATCCTCATTACCAGCGCATCAGTTGGGTGCAAGCGTCATTGAGGCTGTTCTTACGCAGTCAGGCGTTGATGCGGCTGATGTTGATGAGGTTATTTTAGGGCAAGTTTTAACAGCCGGTGCTGGACAAAATCCTGCAAGACAGGCTGCAATGGCAGCGGGCATTCCGCAGGAAAAATCAGCTTATACGATTAATCAGGTCTGTGGCTCCGGGCTTCGTACTGTCGCGCTTGGCGCGCAAGCGATCGCCAATGGTGATGCGGATATTGTTATTGCAGGCGGGCAGGAAAGCATGAGTCAGTCACCGCACGCAGTTCACATGCGTGATGGTGTTAAATTTGGTAATGTTGATCTGGCTGACACTATGATTAAGGATGGTCTGTGGGATGCGTTTAATGATTACCACATGGGAACCACGGCTGAGAATATTGCGGAGAAGTTCGAGATTTCTCGTGAGCAGCAAGACGCATTTGCGGCGACATCGCAGCAACGCGCGGAGGCGGCAATTGCAGCTGGAAAATTTAAAGATGAAATTGTTCCGGTAACGGTTAAAAATCGTAAAGAAGAGATTGTGATCGATGCGGATGAATTTCCGCGTGCCGGTGTGACGGCAGAAGGTCTGGCGAAATTGCGTCCTGCTTTCAAGAAAGATGGTACTGTAACGGCGGCGAATGCGTCAGGGATTAATGATGGTGCGGCGGTTGTTTTGTTGATGCGGTCTAGTGAGGCTGAAAAACGAGGGCTTGAAGTATTTGCGACAATTAAGTCACATGCTGTTGCTGGGGTTGATCCTTCGGTGATGGGAACGGGGCCTATTCCTGCTTCTCAACAAGCGTTGGAAAAAGCAGGCTGGGCTGTCGGTGATCTTGATCGCGTGGAATCCAATGAGGCTTTTGCTGCGCAAGCTTGTGCGGTTATGGGTGAGGTTGGTTTTGATCCTGATAAAACGAATGTTAATGGCGGCGCGATTGCATTAGGTCACCCGATTGGTGCGTCTGGTGCGCGTGTTTTGGTGACTTTATTGCATGAGATGCTGCGTGAAGATGCGAAGAAAGGCCTTGCGACTTTATGTATTGGTGGTGGTATGGGCATTGCCATGTGTCTTGAAAGGTAAATTATTATTACGACTAAAATGAAAGAGAGAAAAAGAGATGACTAAAGTTGCAATTGTTACAGGTGGAACGCGTGGTATTGGGCTTGCGATTTCACAAGGATTAATCGCAGATGGCTATAAAGTTGCTGCGGCCTATCGTTCTAATGAGGAAGCGGCGCAGAAATTCCGTGATCTTGGCGGGTATGCGATACAGTTTGATGTGTCTGATTTCGAGGCCTGTCAAAAGGCGGTTGAAACGATTGAAAGTGAATTGGGCGAGATTTCTGTGCTTGTTAATAATGCAGGGATTACCAGAGACGGTGTGCTGCATAAAATGAGCGAAGAGAACTGGCGTATGGTGATTGAAACAAACTTAACCTCTTGTTTCAGCATGTCCCGCGCTGTTGTTGCAGGTATGCGTGAGCGTGGCTTCGGGCGCATCGTGAATATTAGCTCTATTAACGGTGAAAAAGGTCAGTTCGGGCAGACAAACTATGCTGCGGCCAAAGCAGGTATTCTTGGGTTTACAAAAGCTCTTGCTCTTGAGACCGCAACAAAAGGCATCACGGTTAATGCGATTTGCCCCGGCTATATTGAAACTGATATGACATCCGATATTAAACCAGAGATTTTGGAGAGTATTATCAAGCAGATCCCTGCCGGGCGGATGGGAAAGCCGGAAGAAATTGCAGCGCTTGTGGCATTTCTTGTGTCTGATAAAGCTTCGTTTATTACCGGTGCAACGCTGGATGCCAATGGTGGTCAGTATATGGCTTAATCACAATATTCCCTGAGACGTGTAACGGAATTTTATGTAGGTTGCTATTTTTATATGTCAAAATCGCCAGTTATACTAGAAAGACTGCATGTCTCTAAAGGCTCTATTGTTGTTAAAGAAGGGGAGCCCGGAAAGTCTGCTTATCTGATACAATCGGGTAGTGTTGAGGTTTTTACTTACAATAAAAATAATAACCATACGAGCCGTATAACCCTTGCTACTTTTGATGCCGGACAAATTTTTGGTGAATTATCATTAATATTTGATGAGCCACGTAGTGCATCTGTTCTGGCGAAAGAAGATTGTAATCTGATCGTTATTACGCGGCATATGCTTAAACAAAAATTAGAAGAAAGCGATCCTACGGTTCAGGCAATTGTTGAAATGCTGACAAAACGTATTTTAACTGTTAATAATGCATTGGTTGCCAAACAATCAAACATCCAGGATCTCTTGGATACAAGCCGTATCATATATCAAAATATCTTAACCTCATTGCCACGCAGCGAGCAGCGGGGTTTTCAAAACGCGGTGTTGCCAAAGCTGGATGATTTTTTGAAGGCTGTTCGAGGCTTTCAGGGCGATATCAAAGATAATATCAAAGACAATTAATCCAGACTTGTCTTGTCTCTTACAT
>CAWUJS010000054.1:0-13918 GCA_963922705.1 uncultured Alphaproteobacteria bacterium | reverse complement strand
CGCCTTCATGGCGGTCTTTGCGTGAACGGATATTTTTTTGCCACAGAAAGACACAGGCTAGATTGTTAACGAGCTCTGTCATCCCCCGTGAAAGCGGGGATCTCAATCTCATGCTTAAAGAGAAGAGATCCCGGCTTTCGCCGGGATGACGGGTGGGGGAAATGGGATGACAAGTGCGGGGAATAGGGTGACGATGATTTTTACAAATCACGATTTCAAATGCAATTGCAATGGATAACTTCCTAAACCAGCGTCTTATCAAACTTATCAGCATCCGGGGAGAGGATCATCTCGTTATGGGCTTTCCCGGATGGAATCATCGGGAAGCAGTTTTCTTCCTGCGCCACGCAGACATCAACGATTGTCACGCGATCCGTATGCATCATCTCTTCAATCACGCCATCAAGTTGCGAGACATTTTCCGCACGCAAGCCAACCCCGCCATAGGCTTCGGCAAGCTTGACAAAATCCGGCAGGCTATCGGTATAGCTTTCCGAATAGCGCTCGCCATGCAAAAGCTCTTGCCACTGGCGCACCATGCCCATCCATTGATTGTTCAGGATAAAGACTTTTACCGGGGTTCTATATTGCACAGCACAGGACATTTCCTGAATATTCATCAGGATCGAGGCCTCACCGGCCACATCAATTACAATACCGTCCGGATTACCAATTTGCGTTCCGATGGCTGCGGGCAAACCATAACCCATTGTGCCAAGGCCACCCGATGTCATCCAGCGATTCGGCTCATTAAAGGGCAAGAATTGCGCCGCCCACATCTGATGCTGACCAACTTCAGTTGTGATATAAGCATCACGCGGATCATTAGCCAGAAAATGACGCAAACGCTCCAGCGCATATTGCGGTTTGATAATGGTATCATCTTGCGTATAAGCAAGGCAGTTTTTCGCGCGCCATTGTTCAATCTGATCCCACCATTGTTTGAGTGCAACCTGATCAGCCTTATATTTGCGCTTCTTCCAAACCTTAATCATAGCCTCAATCGCAAGCTTTGCATCAGCAACAATCGGAATATCAACCGGGATATTTTTGTTAATAGAGCTTGGATCGATATCAACATGGATTTTTGTGGAATCCGGTGAGAAGGCGTCTGTCCGTCCCGTGACGCGGTCATCAAAGCGTGCGCCGATATTAATCATGACATCGCAATCATGCATCGCCCAGTTTGCCTCGAATGTCCCATGCATCCCCAGCATGCCAAGCCACTGTTTATCTTCTGCGGGATAAGCACCGAGCCCCATCAAAGTGGATGTAATCGGATATCCGGTCATGCGGACAAGCTCACGCAGCAATTTTGAAGCTTCGGTTCCGGCATTAATAACACCGCCACCTGTATAAAAAACAGGCTGTTTCGCATTAGCCATGAGTTCAACGGCGGCCTCTATCGCCGCCATATCAGGTTCTATGCGTGGCTGATAGTTTTGCTTTGCCGGAGGTTTGGCTGGTTTGTACGTGCCCTTGGCAAATTGTATATCCTTTGGAATATCCACCACAACAGGCCCGGGGCGCCCGGAACGTGCGACATGAAAAGCTTCATGCATCACATCGGCAAGCTCTTCGGGGTTATCAGCCAGATAATTATGCTTGGTACAGGGGCGCGTAATGCCCGTTGTATCGGCTTCCTGGAATGCATCTGTTCCGATCATAAAAGTTGGAACCTGTCCTGTGATACACACAACAGGGATTGAGTCCATTAGGGCATCCGTCAAGCCCGTCACCGCATTGGTTGCACCGGGACCGGATGTTACAAGTGCACAACCGACTTTTCCGGTTGAACGTGCATACCCTTCTGCGGCATGGAGTGCGCCGCCTTCCTGACGCACCAAGATATGCTTGATTTTATCCTGATTTTTGAACAATTCATCATAAATCGGCAAAACAGCACCACCCGGATAGCCGAAAATCACCTCAACGCCCTGATCGATCAGAGCTTGAATAACAATTTCAGCACCTGTCATTTCTTGTGTTTTAGATGTTTTTGTCTTTTTTGTTTTTGTAGCACTCATAATCACTCTTTTAAATTTAACCTTTTAAAATTACCAAAGCGCGTCAGGAGCTTTGACGTTGGAGGATGGTCAAAAATACCTGAAGCGCGCTTTTGTTTCCAGCCCTTTAGTTTTCTTTTGAAAGGACTTTTCATTTTTCAATTGTTATTAGAGCATGATAGTTATCAATTTATCAAGAAAAATAGATATAAAATTTCATATAAATCACAAAAAAGAAATAATATTTCAAAAAGTATCATGGTGAGGTCGTTCCAGTTTATAATCGGACACCCAACGATGCCGAAGGCATGACGCAGGCGCAACCATGGCGATTGCATTTGGATTTAATAGCCCGATTTTTAATACAATCCTGTCATTCACGCGGCGAAGCAAACCGAAGGTTTGTTCGTATTTATAAAGTAGCAAACCGCAGGTTTGTTCGCACCTAATAGCATGGATCCTGTTATTGGGCAGAATCAACAATTATCGTCATCCCCGCGAAAGCGGGGATCTCGCGCCTCAATCGAAGAGATCCCGGCTTTCGCCGGGATGACAAGAGGAGGAAATAGGATGACGGGTGAAAAATAGGATGACGATGGTTTTTACACATCACGATTTCAAATGCAATTGCCATGCAGACGCAGCCAAATCAATACCGTTCAGCTTTTTCAAAATGGGATGACTATATAACGTTGAGTACTAACGAGTTTTGGTCTTAAGCGTCCTCAGATTTTTCCTCTGCTGCGCCCATTTCAGTAACACTCTCAGCTTCTTCTGATTCAGCTTTTGCAATTTTCTTTTCAGCACGCTTTGCTGATTTTTCTTCAGATTTTGCAGCATCTTCAGCGGCTTTTGCTTCTGCAACTGCAGCTTTATCTTTTTCAGCTTCTAACGCTTCTGCTTCTAAAACATCAGCCAGCGCCTCTTCGTCAACTGCATTTTCGTTAGCAGGCTCTTGAGGCTTATCATCTTGTTGATTACTGTCCTCAGCAATAAGAGCTTTTCCTGTTTTAGCTTGAATTTCAGCTTCTTCTTTCGAGCGCGCAATATTAACAGTAATTTCAACAATGATTTCCGGGTGCAGTTGTATGTTAACCGGGAACAAACCAATCGTCTTGAAGTTTGTGTTAATCTTCACCATGGGGCGCGTGATCGCTTCACCAGAGCTACTTGCGGCTTCGGATGCGATGTCGCGTGTATTCACTGATCCGTAGAGCTGTCCACTCTCTGATGCAGCGCGGATCAGAGGAACTTTAAGGCCTTCAATCTTTTTCGCTAGTTTTTCTGCATCTTTCTTTTGCTTATCGCTTTCAGCCAGTATTGCTTTTTTCTGCGCTTCGAAATAAGCGATATTTTCTTTGCTTGCGCGAAGGGCTTTATTCTGCGGCAATAGATAATTACGTGCATAACCCGGCTTGACTGATACAACATCACCCATTTGACCCAGTTTTTCAACGCGTTCCAATAAAATTACTTGTGTAGCCATTTTTATGTCTCCTTATACTACCCGCGCTTAAGATTTCTTATCGCCATATGAGGATTTGTTTCCATCATAAGGCTTGCGTGGCGGGCGTGCTGCTTCTGTATCAACATTCACATATGGCATAAGCGCCATAAAACGTGCGCGTTTGATAGCCTTTGACAATTCACGTTGTTTCTTCTGGGAAACAGCAGTGATACGGCTCGGGATCATTTTTCCACGTTCTGAGATGTAGCGGTTTAGTGTTTTTGTATCTTTCCAGTCAATCGCCGGTGCTTTTGACCCTGAAAAAGGACAGGTTTTTTTGCGGCGGAAAAAAGGACGTTTAACAGTTGGTGCATCTGTTGCGGACATTATGCAGCCTCCTTCTTATCTTCATTCTTTGGATTATCAATAATAACAGATGGTCCGTTTGACGGCTCATCAAGACGTATTGTTAATGAACGCATCACATCTTCGTCTAAACGCATAATGCGCTCGAGTTCAATAATACCAGCCCCAACAACTTCACTTTCAATAAGTGTGTAGTGGCCTTTGCGACTTTTATTGATTTTGTAGGCAAGTGTACGAAGACCCCATTGCTCTGTTTTGAGAATTTTACCTTTTGCGTCTGTGATCACTTTGCAAAAGCGGTCAGTAAGATCTTTAACCTGATTCTCTGTCAAGTCTTGTCGTGCAATAAACACGGTCTCATATATAGGCATAACCTATTGTCTCCTCTTGGTTTAACAGCCAATACACCATGCATTGGCGAGGTTTATTTCAGTAATTTTGCAGCTTTATGCCCCAAGAGAGAGAGAAACGCAAGCCTTTTCTTGCGTATAGCGCCAAAAAACTTACATCTTCTCGTGCAGAATCGTTCAATATATGTGCGCTCTTTTTTACAAATTTTGCTATTATTGAAAACCTCATGCAGTCTGAAAAAATAGCATGCTAGCAAAGCCATTTATAAATTTCCAAAGTCACATCCTTCAATATGGTCATTTACCAATCCCATGGCTTGCATAAAAGCGTAACATGTTGTGGAGCCAACAAATTTCCATCCGCGCTTTTTTAAATCTTTTGACATCGCTCTGGATTCATCAGACACGCTTTGAACCATAGCTCTATTCTTGGGACGTACATGTTCTTGCGGTTTAAACGACCAAAAATATTCTGACAGGCTGCCAATTTCACTAACCATTTCAACAGCGAGAGCGGCATTATTGATTGTTGCCTCTATTTTGCCGCGATGACGGATAATACCTGCATTTTTCAGTAATCGCTGAACATCGGCTTCGCTGTAATGCTGAATTTTTTGAAAATCAAACCCATCAAAAGCCTTCCTGAAATTCTCACGTTTGCGTAAAATTGTAATCCAGCTTAATCCAGCCTGAAACCCTTCCAGACAAATCTTTTCAAAAAGGCGGATATCATCCGTGACCGGCTTTCCCCACTCATTGTCATGATAATCCATATAAAGCGGATCATTGCCGCACCACCAGCATCGCTTTTTTCCATCCTCACCGAGGATTACGTTTTCTTCCATCAAAACCTCTTGAATTTAAAATTAGCTCGCTTACTCTTGTTATACGAATTAATCATAGCAAGGAGATAAAAGCCATGGAAACACAAGATGCTATTCGCCAAAGACGCGCCGTTAAACATTATGATTCGGCCTTTAAAATTACTGCTGAAGATGAAAAGCAATTGCTTGATTTGGTGCGCCAGTCTCCAACCTCCTTTAATATACAAAATTGGCGCTTCGTCAATGTCAAGGATGAGAAGTTACGCGTTCAAATCCGCGAAGCAGCTTGGGATCAGGCGCAGGTAACTGAGGCCTCCTTGCTTTTTGTGCTCTGCGCGGACGTCAAGGCTTGGGATAAAGCACCGGAGCGCTATTGGGAAGATGCGCCAAAAGAAGCACAAGATATTCTTGTCCCCATGATTCGCCCTTTCTATGAAGGTAAAGACTGGCAACAACGCGACGAGGCCATGCGCTCTGTTGGGATTGCCGCGCAAACATTGATGCTGGCAGCAAAAGATATGGGCTATGATTCATGCCCGATGATTGGCTTTGACAGTGAAAAAGTTGCGGAACTTATTAATCTACCGGTGGATCATGTGGTTGGTATGCTTTTGACGATTGGAAAAGCAACAAAACCTGCTTGGCCAAAGCCGGGCTACCTTCCGGATGAAGAAGTCATTATTACCAACAAATTTGCAGCATGATATTGGGCTGTAATACTTTTTGAGGAAAGCATTAAAAATTTGTTGTTGATATTAATATAAGAAAGGCTTGCAATTATGATCTACATTGATAAAGTCTCCGCCAAGCTTTAAAATTTAATCAATTTAAGAATAGGAAAATTTACGATGAGTGATATTGCTGATCGCGTTAAGAAGATTGTTGTTGAACACCTTGGTGTTGAAGAAGATAAAGTGGTTGAAGGCGCAAGCTTTATTGACGATCTCGGTGCTGACTCCCTTGATACTGTTGAGCTTGTCATGGCTTTTGAAGAAGAGTTCAGTGTTGAAATCCCCGATGATGCTGCTGAAAAAATTCAGACCTTCGGCGATGCTGTGAAATTTATTCAGGATAATGCATAAGCGATTAATCTCGCATCATTAAAAACTATTGTCCCCGCGCTTGCGGGGATTCTGGTATATAGGCACTAAAATTTAAGGATAATCAATATGCGTAGAGTTGTTGTTACAGGCATGGGTATGGTATCACCACTTGGCGTTGGTGTTGAGCATAACTGGAATGCCATCACCAACGGGAAAAGCGGGATTCGCAAAATCGAACATTTTGATGTATCCGACATAACATCTCAAATTGCAGGAATCATTCCACGCGGCGATGCAGATGGCGCTTACAACCCTGATATATTCATGGCTCCAAAAGAACAGCGCAAAGTTGATGAATTTATTGTCTATGGCATGGCAGCGGCGCAAGAAGCCATTGCAGATGCTGGCTGGACACCCGAAGATGAAGAATCGCTAAACCGTACAGGTGTTTTGATCGGTTCCGGGATTGGAGGCCTTGACGAGATTTATAAAACCTCAACCCTTATGAATGAAAAAGGGCCACGTCGCATCTCTCCCTTTTTCGTGCCTGCAGCGCTGATTAATTTAACGTCCGGTCATGTGTCCATCAAATATGGCTATCGCGGTCCTAATCACTCTGTTGTAACGGCATGCGCAACAGGAACACATGCGATTGGCGATGCAGCGCGCCTAATTGCATTCGATGATGCAGATGTTATGATTGCTGGCGGCGCGGAAGGCGCTGTTTGCCGCATCGGTGTTGCAGGATTCGCCGCCGCACGCGCCCTATCCACCAGCTATAATGACCGCCCTTCCGAAGCGTCACGCCCATGGGATGAAGCACGCGACGGATTTGTTATTGGTGAAGGTGCAGGCATTGTCGTGCTCGAAGAATATGAACACGCCAAAGCACGCGGCGCTAAAATCTATGGCGAAGTGATCGGATATGGCCTGTCTGGTGATGCGCATCACATTACGTCCCCCGCAGAAGATGGGAATGGCGGCTATCGTGCCATGGAAGCAGCACTGAAACGCGCACAAATCAACCCGGATGACATCGATTATATCAATGCGCATGGAACCTCGACACCTGTTGGTGACGGCATTGAATTTGGCGCTGTAAAACGCTTATTCGCAAATGCGCTGGATACTGTTTCAATGTCCTCAACCAAATCAGCAATCGGACATTTGCTCGGCGCAGCAGGTGCAGTCGAAGCAATTTATTCCCTCAAAGCGATTGAAACAAATGTGTTACCGCCAACATTAAACCTGGATAACCCGTCAGAAACCTGTCAAGGCATTGATTTAGTTCCCAAAAAATCCAAAGAAAAAGAGGTAAAAACCGTTCTCTCCAATTCGTTTGGCTTCGGCGGCACGAATGCTTCGCTCGTCATGCAGGAAATCACCTAAACATGTCTGACAAGGCTGACAAGAAGGACAAAATTGGCAAAAACAGCCTCAAACTTGTTCTTGGGCTTTTTATCTACACATTAACAACACTCATCGTGTGTCTTGCTTTTGCCTTTTGGTGGGTCACAAGCGCATTTCAAGCACCCGGCCCTCTTAAAGAAACAAAATTAGTCAAGATAGAGCGCGGCACAGGGCTAAATCAAATCGCAACACTTTTGATGAATGAAGGCATTTTGGATGATCACTATGTTTTTATCATAGGCACCAGACTTTTAGGGGCACAAAGTGACTTAAAAGCGGGCGAATATAAGTTCAAAGCGGGTATTAGCGCGCAGGATGTCGCTTTAAAATTGCGCGATCATGACGTTTTTGCACGCAGAGTGACAATCCGCGAGGGGTTAACCAGCTTTGAAATTGTCCGGCTTTTGAACAATGTAAAAGAACTAACCGGGGAGATCACAGATATTCCTCCTGAAGGCTCTCTTTTGCCCAATAGTTATGATTACCAATTGAATGAAACGCGCCAGTCAATCTTGTCGCGCATGGCAAAAAACATGCAATCAACGATAGATAGCTTATGGCCAAAACGCGATCAAGACTTGCCGTTTAAAACAATAGAAGATGCCATTATTTTGGCTTCAATCATCGAAAAAGAAACATCTGTTGCAGATGAACGCCGAAAAGTTGCAGGGGTTTTTATCAACCGCCTCAAACGCGGCATACCCTTGCAAACAGATCCAACAGTGATTTATGCCATCACAAAAGGGGAGCATAAAAATGACGGGAAAGGGCCGTTAGGGCGACGTTTGCTTAGAAAAGATTTGCAAATCGAATCGCCTTATAACACTTATAAATACCCCGGCCTGCCGCCTGGTCCTATAGCCAATCCGGGCAAGGCATCCATAGAAGCAGCCCTCAATCCGGCAGAGCATGATTATATTTTCTTTGTGGCCGATGGAACCGGCGGGCATGCCTTTGCCAAAACCTTGCGCGAACATAATCAGAACGTCGCCAAATGGCGAAAAATCAGACGCAAAAAAGAGCTTTAAAATATGCTTTATATCGCGATACCGCTAAGATTTTAGAGATTTAATCTTTCCTGATCAAAAAATTATTCTAAATAGTATTTATGAGCAAAAATCCATATGTATCAGATTTAAGCACTTTACCGGATGTTATACCTATATTTCCGCTAACGGGTGTATTGTTACTACCGCATGGAAATTTACCACTCAATATCTTTGAACCACGCTATGTTGCAATGGTTGAAGATGTAGTTCAGACGCATCGTATCATTGGCATGATCCAGCCAAAAGAATCTGATACAAAAGGCAAAGGAGAAATATATAAAATTGGTTGCGCTGGAAAAATCACAGAATTTTTAGAAAACCCTGATGGAACGTTTTTTATCACATTAGCAGGGATTTGCCGCTTTGAGACTGAACAGGAATTAGATGTAACAACACTATACAGGCAAGTTAAACCAGATTGGAGTACGTTTGAAAAAGATCTGGATATAAAAAAGAACTTAGGCATCGATCGCAACAAGCTTTATACCCTATTGCGCGCATACTTTACATATGAAGGTATGTCATGTGATTTTGAAAAATTCGAGGAAATAGAAGATGCAAAACTGATGACATGCTTATCCATGATTTGCTCACTAGAGCCAATGGAAAAGCAAGCTTTATTGGAAGAAGTCTGCTGTATTAAACGCGCAGAAATATTTATGGCTATGATTGAAATGGCCATTAAAAGCGGCAAATCCCTTGATAAAGGTGATACACAATGCCATTAATAAATCATGATTGATATCGACCCTAAACTATTGGAAATACTAGTTTGCCCGCTAACAAAAACTACCTTGCGCTATGATCAAAAAGCACAGGAACTGATCTCTGATCAGGCGAAGCTTGCTTATCCTATTCGTGATGGCATTCCTGTTATGCTGGTTGATGAAGCACGTCCGTTAAAGAACTAAGCTTGACATTGCCTATAGAAATACGTTTATATCAGATTATGAATAAGAAGATTGCACAGATTTTAAACCTGCTTCTCCTCCTTAAACGCCTTTAAGCGATTATGGGATGTTTTTACGCATCTACGCTTAAAGGAAAGACTTTCAAACATTGACGATAAATAAGGCTTGGCTTAATAAAAACACGATCAGTGCGTGGTGGGCGAAGCCCGAAGAAGAATAAAAGCACAGAGGAATGAACGATGAGCAGAGCATATGATTTAGTAAAGAAAGATCCTAAACGGATCATTATATTCGATACAACCTTACGCGATGGTGAGCAATCGCCGGGCTGTTCCATGAATTTGGAAGAGAAATTAAAAATGGCCATGATTTTGGATGAGCTTGGCGTTGATATCATCGAAGCTGGTTTTCCCATAGCATCTGAAGGCGATTGGCAAGCCGTTAACCAGATTGCAAAAACGGTCAAAAACGCGACAGTTTGCGGGCTATCTCGTGCAAAACGATCCGATATAGAAGCCGCTGGCGAAGCAATTAAACCCGCCGAAAGCCGCCGTATCCATACATTTATTTCAACCTCACCACTTCATATGAAGCATAAGCTTCACATGTCCTCTGACGATGTTTTAAAAGCCGTCAGTGAAAGCGTTACCATAGCACGGGATTATACGGATGATGTTGAATGGAGCGCTGAAGATGCCTCCCGCACAGAAAATGATTTCTTATGCCAATGCGTGGAAGCAGCCATAAAAGCAGGCGCAACAACAATCAATATTCCGGATACCGTGGGCTACGCTGTACCCGAAGAATTTGGCGCACAAATCGCTATGCTTTTCGAACGCGTACCCAATATTGATCAAGCCATTATTTCAACACACTGCCACAATGATTTGGGTCTGGCCGTTGCTAACTCTTTAGCGGGTGTTCAAAATGGAGCGCGGCAGATTGAGTGTACCATCAATGGTATTGGCGAGCGTGCAGGAAATGCCGCATTAGAAGAGATCGTTATGGCGATTAAAACCCGTAGTGATGCTATGCCATTCAAAACAGGTGTTGATGCAACCAAAATCACCAAAGCATCTAAAATCTTATCAAC
This sequence comes from uncultured Alphaproteobacteria bacterium, assembly GCA_963922705.1. Classification (GTDB taxonomy): domain Bacteria; phylum Pseudomonadota; class Alphaproteobacteria; order Micavibrionales; family Micavibrionaceae; genus TMED27. The sequence continues at coordinate 3,419 of CAWUJS010000054.1, read as the reverse complement.
CATCACAGGCTTTTCCGTCCAGCCCAATAAAGCAATCGTCGGCGCAAATGCATTTGCCCATGCCAGCGGCATTCATCAAGATGGAATGCTCAAACATGCCCAGACCTACGAAATTATGACCCCTGAAAGCGTTGGACTAACAGAATCAAAGCTTGTCATGGCCAAACATTCAGGCCGCGCTGCATTCAAATCTAAATTGGCTGAAATTGGCTATGACTTAGGGGAAAACGCCTTTCAGGAAGCCTTTAAGCGTTTCAAAGATTTGGCTGACCGCAAAAAAGAAATCTATGAGGATGATCTTATTGCATTGGTTGAAGATGAAATGATACGCGAACATGAAACCATACAATTGGTCTCTCTTCATGTCGAAGCAGGCTCAAACGGCCCGCAAACCGCAGAGCTTACCGCTTCTGTCAATGGTGATAAACAAACCGCAAAAACTGAAGGAAACGGCCCTGTCGATGCCATATTCAAAGCCATTCGCGCCATCCATCCACACCCTGAAGCACATCTGCAACTTTATCAGGTGCATGCTGTAACAGGCGGCACAGATGCACAAGCCACTGTGTCTGTGCGCCTTGAAGAAAATGGAAAAACCGTCAACGGACAAGGATCAGATGCGGATACGCTCGTTGCATCTGCACGCGCTTATATGCATGCCTTAAATAAATTGCTTTTAAAACGCGAACAGCTCAACCCCCAAACGTCGCCTTAAAGCAAGACATACCGCTGTATACAGCTCAATGGTTTTCCCGTTACATTTAACAATGGGAAAACTTTGCGCATAATATTCATGCATTCTTAACCAAAGCCCTGCAATATTGTATAGTAGTAGCTATATCTATTGCTAATTGCGTACATACACCATCACTGCGTTCTAAAATATAAATATTTCGAGCTTAGGGAAGGACACCATGCGCTTTTTGAACAATCTTAAAATTCAAAACAGAATTCTACTTGTCGCCATCATACCAATCATCGGCATCTTAATTTTGGCAAGTATTCTTGCAACTAAAGCCTATAAGAATATGGGAGAAGCCCAGAATATGATGGAAATTGCTGCCATAGCACCAGAAATCACGGCGCTTGCGCATAGCTTACAAAAAGAACGCGGCACGACAGCAGGCTATTTAAGCTTAACGGATTCACGAAAAATACAGGCACAAAGAAATAAGCTAGTATCAGCACATGCCGAAACAGATAAGAAAATTAAACATTTTCACGAAGCTTACGATACAGTAGATAAATCCAGATTTTCTCCTGAATTTGCTGAAATTCTAAAAACAATCAATGCGAACGCAGATAATGTTGCAATTAAGCGTGATAAAATTTTATCAAGAAACATTAAAAAAAGCGATGCAATCAAGAGCTATACAGCGCATGTTAGAAAACTTCTAAACGCTGTTGAATACATTGCCAGCCATAGTAAAGATGCAACACTAACAGATCGCCTAACCGCCTATTCAGGCCTTCTGGAAGTTGGAGAAGCAACAGGCATTGAACGTGCAACTGGCTCTGCTATTTTAAGCGCAGGCAAAATTGCCACAAAAGACCGGATAAAAGTTGCGCAATTAAAAGGAATACAAAAAGCATATGCACATGTGTTTGAAGTTTACGCAACAAAACATGAGCAGGAAGTCTATGACAAAAATGTTACAAATTCAGATGCCTATAAAGTGGTTCTGAACCTCAGACAAACATTGCTGAACCCTGACAAAGAGTTTCAACTTTTCAGTAATATAACGGCTAATCAATGGTTTGCCGCATATACACAATATCTTGACGGTATTACCGTTGTTGAAAAGACACTGCGTGACGATATTCAAGCCACAGTGGGTGATCTATACAAGAAAGCAAAAAATGAACTGATCTTTGATATTGTCATGGCATTCTCACAACTACTGATCACAGGCTTGGCAGTCATGGCTATCGCAAATAGCATAACCAAGCCTCTTTTCTCTCTCAATGAGAGAATGCAAAAATTAGCAAAAGACGATACGGAATTTGACATTCCTGACGCTGGTAAAAATAATGAACTTGCTGATATGGCAGATACTTTGAAGGTTTTCCGTGAAAATGTTGAAAAAGTTAAAGCCATGGAAGCAGAGCAAGAGCGCCTTAAGCAGCAAGCTGAAATTGATCGTGTCAAAGCCATGAATGAATTGGCAGACAGCTTTGATAGCAGAACAGCAGACCTCATTAGCTCATTGACCATGTCATCGGACGGCATGCAACAAACCGCTCAAATTATGAGCGCAGCTTCTGAAGAAACAAATGTTTCCTCAACGGCAGTTGCATCAGCAGCAACCGAAGCGGACGCAAATGTACAAACTGTCGCAGCGGCGGCTGAGGAATTGGCCGCATCCTCCCAGGAAATTGCCAAACAAATTGCAGACGTTGCCAATCGCGCAAGTACAGCAGCACATGAAGCTGAACAGACCAGTCAAGCAGTCAATGAACTCGAAGAATTGGCTGAATCGATTGGTGATGTTGTCAATGCGATTAAAGATATCGCAGAACAGACAAACCTATTGGCACTCAACGCAACAATTGAAGCGGCGCGTGCAGGCGCTGCCGGTAAAGGCTTTGCCGTTGTGGCGGATGAAGTTAAAAAACTGGCCAATGAAACCGGGCAAAAAACGGAAGAAATTGACCAGCGCGTGAATCGTATCCAGGAAGCCATTCGTCACGCTGTACAGGCTATGAGCCGTATCATTGACAACGTACAGCAAATTGACCATGCCACCTCATCCGTTGCCGGCGCCGTTGAAGAACAAAACGCAGCAACATCAGAAATTGGCCGAAATGTGTCTGAGGCCTCAAGTGGAACACAGCAAGTCTCCCAGAACATTTCTGAAGTTCAAAGTGCAGCCGGTGAAACAGGAAAGGCATCAACAGATGTTCTGGCAGCAGCAAATGAGCTTGCTGAAGTCTCACAAGGTCTTCAAAAAGAAATCTCCGGATTTTTAACTGAAATTCGCACAGATTCAAACATAAATGATAACACAGAAGCTTCAGAGCATATAAAAACCGCTGCTGAATAAGGATTAAATATCCAAATTCAGCGCTTAAATGTTTGGTTTCGGATTGTAGTGGCATCATATATTGTGATTGACCAACGATGACCTGGATCTATTATGTTTATTTCAAATTGAACATTTTATGAGGGATGGGCTATATCTACCTCAACTATAAACCCAAGAGATCCCCGCATTCGCAGGGTGACAGAGGGGCAGCGGGATAACAGGTGGGTGAATGGGATAACAGAAAGGGAAAGGGAAAGGGATGATGATACCAAAGCCTGTCATACTCAACGTCATTGCAAGCGACTATAAATTACATGGCGATTGCATTTGGATTTAACAGCTAGAGCATATCTCATTTAGTTAAGATCATATCCTGAGTTTATGAAGTAATTT
>CAWUJS010000053.1:0-13929 GCA_963922705.1 uncultured Alphaproteobacteria bacterium | reverse complement strand
TTCCAGCCTGAGGAACAAGATGATGGAACAATTGCACACACAACTTACTTAGCTTTAGTAAAGCTGGAAAGACAAGACTTAACAGATAATTGGAAAGCTGCCATTCAGGGTAAAGTACAAACCCTTTTCGGTGAAAACCATACTGTAAATGTCGAAATGAAAGATGATTTTCCTCAGCCAGATGATCAAACAATCGAAGTTTCAGTTCGTGAGCTTTAGCGGCTTTGCTGTTTGGCTCACTTTACTAAATAAATCTTGTTATTTTTTGAAACGCAACAATGTTCTTGAAATGTTCATTTTCTATGATATGATCAACGCATGATTATTTTGGGCATAGATCCCGGCCTGCAAAAAACCGGCTGGGGCATCATCGAAAAAAATGGTAGCCGCCTGAGCTACCTTGGAAGCGGGTTAATCAAAACCAATCCGGCAAGCGATATGGCCTATCGCCTCGCGCATCTTCATGAAAGCCTTGCGGATATTATCAAGCAATGGCACCCCCATAGCGCTGCCATTGAAGAAACATTTGTCAATAAAAACCCCGCAAGCGCCCTTAAATTGGGGCAGGCGCGCGGCGCTCTTTTGACGGTACCTGCGCTTTATGGGCTGGAATGCGCGGAATATTCAGCCAATAAAATCAAAAAATCAATTGTCGGAACGGGGCATGCCGCCAAAGAACAAATGGGTATGATGATTAAAACACTCCTTCCTACCTGTGGGCAAATCAGTGAAGATGAAGCAGATGCGCTTGCCGTAGCGATCACACATGCGCATTATAATAATATGAATAAAAAAATCGCAGAGCTTGTGGGGTAGCCCCCCCCCTCCCGTCATTTTTGAAAAACAAACTGAAGAAAACGCATAAAATACAATTAAATCAATAGGATGTTTGCAAAGTTAACTGGCATTATCGACACTGTTTCACAAGGATATCTGATTTTGGATGTCAATGGTGTTGGCTATATGGTGCAAGCCAGCAGCAAAACACTGTCTCGCATTGGCGCAAAAGGTGATCCGGCGAGCCTTCTGATTGAAACCAATGTCCGTGAAGATGCTATCACGCTTTTTGGTTTTGCTGATGCTGCGGAGCAGGAATGGTTTAAGCTGCTGACATCCGTGCAGGGCGTTGGTGCAAAGGCGGGGCTGGCGATTTTGTCCGTGAATACACCCGATAAAATCGTACTTGCTATCGCCGCGCAGGATAAAGCGGTTATTCAAGCCGCCGATGGGGTAGGGCCCAAATTGGCGACCCGCATTTTGACTGAACTTAAGGATAAAGCTGCGAATATGGATCTCTCGTCTGCGCCGCAAAGCGCATCTTACCAAGAGGTCACATCATCCGAACCTGCCGGCGAATCCTCCATTGATCATGACGCTATTTCCGCGCTCGTCAATTTAGGCTATCAGCGCAGCGATGCTTTTACCGCTGTCACAAAGGTTAGAACACAGGCCAATGACAATCTTCAGGATCTCATTCGCCTTGCTTTGAAGGAGTTGAGCGTTTAGTGCAACCTGCTAAAAATCCGGAACTCGAACGTGAAGTCCAAAACGTCGAAAAAGGCGAGGAGGGTGCGCTCCGCCCGCTTGCGCTGCATGATTTTATTGGACAGCCCGATTTAAAAACAAACCTCGAAGTCTTTATCAAAGCCTGCAAGTTGCGCGGCGATTCGATGGATCATGTGTTACTTTTCGGGCCGCCAGGTCTCGGTAAAACAACACTCGCGCAAATCATATCGAAGGAATTGGGCGTTGGTTTTCGCGCCACATCCGGGCCCGTGATTGCAAAATCCGGTGATCTTGCCGCGATTTTAACCAATCTTGAGCCTAATGACGTGCTGTTTATTGATGAAATTCACCGCCTTAACCCCGCCGTTGAGGAGATTCTCTATCCCGCAATGGAAGACGGCAAGCTTGATCTCATCATCGGTGAAGGCCCCGCAGCGCGTTCGGTTCAAATTGATCTTGTTCCTTTTACCCTTGTTGGCGCGACGACCCGTTCCGGCCTTTTAACCAACCCGTTGCGCGATCGTTTTGGTATCCCGCTACGTCTGGAATTTTACTCCGCTGAGGAACTTGCAGGGATCGTGAGCCGTACGGCCAGATTGCTCAATATGCCATTGGCTGAGGATGGTGCCCTGGAAATCGCCAAGCGTTCACGCGGAACCCCCCGCATTGCCGGGCGGCTCACCCGGCGCGTACGCGACTTCGCTCAAGCCGATAATATTTCATCCATTACATCACAAAATGTTGATAAAGCTTTGAATCGATTAGATGTTGACGGCTCCGGCCTTGATAGCATGGATCACCGGTATCTTTCATGTATCGCCAATAATTATGGCGGCGGGCCGGTTGGTGTTGACACAATTGCCGCCGCGCTTTCCGAGCAACGCGATATGATCGAGGATGTCATTGAACCTTATTTGCTCCAGCAAGGGTTGGTGCAGCGCACCCCCCGTGGGCGCTGTTTATCCAATAAAGGCTTTGGATATCTCGGCCTTAAACCTGTGCAGGATGGTCAGGAATCTCTACTTTAATTCCCATGAAGAACAAACCACATTCCATATCATTTCGGGTTTATTACGAAGACACAGATGCCGGGGGAATTGTCTACCATTCAAATTACCTCAAATTCGCAGAACGTGGGCGCTGCGAGCTGTTAAGGGAATTAGGACATGAATGCTCTTACCTCGAAGAAGAGCTACACATGATGTATGTCCTCAAACATGCCGATATCGATTATATAAAACCCGCCATGCTGGATGACCTTTTAGAGGTTCAAACATCGATTGCTTTTATGCGCAATACAAGCTTTCAAATGCGCCAAAATGTCCTCAAAAACGGTGAGGACATATGCCGTATGCTGGTAACGCTTGTTTGTGTTGATACGAAGACTATAAAACCTGTAAGATTGCCCGATATTTTACGCGAGAAACTTGAACCTTATATCATAATGGAAGAATAAATATGACCGCCTCTGCCCCTGTCGAATCTGTCACTGCCCAAACCCTCACGGCTGTGGCTGAACATGACCTTAGCATGTGGGGGCTGTTCATGATGGCGGACCCCATTGTCAAAGCCGTTATGATTTCTCTCATTCTGGCCTCTATCTGGTGCTGGGCGGTGATTTTTGCCAAACGTTCAACCCTTAAAAAGCTCAACCGGAAAGCCAATATGTTTGAGGATTCTTTCTGGTCGGGTGAGCCTTTGGATAAAATCTATCAGCGGGTCAAAAACTCTAAACCCGATCCTATGCTAAAAACCTTTTCCGCCGGGATGGAAGAATGGCAAAACGGCATTGCAGGCGGCGTTCCTGTCAAGGAAAGCCTGCAAGCCTCACTACGTCAGCGCGTGGAGCGCGCCATGAACGTAGCCATAGGGCGCGAGGTGAATGCTCTGGAGCGCGGCATGACATTCCTCGCATCCGTCGGCTCAACTGCGCCTTTTATTGGACTTTTCGGAACGGTCTGGGGGATTATGAATTCATTCTCATCAATCGCCGCAACCAATAATACATCTCTTGCCGTTGTCGCGCCGGGGATTGCCGAGGCGCTTTTTGCAACCGCCCTCGGGTTGGTTGCCGCAATTCCTGCTGTTATTGCTTATAATGTTTTTTCAAACGGCATTAATCGCTATGCGGATCGGCTTGAGGCTTTTGCCGATGAGTTCAGCGCGATTCTATCGCGTCATCTGGATAGTCAGGAATCCGGTCCGTCCGGCAGAAAGGCAGCTTAAAGATGGGTGCAACGCTTTCCACTAAAACCAAAAGCAGAGGCCGCAGAACGGGCGGCACATACAGGCCGATGGCTGAAATTAACGTGACACCCTTTGTGGATGTCATGCTCGTGCTCCTCATCGTTTTCATGGTCGCAGCGCCTATGCTGGCGACAGGCGTACAGGTTGACTTGCCCGATTCAAAAGCCAAAGCGATAACGGATGAAGATAGCAAACCCATCGAAATCACGCTTGCCAAGGATGGTAAAATTTATATTGGCGATACGGAATTTAAGGAAAACCGGATCATCAGCCAGCTAAAAGCTATGAGCGCAGGAAATCGTGATGAACGCCGTATCTATATTCGCGGTGATAAATCTCTGGAATATGGCCGTGTGATGCGCATTATCGGTGCAATTAACGGTGCAGGATTCACCAAAGTTGCGCTCATTTCGGAGCAAAAAACGCGCTAGGGTTTAATCAGGTTTGAAATAGCATGGCAGTCAGCGTTACAGGCATTAAAGATAATATGGTTGCAAGCCAGAATGCGGCTCTCGTTGAAACCGCCGCGACTGCCTCAGCCTCAATGAAAGGGGCATTCATTAAATCCGGCATATTACATGCTTTGATCGTAGCGGCTTCTCTTATCGGTATTCCTTTTCTGGCAAAGGAAGAACCACTTTTGATAACGCCTGTTTCCATCGAATTGGTTGATATCGCGGAACTTACGCAAACAACAAAAGTTGCACCGCCGAAAAAACAGGAAAAACCCAAAGAGATCGAAAAGCCGCAAAAACCTGAACCACCGCCAAAGCCTGTTGAAGCCGCTCCTAAAGTTGTCAGTGAATCACCACCTAAATTGGAAGAGATAAAGCCGGAACCAATCGTTGAGGCCAAAAAAGAAAAACCGAAACCAAAGCCCAAACCCCAAGAAAAACCTAAAGAAAAGCCCAAACCGAAACCAGAAGTGCAAAAGCCCAAAGAAGATGCTTTTGATAGTCTTTTGAAAAATCTTGCACCGGATGCGGAAAGTCAAAAGCCTCAGGAAAAGACACTTGATGAAACCTTGGAGGATGTTCTGGAAGACACATCCAGCGGGCAAATCGCCAGATTATCCGATCAATTGACAATCAGTGAGCTTGACGCATTCCGGTATCAGCTTGAACCATGTTGGAACGTTCCTGCGGGTGCGAAATATGCTGAAAATCTGGCCGTGGAAATCAGGGTCAGCATGAATCGTGACGGCAGTGTAAACAAATCTAGTGTTTTGGATAAAGGGCGTTATAATCGCGACAGTGCTTTTCGGGCGGCGGCTGATTCTGCGCTAAGAGCTTTGCGAAATCCGCGCTGTAGCCCTCTCAATTTGCCGCCGGAAAAATACCAGCAATGGAAATCCATTGTTATTAATTTTGACCCAAGAAACATGCTTTAAGGGAAATGTTATGAGAGTTTTATTCGCATTATTTTTAATCGCTTTTTTACCCGCAGTTGCGCAAGCGGAGCTGCGCGTTGATATGACCAAGGGGGTTGTAGAGCCTCTTCCCATTGCGATCACGCCTTTTTATGTCGAAAGCGGTAATCAAAATTTCGGTAAAGATATGCCGAGCGTTATTTCGGTTAATCTTGAGAATTCCGGGCTTTTTAAACCTGTGAATCCGCGTGCTTTTGTACAAACAATTGAATCTTTAAACACGGCTGGCCCTAATTTTGGAGAATGGCGCGCTAGCGGTGCACAGGCGCTTGTGACGGGGACTGTGAAAGCCGCAGGCGATGGGCGTACGCGTGTTGAATTTTTCTTATATGATGTTTTCAGCCAGCAAAAAATGCTCGGTATAGCCTATACGACAACGCCGAAAAACTGGCGGCGCATCGCGCATATTATTTCCGATGAAATCTATAAACGCCTGACGGGTGAGGATAGTTATTTTGATTCGCGCATTGTTTATGTTGCCGAAAGCGGGCCGTGGAATAAGCGCATAAAACGCCTTGCGATTATGGATCAGGATGGGGCAAATCATAAATACCTTACCAGTGGGCGCAGCCTTGTTTTAACGCCGCGTTTCTCACCAACAAGACAGCAAATTACTTATATGTCCTATGAAAGCGGGAAGCCGACTGTTTATCTTTATGATATTTCAACCGGACGGCATGAGCCGCTTGGGCGTTTTCCGGGCATGACTTTTGCGCCGCGTTTTTCACCCGATGGGAAGAGCGTTATTATGTCGATGGCACGAAACGGGAATACGGATATTTATGTGATGCCTTTGGGCAGCCGCACGCCAAAGCGTATCACCAATAGCTCGTCGATTGATACTGCGCCGTCTTATTCCCCTGATGGTCGCCAGATCGTGTTTGAATCCGATCGCGGCGGCTCACAGCAGCTTTATACCATGGATAGTAATGGCGATAACGTGCAGCGTATTACCTTTGGCAAAGGGCGTTACGCGAACCCTGTCTGGTCACCGCGTGGGGATTTAATCGCGTTTACGCGCATGTATAAAGGGAAATTCTATATTGGTGTTATTCGCCCGGATGGAAAAGGTGAGCGGTTGATTTCCAATGCCTATCACGTTGAGGGGCCTACATGGTCGCCGAATGGTCGTGTTTTGTCATACTTTAAGGAGCGTCCAGCCGGGAAAAACCGTCAGGCCAAGATTTATACAGTTGATATTACAGGCTATAATGAGCGTTGGTTAAGGACACCTGTGGATGGCTCTGACCCTGCATGGTCGCCGCTTAATCGTTAGCAATGTCTGAAAAAAACGTGATAACTTTTTGATAAACATCGCGTTTAAATGGAACGATTAGGTTGATCGTTTGTTCCAAAGCGACCCATTGCCAGGCACTAAATTCGGGTGGATCAAAACTACTGATATTGATATCGCTATCTTCCCCGGTAAAACGCGCAGCAACCCATGTCTGTTCCTGTCCTGCAAAAATACCGTTCCAGAGCTTATTTTGCAGTTCCGGTGGCAGATCATAGCGCATAGTTTCTTCAGCAATTTTTATAATCTCCGCTTTGCTCGTGCCTGTTTCTTCGCGTAATTCCCGCATGGCGGCGGCCTCAATTGTCTCGCCCTCATCAATGCCACCTTGCGGCATTTGCCATGCACCTTGGCGGTCAAGCCGCTCACCGACAAAGACATGATTATCCTGATTAAACAGGGCAATGCCAACACAGGGACGGTATATTTTAGCTGTTTCAGGCATTAGTATTGATCCGCCAATGCGCTTAAAGGGACGATTTGAAATCCTTCATCTTGCGCTTTTAAAAGTTGTTCTTGGAATTTTTCCAGCATTACAGGTGTTATTTCAATAGTTCCAACAGCTTTTTTGTTACGCCGTGCAATTTTTTTAAGCTGCTCAAAATATTGCGTAAATGTTTTATCTTTTTGCGAAGCAGAGGATTGAATATGCGCGCCGCGGCTATTGACGGCGATTTTATGGCTCATGAAATCGCGTCCTGTATTCATGTCAAGAAACCCAAGCCCGCGCGCAAAAATATCGGATAAAATGCTATTTAACATGGTTGGAGAATCTTTAAATGCTGCGTCTGTATAGCCTGCAATACCGGCGTAGCCGGATGTTGATGCCAGCACAGTGCGATAATTATCTTTATTATATTTAAGGCCAGCGTTACTTAAGATGGCTTTTGATCCAGGATCTGTATTGCCAAAACCTTTTGTTTCAAATGGAAGTTCTAACCATGTTTCATAGCCATAGCTGCGCGCTTCTTTTTGAATATCGTCAATACGATCAACATAAATAGATAATATGATCGAGGCTTGTGGTGATAGTTTTGAAAGAATGCCGTTATAAAGGCCTTGCGAGAAACCGATACCAGAAATGCCTAAAGCAATGACAGGCTTTGAGGCATCATAAGTGACTGGCTTTTTATACGCATCGAAAGGTTTGAGGTTGTTCTCCCCGATTTTTGGTATGCCGCCGAATTTACTATCCTCGCTCAAGCCATCATATGGTGCGGGTGGAAGAGGATCTTGCGATATTTTTAGTTTATCTTTTAGGCTGGTTTTTACGTCACTTTTTTCAAGGGATTTTGTCGGTGTCTCTTCACGGGTCAATGGCTCAAAAACTGGTTTTTCAATGGCAATATTTTGAATGGCCATTTTGGACTGTATTTTGTCCAGCGTCTTTGCGCCATTCGTAATGGAAAACAGTGCGACAGAGCCATATAACAAACAAGCGCCTCCCATGGCTAAGATAAAGGCCTTGGGAGAGAATGCTTGTCGAATGAAGGAAGCCATGGATTATTCCATTATCGTTTCTGGTTCTTTGTCTTGTGGTTCTTTTTCAGATTCTTGAGATGAAGCTGTATTTTCTTCTGTGGCGATTGGCGTTTCAAAGACAGGCCTGCTATCACGATACAGATTTAAGCCGCTAAGAAGGTCAAGCGCGCGCGAAAGCTGGTAATCGATGATGGGCTTATTCTTTTCTTCATTATCATCCTTTTCGCTTTTATTCTCGCTTTTATTCTCGTTTTCATTTTCATCCTCATTTTGCTTGGCTGCTTCCGGTTTTTCATCCTGATTTTCTTCTTCTTTATTTTTGTCGAGAGCACCTTGCAGATCAGCTTCTTTAAAACGATCATATTCCAGAGTTTCAATACGCGCTAACTCAACCTTGATGTCAGGATCAATGCCTTTGGCCTGAATGGAGCGTCCGGATGGTGTGTAGTAACGTGCAGTCGTCAGTCGCATTGCACCATGTCCGGGAAGTGCCATAACGCTTTGTACGGATCCTTTTCCAAAGGATGCCTCACCCATCACAATGCCGCGTTTATGGTCCTGAAGTGCGCCAGCGACAATTTCAGAAGCAGAGGCAGAGCCACCATTGATTAATACAACCACGGGAAGACCATTTGACAAATCGCCCGGTGAAGCATTGTCGCGTTTTGTGTCTTCTTCATCGCGTCCACGCGTCGATACGATTTCCCCTTTGTCGAGGAAAATATCAGCAACGGCGATGGCCTGATCCAGCAAGCCGCCGGGATTATTGCGCAAATCCAGAACATAGCCATTGAGCTTATTTCCAAGCTCATCCTGTATTTCCTGCATGGCTTTACGGATACCGCTTGCTGCGTTTTGATTAAAGGTGGTGATCCGCAGATAACCGGAATTGCCTTCCACGCGGTGACGTACGGAGCGGATTTTAATAACATCGCGGATAATTGTTAGCGCAATTGGGCCTTCAGCACCTTCACGGCTAATAACGATATTGATCGGCGTTCCGACTTTTCCGCGCATTTTGTCAACGGCTTCGGACAAAGACAAGCCCATGACGGGCTCGCCGTCTAATTCAACAATGTAATCACCGGCTTCAACACCTGCGGCGGCGGCGGGCGTATCATCAATAGGGGAGACAACCTTTACGACACCGTTTTCCATGGTGACTTCGATCCCAAGGCCGCCAAATTCGCCGCGTGTGCTGACTTGCATATCCTTAAACTTTTCTTCGTCAAGATAAGATGAATGCGGATCAAGGCCTGACAGCATGCCATTAATGGCTTTTTCAATCAGGTCTTTATCGGTGACTTCTTCGACATATTGCGCGCGGACGCGTTCAAAGACATCGCCGAACAGATCAAGCTGTTTATAGGTTTCTGAATAATCATGAGGGTTTTCCGGTTGCGTTCCCGCTGTTCGCGGCTCCTCTGTTTCCTGCGCATGGAGGGGTGAATATGCAATGCAGCTTAAAGCCAAAGTCATTGTCAAAATCAGTTTTGGTAAAATGCGCATAAGAAAATTTATCCTTTTATCCTAATTCGGTAAATTTGCGGGCAGGGTTAATCGATTTTCCTTTATGCCGCAATTCAAAATAAAGCGTTGGAGGTTTGTCGTTTTTTGATCGATATAGATGACCTAACGGCTCTCCAGCCAAAACACTTTGATCCACCACTGTATCAATTTTTTCCAAACCTGCAATAAGACTATGATACCCATTTTGATGTTCGATAATAATCATATTGCCGTAATTCTTAAAACTCCCTGCAAAACGGATAATACCGCCCATGGGGGAAACAATAAGGGCGCCGCCGCGTCCTTCTATGGAAACACCTTTGCTTTTGGCACCAAAATCATCGGTTTGGTTGTATTTGGTACGAATAGTTCCTTTTAACGGAAGTTGTGTTTTGCCTATGACAGGCAGTGCAGCTTGTTTTATAGGTTTTTTTCTGGCTGCAGCTTTGCGCTTTGCATTGCGGGTACGCTCATCTTCCAGCTTTTTAACAAGTTCAGCCAAGTTATCGGCTTTCTTTGAAACGCTTGCGATTTGTTTTTGACGCTTATCCAAATCCGCGTTCAACGATGCGTATTTTGTTTTGCGTTCCTGCACAAGCTTCTTCAACGTTTTTTCTTTTCGGGAAAGGTCTTTGCTCAAAGCAACAAGCTTTTTTTGCTTTTTTTCCAGCTCCGTTTCATTTGCCGCATAACGTTCTGACTTTTCTTTAAGCGTTTGTGCTTTATCGTAAAGAACAGGCAAAATACGTTGTAAAAGCAATGCGCCGCGCGCTGTATCAATGGGAGCGCCGGGCTTGGCAATCATGGCTTGCGGGGGTGTGCGGCGGATTTTTTCAAGCGCTGCAATGGTTTGCGCCATGGAATGGCGTTCTTCCTTGATTTGGGCTTTGATATCTTTTTGCTCGAGCCTGAGGTTTTCGAGGCGGGTTTCAATCCGGTGCAGCTCGCTTTGATTTTTTTGAACGGAGGCGCTCGTTTTGACCAAATCTTTTTGCGCTTTTTGATAGGATTTTTTAGTTTTGTTTTTATCGCGTTCTATTGATTTTTTTTCAGTCTTTTTGGCTTCGAGTTTTTTTTGAAGCTGGCCAAGATTGTCTTTCTCAGCCTGCGCATGGCTTTGTGATGATGGCTGAAAAGCCAGAGCAAACAATAATAAAAAGAGGAGGAAAATGCGCATTATTATCTGTGATAGGGGTGTCCGGCTAAAATTTGTTGCGTCCTGTAAATTTGCTCTAAAAGCATCACGCGTGCAAGCATATGTGGCCATGTTTGCCCGCCAAAGCTGAGGAGAAGATTGGCGCGCCCGCGAATGTCATCATTAAGGCCGTCCGCACCGCCAATAATGAATTGAAGATGCGATTGTCCCTGATTTTGAATATCACGAATTTTATCGGCGAATTTTAGCGAGGGCAGGGACTTGCCGCGCTCATCAAGCGCAATGATATAGGCTGAGTTTACAAGTGAAGAGCGTATCTTTTCATGCTCTTCGCGTTGTTTGGTGCGCGCATTGGTGTTTTTGGAATCGTGGATGATAAAATTCACAGGCCATGTGATGCGTTTTTGATATTCTTCCAGAGCGTCAAACATTGACCCTTTGCGAAGATGTCCAACGGCTATGATATCGATTTTCATGCAGGGGGTCTTCTTGCTGTTATCCCATGGTTGAAGCGTGACGCATCATTAATGGGATAAAAGAATCCCGACAGCTAAATGTCAACGTAATAGTCATTCCATTTAAAAATAGAACGATTACAGTAACAGCTCTTTTTATATTAAAAAGTTTAATAACCTTGTATCTAAACCATACATAGACTGGTCTACATATGAACGATCATCTTTTCTGGGTAAGGCTTCACGCATAGCAGCTAACATAAATTTTGCGGCGGCTTTGTCACCGCGACTACGGCCAACAGTTAATATGTGGCCCGATACCGTGTCCGGGTATTTCATAGCGTCAAGAACTTTATCAGGCTTGATTTTCTTATCATTATCAAATGCTGTTATGGCATTAGAAGCCCAGCATTTTTTATCATCAGGTTTGTTAGCGATTTCGTTTAAAAAGTCGCCATACTCGGGAAATCTTTCAGTATCGATTAATAGCTTAGCTGCTTCTTGAAAACACTCGGCTAAAATATTTTGGCGTTCATCTGTTGTCATTTTATCCTCCCTTTTATACGGTAATTATATTGTTGTTATGAAGTCACTATTTTATTAATTTAAGCCTACGTAATATTTTGCCCCTGCGGAGTGCCAGCGATGGTTTGTATCGCTCTGACGCTCTCTCTCTTTTTCTGCAATAGCTTTTTCAGCTTCTTGTTTGGTAAGGGAATCGTCAATTTGCGTACAAGTCATACTTGGTGGGTTTCCAATTTGAGAGGCTTCAAAAAGATCATAAGACCCATTGTCTGCAAGCTCTGTAAAATATATGCGTATTGATAGTGCGCCTTCTGGAGCCTCACTCACATGTATGTTGCTGCAAAACTTGACGTTGTCATTGTTAATAAAATTGAAACATGTGCTGATATCATTTGACCAATGCAATCCCAGTTCATCCAGAGTATGTTTTACTTCTAATCTGGGATGTATGCCCATAAACGCCTCTGCGTCGGGGTCATATTCGTTGTGATGTATGTCCGCAGGCTTTGCATGGATGTCACATTCGCTGCGATAGAGATGAAAGACGGCTTGGTCTTCATATTGATGTGTTTTTACGAGAGATACTTGCGGTTTCGTGTCGCTATTTTTCATGGAAACCATTTTGACTGTTTTGGGATTTTTGGCAGTCGTATAATAGGCAAAAATCTCTTTCGTTCTTCTGTTCTGCAAAACATGTGTGCTGTATTTTGAATTTTCCTGGTCTCCACTTAAAGAATCTAAAATGAGACCAATCTTTTGTTCTTCTGAAAGTTCTTTTGTCGGTGTATTTGATTGAGGCATTTGCATTTCCATTTCCAGCTTTTTAATGTACTGACACCTTATTAGCACAATAATATTGTGTTTACAAGGAAAAAAGATGGAGCCGAAATTGCTAAATGCTTTCAAATAGATGCAGAACACCTTGGTGCAGGGCGGATTAAAAACTTTTTGAAACTTGTGGTAGAGTTTTAAGCGGAAATATGCGCGTTATCGCTGCAAGGATCGCCACTAAAACAATGCAGCGGCATCCACATTTTCTCGATATTATAGAATTCACGCACTTCTGAGCGGAAAAGATGAATGATAATATCGCCAGTATCCATGGCGACCCAATCTGATTGCGCGAGGCCTTCTATTTTGATGCCTTTAACGCCTTTTTCTTCTAACCTGTCTTTTAATTTTGCTGCCAGCGCCGCGACATGGCGTGAGGATGTTCCCGTCGCTACAATCATATAATCGGCAATTGCGGATTGTGATTGTAAATTAATGACATTAATGTCTTCACCTTTATCTGCGTCCAAAGACTGCGCGATAAGGTCTTTCATAGCTTCAACGCTTAAAGGCGTTGTGTGTGACGTGGTTAGAATAGTTAAGTCTCCCTTTTCATCATTGGTGTTTTTTCACAAAAAAAGCCGAACAATCATGTTCAGCTATAACAGATACACTGTGTTTTTTAAAATTGAAAACATAAAAGCATGAAGTCTTATGCAAGCCTATGCCTCCAATCCGTCAGATAAGTTTTTAAAACACATCTCATATTTATAATTATAGGCGCTTTATGGGATGAAAACAATCAAACTTCGTGTTTTTCTATGGTGCAAAGCAGTGTATAAATAGGCTAAGCCTTTGTTTTTTCTTGTTTTTGGCGAATTTCTGTTGACGAAATATTAACCATTTTATTTTGCATCATCCAGTAAGTCGTACCCGAATCAAGTGGTAATTTGCCAGCGCGATCTATGAATCGGTGATTTTGTTTTTGATACATTCTGTAAGGGCAATTTTTAACCAGTGAGCGCGCCGGATTGCGGGTTAAATGCACCATGCAGATATCACCCAAAAGATTTTGCCAGTGGTTCCAGCGATGTAGGCCCAGCGCATTATCCATACCGCTGATCCAGACAAAATCAGTATTTGGGAAATGCGCACGCAGTTTTTTGATGGTGAAGTATGTGATATTCGTTCCAAGACGCGTCTCTATGTTGGAGACGATGATTTTAGGGTGGGTGACAAGATCCCGGCATAAATCCGCGCGTGCATTTTGCGGCGGCGCTTTGAGATCTTTGATCGGGTTTTGCGGGGTCACCAGCCACCAGATACAATCCAGCTCTAACCCTTTCATCGCCGCAAGGCTAATATGCACATGCCCTTCATGCGGCGGGTTGAATGAGCCGCCAAGAAGGCCAATGCGCATATCTTTCCAGCGCGTCGCGTCGAGGAGATGTGGGTTTGAAAATAATGGCATATTCAATGTTTAAATTATACAAGCATAGAAGTATAGAACCCTCTGCAAAAACGGATGATATTTGATTTGTAGCGGCACTCATGC
>CAWUJS010000052.1:0-13980 GCA_963922705.1 uncultured Alphaproteobacteria bacterium | reverse complement strand
AGTGTTACCTATGTCTCAGGTATAAACTGTAACCCATGTATCCGGTATGGACCCGATTAAATTTGGTTGCGGGAGTGCGATCCGATTTAAACCTGCAAGAGCAGGAAAAGATGGTTGCGGGGATGCGATCTTCTTTAAGCCTGCAACAGCAGGATAAGTTGGTTGCGGGGGCGTGCAATCCATTTGACCTGCTGTTCATGTCACCAGACATAGCAGCCCACCTAAGTCGTTATAAAAGAATAACTAAATCGGCCTAAGTGTTGCGGGGTCAGTTTCCCGCAACCACCTGCTGTGTCTGTTTTACTGGAAAACAGGAGGTATCTACTATGGCCAATAAAAAACGCTATGGCGGGAAAGATTTTGTACCCGTTTCTATTCGTCTTGCTTTTGAAGAAAAAGCTTATTTGCTAGAACAGGCTGGCTCCCAATCCTTGAGTGGTTATATTCGCTCTCAACTTCTCAAGGACGTAAAACCACGCAAGAAGCAGCGCCGTAAACGCCGCAAGCCAGCATTACGTGAAAAGCAAATGACACGCCTGTACGGCCTGATGCTTAATTCACGTATTGCCGGAAACCTCAATCAAATAGCCAAAAAGGCTAATAGTGGCTCATTGAATCTTTCAGACCCGGAGGAAAAAACCTTCCTGTTTGGCACATTAGAAGCCGTACAGGACTTGTGCAGTGCCTTCCACAAAGAACTTGGAATTCGGTTTGAGGAGGATGATCAATAATGTTGCTCAAGGCTTCTCAGCGCGGGGGAGCCAAGCAACTTGCCAATCACCTCCTTCGCGGCGAAGAAAATGAACATGTCGAGGTGTATGATGTGCGTGGCAGCACGTCTGATAATCCGCATGTCATATTTCAGGAAATGTATGCGCTGAGCAAAGGCACGCAATGCAGACAGTTCATGTTTTCTGTCAGCATGAATCCGCCGTTGGATGCGAATGCGCCGCCGGAGTATTTTGAAAACGCTCTGGCGAGTATTGAAAAAGAAATGGGGTTGGAAAACCAGCCGCGCATTGTCGTGTTTCATGAAAAAGAAGGTCGCCGCCATGCGCATTGTGTCTGGTCGCGCATTGATCTGCTGGAAATGAAAGCGATCAATCTGCCCTTTTATAAAAACAAGCTGAATGACATTTCCAAGGAGCTTTATCTGAAACACGGCTGGGAATTGCCTAAAGGCTATATTGATCGGCAATATTCTGATCCCACGAATTTCAGTCTTGAAGAATGGCAGCAAGCCAAACGTGCCAAGGAAGATGCAAAAATCCTGAAACGCCTCTTTGCACAGACATGGGAAGCATCAGACAATAAGCAATCTTACATCCAAGCGCTCAAAGAATACGGATTTACGCTTGCCCGTGGTGATCGCCGTGGCTATGTCGCGGTAGATTATAAGGGAGAAGTTTATTCTCTGAGCCGTTGGGCTGGCGTAAAAACCAAACAACTGAAAGAACGGCTCGGCGATCCAGAGCAACTTCCTTCCGTTGATGAAGCCAAAGCTGAGATTGCCCGTAAAATGACAAAGGCACTTGATGGACACCTCCAGCAAATCAGAAGTCATTGGCAAACCAAGCTAAAACCTTTCCGGCGCGTGGTGCGTAAAATGCGAGATCAGCACACTGCTGAACGTGAAAAGCTGGCAGAAGAACAAAAAGCACGATGGGAGCATGAAGAAAAGCTCCGTATTCAGCGTCTTCCCAAAGGCATTAAAGGCCTGTGGCACCGGATTACAGGCAAATATCAAAAAGTCCGTGCTCTAAACGAAAAAGAGGTTAAACGTGCCATTGAGCGAGATCAGGCCGAACGGCAAAAGCTGATCACACAGCACTTAAAGCAGCGACAAAAATTACAGAAGAAGCTGGAAAAGCTGCGTTATGAGCGCAATGAAGCCATGCTTTCCCTCCGGCTGGATATTGGTCAATATCTGGAAATGCAAGGAAAAGACCGCCCAAGCCTGACAGACAAATTCAGCAAAAAGCTCAAAGAACAAGAGCGCGATGATCCAGATTTTGATAGGGAGATATAAAAAACCCGCCCCTGATTATTTCAGAGGCGGGTTAAAAATAAGCTTGCCGAGTTTTAGTGAACGACTTTTTTATGAATCTCTGTCGAAGAAATATAATCGTCCCAGCGGTCTATCACAGCATCTCCAAGTAAAAGTATTTGGCCATGTTCTTTCATGAGTGTTTCAGGGTTTTCTTGGCCACTTATCACTTTGAAAAGCAGGTTGCGCATAATACCTGCCGAATTCATAAGTGCTGATACCGCTTCAAGCAATTCTTGTTCTTCAATATCAGGAATAGGAATATCAATTTTCATGTGTTTCTCCTTTAATCTGGTTAGGATTAAGAATTTATCTTGCCTACTAAAGCAAAGTGGGAAACTTCAATAAATTGACACAATATGGTCATTCTGAAACTTGTGAACGGGCTAATTCCTGCAATTCTGCAATGAGCCTTTCAAATTGCTCTTGATTCAAACTTCCTCCATAGTATTCATCGCAGAGTTCAACAAACCTGTATCCCTTTTTTGTTTTCTGGATAGAAATAATTTTCTGTTCTGCAAGACAGTCAATTATTGTGTCGTGATTTTCTTCTATTACTTCATCGAAGTAATCCTCGTAAAGTGTATGATGAACCATGTATTCCTACCTTTCTGGTTTTATTTTCATGTTTATAAAGCGCCGATCATCAATAATCATAGTTACCTCCTATGCTAACTGATAAGATTTCAGGTGATCAACAGCGCGTTGCGCGTGAGCTGCGGCACTGAAAATAGCTTTCTTGTCTTTTTTCAGAACGGAAAGCCAAGAGTCGATATAGGCGGCATGATTAGGCTGTACTTCTGGTGTAATGCCTAATTCAGCGCATAAGAATGCTGAACCAAGTTCTGCCACCAGCTCTTCTTGAGCATAGCCCTGATCGCCCCAGCGTTTGCGGCCAAAATCACGGTTTAAGCGGCTTTCATGGCGAGTCCAATGTGTGATTTCATGTGCCAGTGTGGCGTAATATCCTTCGGATTTCTCAAAGCATTCCAGAAACGGCATCTGAATGAAGTCAGAGCTGATATTGTAATAGGCTCTGTTTCCACCGTGGTTCAGGTTAGCACCTGTATTTGAAAAGAACTGATCCAGTGTGTCATCACGTTGTATATCAGAGTTTATCGGCTCCGGTTTGGAATAGTATTCTTCCGGCAAGCCTTCAATCTGCTCAACATTAAAGACGGTGTAACTTTTCATGAATGGAATGGCATAGTCTATTTCTTCACCTTTATCATTGGTTTCGGTTTTGGTGAATTTATCAGCATATATAACCGTTTCACCTTTCATGCCTTTGATAACGTGGCCACCAAGCTCTTTGGCTTGTTTAAATGTCATCCAGTTGTTGGAAGTATAGCCAAGATCAACAGATGCAGCCCAGAGAAGAATGATATTGAGGCCTTGGTAACATTGACCGTTATGGCGTTTTGGCTTGGTAATTCTGCCGGAAAGATGTTCTGTGCTCCATGGCTTCATCCATGTGCGTTCACCTTTTTCTAAATCAGCAATAATTTTGTTGGTGACGCGAGTGTATATGTCTTGTTTGTGTGTCATGGTTTTCTCCTGATTTTCTGTTACTTCCCTTGTCGGGACGCCACTGGAAAAGCCGGACAAAATTACAGACTGTGCATGGTCAACACGGGAAACTCGCTTGCGAGTTGAATGGAGCGGGCAGAACCATTGCGCTGGATGGAATGTCCGGCACATTGGCGGCACTTACTCTGACAGGGAGAAGAAACAGGAAAGCGGTGATACAACAGAAAATATGTCTATTCGTAAGCGCAGTTATGAACAATTAGGGCTAATTTTCAGGTGCATGTCACATTCGTGCTTGAGGCTTACTCAGAATTCCCCTATTTTCTCAAGAGGTGTCACAGCCAAACAGGAGCTATATCACTGTGAAAACAGACGTTATGACGATCAAAGAGCTATCAGAATATCTGAAAATGGCTCAGAAAACACTGTATCGTTTGGCCGCAGATGGCACAGTGCCGGGGTTTAAGGTTGGTGGAGCATGGCGCTTCCGAAAAAGTGAAATTGATAAATGGATTAAGAGGCAGGAGAAAAAAACAAATGATACCTAGTTACCAAAAGTTGATGTTGCCTGTTTTGAAGTCCTGCGCAAATGGAGAAGTCTCTACACCTGATATTATCGAGAAACTCGCTAATGATTTTTCTTTAACAAAAGAGGAAAGAGAAAAGCTTCTTCCTAGCGGTAAGCAAACAAAATTTTCCAACAGGGTACACTGGGCAAAAGGTTATCTTAAACAAGCTAGTCTTTTGAAGTATACCGCACGCAGCTATTTTATCATTACAGACGCGGGAAAGAAGGTTTTAGAACAAAATCCATCACATATAGATAATAAATTTCTTGAACAGTTTGAATCTTTTCAAGAATTTCGTAATCGCAAAGGAACGCAGACAGGTGCAGCGAATGATCAGGAGGATACAGAGATTTCAGAAGAAAGTGCTACACCTGACGAATTGTTACGCTCTTCTCACAAAGCAATAAATGACGCTTTAGCAAATGATTTAATAACAAAAGTACGGGATTCTAGTCCTCTCTTTTTTGAACAGCTTATTATAGAACTGCTCGTCTCCATGGGCTATGGCGGCACATCTGAAAATGCAGGTCGTGCCATTGGGAAAAGTGGTGATGATGGTGTAGATGGGGTAATTGATCAAGACCCCCTCGGAGTTGATCAAATCTATGTACAAGCTAAAAGATACCGTGAAGGTAACAATGTTGGTGCTGGTGCAATTAGAGATTTTTTTGGCGCTTTGAACATAAAAAAAGCTCAGAAAGGAATTTTCTTTACAACATCTGCATTCAGTTCATCTGCGATTGAGACTGTTAGCAATCTTGGGGCGCGAATTGTTCTGATCGATGGAAATCGTCTTGCTAAATTGATGATACGCTACAATATCGGCTGTCGCGATGAGGAAATCATTCATTTGAAAAAAGTTGATGAAGAGTTTTTCGAATGGGAGGCAACATAATGACTTCAAAGAAAGACCTATCCGAACGCGATATATGCACAAAATATATCAATCCTGCACTCGAAAAAGCGGGATGGGATATGCAAACGCAAGTGCGTGAAGAAGTTTCATTTACAGATGGGCGTATCTTCGTAAAAGGAAGCCTTACCAGCCGAGGCAAGCGCAAACGTGCGGATTACATCCTATATTATAAGCCTAATATCCCTATTGCCATTATTGAGGCTAAAGACAATAAGCAAACCGTTCGCTCAGGTATTCAGCAAGGTCTTAATTATGCAGAAATACTGGATATTCCTTCCGTGTTTAGCAGTAATGGTGATGGGTTTTTCTTCCATGACCGGACATGTTCTGATGGCGTTTTAGAACAGGAAATAGATTTAGAAAACTTTCCTACGCCAAGGGAGTTATGGGAGAAATATAAGAAGTACAAGGGTATTGAAACCGATGAGCAAGAGCGTATCAGCTCACAGGATTATTTCTTTGATGGTTCTGGACGTACTCCCCGTTATTACCAACAAATTGCTATAAACCGTACAGTTGAAGCCATTGCCAAAGGCCAGCCACGCATATTACTTACAATGGCAACGGGTACAGGAAAAACCTACACTGCGTTTCAAATCATTCATCGCCTATGGAAGAGCGGCACAAAGAAACGTATTTTGTTTCTTGCCGACAGAAATGCACTGATAGATCAAACCAAACGCGGCGATTTTCGGCATTTCAAAAACAAAATGACTGTGATTAAGCAGAAGCAAATCGACAAGTCATATGAGGTATATTTAGCCCTTTACCAAGGACTCACAAACTATGATGAAGACAAAGATGCATATCGCGAATTTAGCCCAGAGTTTTTTGATTTAATAGTGATTGATGAGTGTCATCGCGGCAGCGCAGCAGAAGATAGTGCGTGGCGTGAAATACTCGACTACTTCAAAAGTGCTACCCATATAGGCCTGACAGCAACCCCGAAAGAAACACATACCATTTCCAGCACGGAATATTTCGATGATCCGCTATACACTTATTCCCTTAAACAAGGAATCCAAGACGGTTTTCTGGCTCCCTATAAGGTCTTACGGGTTGGCTTGAATGTGGACTTAGAGGGCTGGAGGCCAGAATCAGGAAAAACCGATAAATATGGTCAGATTGTCGAAGATCGTATCTATAACCGAAAAGATTACGATAAAAGTCTGGTTATTGATGAACGCACACAGACGGTTGCAGATAAAGTTACTGAATTTCTTAAGAAAACAAATCGATACGATAAGACAATTATATTCTGCACAGATATAGATCATGCGCAGCGTATGAGAGCGGCTATTGCTAACACAAATAGTGATTTAATGGCGGTAAATAGCAAATACGTCATGCAGATTACCGGAGACAATGATGAAGGAAAGCGCGAACTGGATAATTTCATCAATCCTGAAGAAGATTACCCAGTTATTGCAACAACCTCAAAGCTAATGACGACAGGGGTTGATGCACAAACCTGCAAACTTATCGTTTTAGATAGCAATATTGGCTCAATGACAGAGTTCAAGCAGATCATTGGACGCGGAACTCGTATCAATGAAGAGTTTGGGAAAAGCTTCTTTACGATCATGGATTTCCGCAATGTGACTGACCTGTTTGCTGACTCTGATTTTGATGGTGACCCGGTTAGGGTAAAAGAGATCGGTGCAGAAGAAGAATTTGATTCTTATGAAGAGGAAATGGAGGAAGCCGATCCAGTCATTGATGAGGATGGAGAGGAAGTTATTTTTCCTGAAACTCCAGAAGAGCCTGAGATTGCTGGCGGTGGGGATATTATCACTGAACCTCCTGAAAAACTCTATGTGAATGGCGTTAATGTCGCTGTACTTAATGAACGTATTCAATATTTAGATGATAATGGAAAGCTCATCACTGGAAGTCTGAAAGACTACACACGCAAGAGAGTTCGTGAGCAATACCGTACTCTGGATGAATTCCTAAATGACTGGAATGCAGCAGAGAAAAAACAGGCCATTATTGATGAGCTAGTTGAACAAGGTATTGTATTTGAGAACCTGAAAGAATCCATCAACAAGGAAATGGATATTTTTGATCTTATTTGCCACGCTGCGTTCGACCAACCTCCGCTTACTCGTGCTGAGCGTGCCAACAACGTAAAGAAACAAGACTATTTCACTCAGTACGGTGAACAAGCTCGTAAAGTGCTAGAAGCATTGCTGGATAAATACGCCGATGAGGGCATTGAGAATATCGAGGATATAAAAATTCTCAGAGTAAACCCGTTTAACAACTTTGGTACACCTGTAGAGATCGTAAATCTCTTTGGTGGAAAGAATCAATACATGACGGCAGTAACCCAGCTAGAACAAGCCATCTACGCACAAGCGCACTAAGGGGAAGAAATGACAAACGTATCAGGCATCGTAAAATCAGCTCGAAAAATCATGAGGCAGGACACTGGTACAGCCAGTGATGAGTTGCGTATCTTACAGCTCGGCTGGATGCTTTTCTTAAAGATATTCAGCGATAAAGATAAAGAGTTAGAGCTTTTAGTTGATGATTACACCTCACCAATTCCGCCAGAACTGCATTGGGATCAGTGGGCTGGCGATGATGAAGGTATGACTGGCGATGAATTACTAAAATTCGTTGATCGGAAGCTCTTTCCAACACTGAAAGAAATTGACCTTTCTACAGGTAACAAACGTGCTGTTCTGGTGCATGAGGTGTTTGACAATAACTATAACTATATGAAGTCAGGCATTCATCTGCGCCAAGTGATTAACAAGCTGAATGAAATTGATTTCAATAACAGCAAAGACAAGCAGATATTCGGGCAAATTTACGAGACTTTCCTTGGAGAACTACAAAGCGCAGGCACTCTAGGAGAGTTTTACACTCCTCGCGCCATTACCGATCTAATGACTGAAATGGTTGATCCTCAGCATGGGGAAACAGTGCTTGATCCGGCATGTGGAACGGGTGGCTTTTTGACAGCCGTCATTGAACATCTAAAATCGAACGCGAAAACGGTAGCAGAGCGTGATGCGATTGGCAAAAACGTAGCAGGATGGGAATATAAGCCACTGCCGTATGTGCTGGCTAATACCAATTTGATCCTGCACGATATTACCACGCCTAATATTCGTTATGGAGACTCGCTTGAAAAGCCTCTGACTGAGCATAAGAAAAAAGACCGAGTGGATGTTATCCTTGCCAACCCTCCCTTTGGTGGTGTGGTATCAAACAATAACGAAAATAACTTCCCGCAAACATACAGAACCAAAGAATCTGCCGATTTATTCTTAATCCTAATGATACACCTGCTCAAACAAGGTGGCCGTGCGGCAATCGTATTACCGGACGGCTCACTAACAGGTGATGGCGTAAAAGAACGCGTGCGTCAGAAATTGCTGGAAGATTGTAATCTTCATACGATCATACGCTTGCCTAATTCTGTTTTCCAACCTTATGCCTCGGTAGCAACAAACCTCCTGTTCTTCACCAAAGGTGAAAAAACTAAAAAAATTTGGTATTGGGAGCATAAGCTTCCTGAGAGTTATAAGGCTTATTCCAAAACCAAGCCTATTCAATTAACTGAATTTGATGGCCTGAAAGAATGGTGGAACAACCGTGAAGAAAATGACCATGCATGGCAGGTTGATATAAAAATCTTAAAGGATAATGGCTGGAACCTAGATATTAAAAATCCACATCGTGCAGAAGAAGAAAAACAGCTCTCAAGTACTGAGCTATTGGATATGCTACACCAGTCCTTTGCCAAGGGTGACAAGTTTCTTGATCAGCTTCGTAAGGAGTTGGCTTAACAATGAATCAAATGATACCAATAGGGAAATTATTCGATCTTGAAAAAGGTCAATTACAGAGTTCGAAATGTACAGCAGGTGACTACAATTTCATTACGGCTGCTGAGAACTGGAAATCCCACAAAACTTTTGATCATGATTGTGAAGCACTTGTCTTTGCCGCTGCTGCATCTGGCTCTCTTGGCAGAACACATCACGTAAATGGGAAGTTTATTGCCAGTGATTTGTGCTTTATCTTAACACCGAGAGATACAGTAAAATATCCTATGAACTTAGAGTTTTATCACTTTGTCTTTAATTCATTGCGCCCCATTATAGTTGCTGCCACAAAGTCTGGAACATCTAAAGAATCAATCAATCAAAAAAACTTTAAGCGTTATGAATTGCCTTATTTTGATATTGAGCAACAAGCACTCTGGATAGAAAAGCTAAAAAGCACTTTAGACCAGAAGAAACAGTTAGATTCTGAGCTATCGTATCAAAAACATTTATTAATAGAACTCCGTCAGCAAATTTTACAGGATGCCGTTGAAGGCACACTCACAGCGGAATGGCGCAAAGAAAACGCAGATATTGAACCTGCCAGCGATCTATTAAATCGAATTGCCACTAAAAAAGAGCAATTAGTAAAAGAGAAAAAAATTAAAAAACAAAAACCACTACCTGCTATTACAGAAAAAGAAAAGCCATTCCCACTTCCAAAAAGCTGGGAATGGTGCAGATTAGGGCACTTACTAACTAATCTACAATATGGTACATCCAAAAAATGTTCTTACGACAATAAACAGAACACCCCCATTCTAAGAATTCCAAACGTATCATCAGGTTTCATTGATACCTCGGATTTAAAATATACAAATTTAAGCACTCGTGAAAAACAGCAATATTCACTAGAAAAAGATGACTTACTTATAATTCGTTCCAATGGAAGTAGAAAGCTTGTTGGTTTAGCAGTTCATGTTGGAAGCAATAGCGAAAGTTTTGGGTATGCTGGATATTTAATTAGAATAAGACCGACTGTTTTAATAAATAGTCTTTACCTCAAAAAGTTTTTTACTTCTCCATACATCAGAGCATCAATAGAAACTCCCCTCAGAACTACTGTAGGTATAAATAATATTAACAGCACTGAACTATCAAACTTGCTCATACCATTACCACCGCTTGAAGAACAAAAGGCTATCGTTGCTAAAGTCGAAGCACTATTTGCCATCTGTGATCAACTTGAAGCGCAGATAGCTCAAAACCAAGAACATACAAATCAGCTCATGCAAGCGGTTCTGAAAGAGGCATTTACACATGCGGAAGATGAGATTCAAGCCATTGATAATGTGGTTGAGCTGAAACCTGCTAAAGGCAAACAAGCTGATTATTATAAGCGCACCCTTCTCGCTGCTGAGATTGTCGATCAGCTCCATAAAGAACCAACATTTGGGCATTTAAAGCTCCAAAAGATGATTTTCCTATGCCAGAAAACGCAAGACATGGAACTGCCAACGAATTTCTTGCAACAAGCTGCTGGGCCTTACGATCCCAAGATGGCGCGTTCACTGGATAAACAACTCAAAGAGAAACAATGGTATGACTATAACAGCTCAGCTAGATTGAAATATAAGCCATTGGATGAAGCCGGAACACATAAAGACGATTATCAGAAATATTTTCAGGAAGATTTAGAAAGTATCAAGCATCTGATTGGGCTTTTCAAAACCAAAAAATCTAATGAAATGGAAGCTGTAGCAACTCTCTACGCCTGTTGGGAAGAAATACTCAATGTGGGGTCATCTTTCACAAAAAAAGCCTTAATTGAAAAGTTTTTTGCTTGGTCTGAGGAAAAAAGAAAATTCTCTGAACGCCAACTCAATCAAGTGATTGCGTGGATGGAAAAACATGGCATTCACCCAAAAGAAGAAACAATCCATTAAAAACAGGTTGCACACCTGCAACCCTGCCTTTCTGGCGGAAGAATGAGGGTAGAAAGGGCAAGCTGAGGGGGATCACCCTGTTTGCACAAGCGTCAAGCGCGGAAAGCTGGGGATACGGCTTGCCTGCGCGGGGAGCAACGCTCCTTAGTTTGATGCCGCCATAAAAACCTTCCAGCCTTTCATAAATCATCCGGTCATATCTTCGGTTTATTCCTGTTGTTCATAGCAATCCTTTTGCTGTGGCCGTGCCTGCCTATACGTGTCCTTTCCGTGTGGGTGTCGGGGCAAGAAAGGCCACGGGTAGTCCGGGGCTTAGCCAAGAAAGGACAGGCTATGACAAAATTAATCACACGCTCCGAATTATCCCGATGTTCATTGAAAGAATTGCATGGATGTTACCGCCGGACATTCAACCAACTGGCCAGAAGTAAGCCGGATAGCTATCAGCGCCGCAACGCTCTAGCATCACTGGAAAATATCAGCAATGAGCTGAATAACAGATATACAACGAAAAGCCCTTAATCGGGCTTTTCTATTGCTGTTCTTTCATCATGCGGCAGCGTTTAGCAATAAACTCCGGCAAATCAGAGATTACGTCATGTGGGGCTTCCATTGAATCCAGTGCATCCAAAACACTATCGGCCAATTCTATGACCCGCTTTTTAACCAAGGCTTTCCCCAAGCCAGCATCATCGGCCAGCCGTTCAAAATGCCGCGCAAAAAGCATTTCTGCATTATATTCACCGCCTAGTTTCATTGCCATTTTTGAGGATAGCTCTGGATAATAAGCCGTACAGAGTACATCATAAAGCGGCGCAAGTCGTGCCTGCCCAGCCTGATACAGCAATGAAAAGTTTTTACCATGCGCGTCATTATTGCCAACCAGTACATTGAAGATCACAGCATCCAGCAAGCGTTGCAAATCAATGACTGGCATTGAAGACACTGCCCGTAACAGGGAAAATGATTGCGGAAGGCTTACGCCGCCCTCTGATTGATATTTCATATCAGAAGGAATGCCCAAAGCCTGACAGAAATCTTCCTGATGCACACGTTCAACATTGCCTGCATCATCATGGCTGCGGTCATAACGCTTCACCAACAGATATTCGATGCCGGAAACCTCATGTGTGCTGACCTCTGCAACGGGTAAATCAATCGCTGCTACCAGCGTCATGCAATAAGCCTCATTATGCACGGTTCCGGCAAAGCGTTCTATGGCTGGTTTGAGGATATGGGTACTGGGTGCGCCGCCAAGCGGAATGGAAACTGTGCCATCTTTGACATGCACGGCGATTTTATCCTGCGCTCCAGCCAGTGAGAGGCGAATACCGTCTTCACCCGCCATGAGTGGTCTGCGCGGTAATATTTCCAATACACCAGCTAAGTTTTCATCGCTTAATGGGCGGTAATCATGCTGTGCTGCTGGTAGTGTTTCACCTTCGGGCAAGAAGGTAATGGCTCCGGCGCATTCGCCGCCAATTTGTTCCAGCATGGCAAAATCATTACGGGCGCTGATGCCAAGATTTTTAGCCACCATTTCCCGCTTACTTTCTTCGGGTAAAATGCCGCCAAAAAAGCCCCTGCATTCATTGCGGGTAAATAGCTCTTCCCGTAAAGGCAGCGAATGAGAAAGTGGCATGGCATTCTCACTATTCAGCCATTTATTATCGTAACTGAATTGCATCTGGCCATGATCATCCTGAACAAGCTGGCCAACCAATTGTTGATGGAGATAAACATCAAGAATACGTGCCATATTACTGCCCTCCATTTGGCGGTGTAATATCCAGCTTGATGCCAAGCGTTTGCATCACGGTCAGCGCTTTACCGATCTGGCATGTCGGTTTCCCCTTCTCCAAATCAATAATAAAGCGCAAGCCCGTGCCGGATGTCAGCGCGAGGTCTTTTTGTGTTACGCCAAGATGCTTTCGCGTGTCCCGAATGACTTTGCCAATATGTTCTGTTGTGTATTGCATGGATTATGCTCCTTATTACCGTACGGGAATATTATCACGAAAAATCGCCTTTTGCAACACAATATTACCGACAAGGAACATTTGACCAGATTAAGCGCGAAACAGTACAAATAATCCCGTACGGTAACATGTTGGCAATCCGCCTCCAAGAGCGTTTCTTGGCCGAAATCCAGTTACCGGAATACTGGTCATGATTAAACAATGAAATGTTTACGGCATCCAAACCGCGTAGGGTTGGTCGTTATCCAAGGGACGAAAGCATTGGTGCGCATTCAATCGGCATACGGTTGATCCATGATTTTTAAGAGCACGGACAGGCTCTTGAATGGTGGTGCAGACAGCCAGATGTTTGCGAGTGGTGAAGCGGCGATACGTCTTCAATGGTGCTTACGCGGGGTCGATCCCCCTGAAGCACCATATAAGCCCTTACAGAACGAAAGAACCCCCATAGAGTTCGTGTGATGTTAGGGCTTGCCGTGAGGGATGCAACGGGAGAATGGAATGTCTCCCTTGCCAAGTTGTGGGTATGAAAAATCTTTGATTTTGTCACTACACACACAACTTGCGGTCAGTCTTAAGACGCTTTCAGCCCTTAATCCTGACGGTTACCGCACCATCCTTTTGCTATGCAGCATACAAGTCTGGCGCGGAACTTGCCACAACATAAGCACAATATTTTCCAACTGCACTGACGTTTGATTTTTGATGGAAAAATATAGGCGTTGTGGCGGCTGATATGTCTGTCATTTCACAACAGAGCGTATCAGGCAAAAAAAGGGGCGCGATGCCCCTTTTGAGTTGGTTAGGTGTCTTGGTTTGTTTTGAACAGGTAAACCGGGCTTGAGATAATTTGAGTGCCGTATGGTTTAAAGTAGATTGAGCCATCTTCCCGTGTCCAGCAAACACCGACTGTTTCAAAGCTGACATTTTTTCCGCGTCCTTCTTTGACTTTGGCAATCATGTCCGGCTTTGGGTTGCTGTTTGTATTTTGTGTTTCATTCGTGTTCATAATCTTGTCTCCTATGTTTGAGTGTGAACAAATGGCTATTCCAGCCATGGCCACCTACCGACAGACACGAAGAAGAAGCGCGTCACGCATGTTTTATTGGTACCGTGATGTGTTCTTGGTTTCAGCCTCGGCTGAAGCCTTAGAACCAACACACGGGGAAAACATGTTGACGGGGTTCGCGTGTCTGGCAGTGTGCCATGTA
>CAWUJS010000051.1:0-13993 GCA_963922705.1 uncultured Alphaproteobacteria bacterium | reverse complement strand
AAAATGGTGCCGCAACACGGACTCGAACCGCGGACCTGATGATTACAAATCAACTGCTCTACCAACTGAGCTATTGCGGCGTACACTATTTCCTCGACCTTATTATCACCTTATTACGGGTAGGGGCAAGATCGCAACCCCTTGAAACTTATGCGCCTCAATCCGCTGACCGTTTAATTACAAATCAGCTGCTCTACTGAAGCACACCAGCTCACAAATAAATTATTTATCTTCAATATATGTTTTTTAAATGATGAGAGATAATAGCCCGTTAAAATTTAATGTCAATCTTAAATAGTGTAGTCCTGAAATAATACCTATAATATTCTCATTTAAGCAGGATTTCATTATGGCACAATCACACAGACGACACGATATATTAGACACCGTCTGGGAGTTATTGGAGCCGTATTTACCAGCAAACTTTTATTTGAATAAAGCGTGTCCCCAATTTTGAACGGGAACGTCACATCTTGTCCAGTTCCATCGCGCTAACGGGTTCAACCTGGCCTGTTTCTTCACGGAACTTTTCAATATCATCACCAAGTTTCTCAACCCAACGCATCACCATCATGTGTGTATAGCCACAGCAGTTCAACTTTGTAAAGATAGTGAATCATACACAATCATTGTGTCAAAAATGAACTATGGTGAGATGGAGCCACTATAACTTTCTGTAAAACGTAGATTTCGCCATATTAAGCGCTTGCGCGGCCTTGGTAATATTCTGATCGTAATATTCAAGCGCTACTTGCATCGCCTCCCGCTCAAGTTCTTCCGCGCTTTTAAAACTACCGTCTCCATTAATCATGGTAATCGAATGATTATTTCGCACCTGCCCCCACACGCCCTTTGCCTGCCCCCCATCTGATCCATGATCAATATCAAGCAAATTCCCGTCACTCATCACCATTGCACGATTGATACTGTTCTCAAGCTGACGCACATTACCCGGCCAATCATACACCATCAGCTTTTGCATCGTAGCACCGGATATTTCCTTGGGCACACTCCCTTCATTGCTGCAAAAACGCTCAATAAAGTGATATGCAAGCGCAGGAATATCTGACTGACGGCTCTTCAAAGGCGGCAATTCAATTTGCAAAACATTCAGACGAAAAAAGAGATCTTCGCGAAAATGACCATCTTTTACCTCTTCCTGCAAATCACGATTAGTTGCCGAAATAACCCTGACATTCACAGATACAGGCTTTCCAGCGCCAACCGGCTCAACTTCCTTTTGCTGCAAAACACGCAAAAGCTTGACTTGTGTATCGCGCGGCAATTCACCAATTTCATCGAGAAATATTGTCCCGCCTTCTGCTTCACGAAATTTTCCAAGCGTTTTGCTCGTCGCACCTGTAAATGCACCCTTCTCATGCCCAAAAAGCATACTTTCTACAAGCTGCGAAGGAAGCGCCCCGCAATTAACAGCAATAAAAGGCTTCCCAGCGCGGGCGCTTTCGCCATGTATAGCCTGCGCGAACACCTCTTTACCGGTACCCGTCTCCCCAGTGATCAAAACAGGTATATCAGAACCCGCCGCTTTACGGCCTGTTGAGACTTCACCTGAAAGGCCGCCACCATGACCAATCAGATTATCAAACGTAAAAGTTCCCTCTTTTTCATGCTTAAGACGAGAAACTTCCCGGGACAAAAGACTGAGCTTTAGCGCGTTTTTCACCGTAATCGCCATGCGCTCACCTTCATACGGCTTGGTGAGGAAATCAATAGCACCTGCTTTCATCGCCGCAACCGCATCTTCAATTTCTTTACTACCAGTTAGCATAATAACGGGTATGGATGGATAGTGTTGCCGCAAAATCTCCAAAGTCTCCATACCGCTCATCACCGGCATATTCAGATCCATAATAATCAGCTTAACCGTATCAGCACCGTGATTTTCAAGAATGTTAAGAGCCTCTCTGCCATGTTCAGCACTATGAGATTCAAAATCCAGCTTTCGCCGCAGTAAAGTCGCTAACATTTGACGCTGCAAAGGCTCATCTTCGACAATTAAAACAGGTTTATTCATAGTTTTAAAACTATCACACGCATATTAATGAAGCGTTTCATTTTAAGAAAAATACACACGCATTCTCATTTTAAAACGTTTCATAATGGGAAAATCAAAACGCTAACCAATTAAGCTATTGATTTTAAATGAATTATTTCTGGCACGCCCATTGCTATATCATAATACATAGAGGGTTCACATAGCGAACAAAAACAGGGCGCAAAGACATGATACTTGTAACTAAAAATACAGAAAGAAAACTATTAGAAAGACTACGCTATTACTGGCAACAAGCTCCCGCGCAAAGATGCCTGCATATAAAACTGTCCTTGCTCAATGAAGAAACACAAGGCAATCATCAAATTTGGATCCGTGAAATATTTGATGTCTTTCAAAATACAATGCATGATCAGTCTATGGAATTTTATGCCTGTAATGACCGTGATATTTTCATTCTTGCGCGTGATCTGACACAAAAACGCGTTGATGAAGTTTTTGCCCACTTAGCCCCAAAACTAACGCCGGCCCTGCTATCTCCGGGGCTGGCGTCACTTTTTGAAATCGGCGTAGACTGGCATAGACTAAGAAAAATTTCTCAGAAAAAAGTCGAAGCCATTGCACTGGCTAAAGCTCTTGCTAAGCACAAAAAACAGGAAACACTTGAACAAATAAGCAAGACAGACGCTTTAAAAGCACTGGATCAGGATTTAATACAAACATTGGGCGAACGGCGTGAAAAACGCGAAAAATCTGAAATTATGGTGGTTGAGGATGATCCGTTTTCACAAAAAATGATCGGCAATGCCTTAAAGGGACGATACTCAATTTCTATCAGCAATGACGGGGCAGGAGCATTAATGAGCTATGTACGCTATGCCCCGGATGTTTTGTTTCTTGATATCGGCCTTCCAGACTTGAATGGCCATGAAGTCTTAGAACGCTTATTTAAAATCGACCCTACCGCTTACGTCGTGATGTTCAGCGGCAACGGAGACCGTGAAAATGTTTTAAAAGCAGTTGAGCTTGGCGCGAAAGGCTTTGTCGGCAAACCTTTTACAAAGGAAAAGCTCATAGCCTATATCGAAAAATCACCGTTCATTCACCAAAAGAAAAACAGGGGAAAAGTCTATGGAAATTTTATCCAATAATGCAGAAGGGCCTTTAGCCAGCCTCGCAACATCAATTGGCCGAGATCCAATCACCTGGAAAAACTGGCAATGTCTTTATATTGAATTACCCGAAATTGAACAAGATCTTGACTGTTTTGTATGGATTAAATCAATCATTGAATCCTATTTGCCAAATATTGAAGGGCGCACATTTTTCTGCCACCACAAGCATGTCTATATTATCTGCAAAGATGTCACCGCAGAAAATCTTGCACATGTTGGAAATCTTGTCTGCGATTTTATAGAACACGAACATAACATCCCTGCACGCTTTAAACTCTATGATCTGATTCATGAAGGAGCTTGTTTTTCAGACTGTTTTTTTAATTCTATGCAGCTTTCATCCATTGAAGCGGATATCCCTGATCATATTCTAAACAGAATGCAGGAATTAAATATCTGCCGCATGACACAGCAAAGCGCATTCACGGATACAGATATAAGCGCGGAAAAAGTCAAAGTACTCCTCGTTGAAGATGACCCGGTAACACGCTGGATGGTACGCAGCGCTCTTAAACATGAATGTGATTTAACAACCGCAGCAGAGGCACATAAAGCCTTTGAAATCTATGCCTCGTATGAGCCGGATATTGTCTTTCTTGATATCAACTTACCGGATGCTAGCGGCTATGACGTCCTACAATGGATCATCCACAACGATCCCGGCGCTGCTGTAGTGATGTTCAGCAGCAATGATAATCTGGATAATATTGCAAGCTCTATGGATCAAGGCGCACGCGGCTTTATTGCAAAACCGTTTTTAAAAGAACAATTGCTGCACTATATCCACAATCACGCACGATAAATTTAAGCAACAGGAGCCATAAATCATGGTTGAAGTCATTGAAATTGAAGACCGCATTACAGTTTTAGAAGAACATCTTTTGCATGAAAAAACAAAGCGCCGCCAGGCAGAAAAAACATTGAAAGAAAAGAGCCACGCAATTACCGAGTCATACAAAAAACTTTATGAAGAAACCCGACTTTTACAAGCCGCCGTTGTAAATGCCAGAGATGCTGTTGTTATAACAACAGCAGATTTAACCGAAAGCGGGCCTGAAATAATATATGTGAATGAAGCCTTTACACGCATTTCAGGATACGACGCCGAAGAAATGATCGGACAAACACCGCGCATTTTACAAGGTCCCGACACTGATCGCGCAGAGCTAAACAGGCTCAAAGAGACCTTATCAAAAGGCAAAACATTCACTGGAGAGCTTAAAAATTACACCAAAGATGGCGACCCTTACTGGCTGGATATCAGCATTACACCTATTCGAGATGATAACGGCATTATCACCCATTATACGGCGATTGAACGCAACATTACCGGGCGCAAACAATCAGAAGAAGAACTAAAACGTGAAATTCGAGAGCGTAAACGCGTTGAAGCACAAATGCAGGAATATGCCGATAAACTTGAACTCATTCGCTTCGATGCCATAGAAGCGCAGAAAAAAGCCGAAGCCGCCAATGCAGCAAAAAGTGAATTCCTTGCCAATATGAGCCATGAGCTAAGAACACCGATGAACGGCATTATCGGCATGGCAGAATTTTTACTGGATTCACAACTCGATGCGGAACAGCGTGATAATGCAGAAACATTGCATGGCTCCAGCCAAAATTTACTATCCATTCTCAATGATATTCTCGATATCTCAAAAATCGAAGCAGGAGAGTTGGATGTGGAAACCGTACCCTTCGATGTTGAAACTGCAGTGCGTCAAATTGTGCAACTTGTGCTCCCTCTTGCGGTTGATAAGGGCGTTGCCCTTGAATTCCAAAAAGACAATGACATCCCGCAAATTGTCACAGGTGATTTGGGGAAATTCCAACAAATATTGCGCAACCTCATTAGTAACGCGCTCAAATTTACGGATCAGGGAAGCATAAAAATATCCATGCATAAAGGACGCGGACGTTTTATCCAAATAGCCGTTCAGGATACCGGAATCGGCATTGCTGCAGATAAACTGGATACAATTTTTGAAAAATTCACGCAAGCCGATAATTCTATTACACGACAATTTGGCGGAACAGGCTTAGGACTTGCCATCACACAGCAACTTATTGAACTTTTGGGCGGTGATATTTCAGTAAAAAGTGCAATCGACGAAGGGTCTGTTTTTACTTTTGAACTACCCCTCGATATTGCACAAAATGACGCACAAGCAGTCAACCTCTATGATACCAAACAGATAACGAATAATGATATTTTACCAACCCATATCCGTATTCTGGCCGTGGATGACCACCCGATCAATCAAAAATTTGTTATAAAATTATTGCACAAACTGGGCTTCAATAATGTCGATCTCGCAGAAAATGGACGCGAAGCACTTGATATGATTACTACAAACACATACGACATCGTACTCATGGATTGCCAAATGCCCGAACTGGATGGCTATCAGGCAACAAAGGAACTGCGCCAATCCGGAGATGCAGCAAATCAAAACTTACCAGTGATCGCTCTCACTGCGAATGCGATGGTCGGCGATCGTGAAAAATGCCTCAAAGCAGGGATGAATGACTATCTTAGCAAACCAATCAAACCCGAAAAGCTCATGACACTCATTAAACAACATATCCCGGCAGATAAATTTGTTGCAGATGATACTCCAAATCATACTGCACAAAGAGAACGTGCTGATACACCCCCTTCTGCATCTCAAAATAATAACCCACCCGTTGATATGGAGCATCTCAATCTCTTCACCGATGGCGATAAAAATGAAGAAAAGGAACTCCTCGATTTATTTTTTGACCAGGCCAATTTAAGCATCACAGAACTAAAAAATGCCCTGCATAACGAAGAGCATGAATGCTGGAAAAAAGCAGCACATCGGCTCAAAGGAGCCGCAGCAAATTTAGGCGCAAACAGCCTCTCTGAATTTTGTGCAAAAGCAGAACACAACCATAAAGAAAAAATCTCTTCTAAAGAAAATCATCTTGCTGACATTGAAAACCAACTTCTTGCAATAAAAGATTTCTTTCATTACAACCCTTCAACCCGATCAGCATCATAACCAACATGGGAATCACTAACAGGCGCAGCCGCCAACGCCGCTAGACCAACAGCGCCAACCGCAGCGGAATTATACGACAAAACCACAAAAGATTGCGCAACTGGCGGGCCGTAAACCTCCTTCTCAAGGGTATCATATAAACCACCACTCGATGGCTCTAAATCCCTAAAACGCTCTTCAATTATCGTGATATTCGCATCATTGATATACACATCATGCGCATAAACATATAAATCATCAGTTTCAATAGTTGCGCTATTTTGCAACAAATCTACCTGGTGAACATCTGATGTTTTCACGCTATATGTTCCCGGCGGTACAAATTCAAACACATAAAAACCATCAAAACCCGTTTCAACAGTAGCAAATATTTCTCCTGTCTCTTCATTCACAAGATCTATCTCCAATCCTGGGATAGCACGTTTATTGGAATGACGGTAAGCAGTCCCTTCAATCGATCCTGTCTCAATAACCGGGAAAACAGCCTCTATAACCTTACCCCGGATAGGAACAGTACTAAAACCTTCCGTCGCGGGAATAAAATACGGATCTTCAATAGATGCCGCATCCAGCCTTATATTCGTAAGCTTATCATAGGGAAGGTCCGCAACAATAATACCCTCATCATTCGTTTTCTCTTTGGTTCTGCCCGAACCATATTTTAATCGCACACCCTCAAGCACCTCTTCATCTTCATCTTGCTGCCCATCCGCATCTTTATCCAAAAAGACTTTTGCGCGTATAGGCGCAGAATTTCGCCTTGATGTGCTGCTGAAACTATAACGGCCATTATCCGTGTAAGGATGTAAAGATGTCGTCGTACGCAAAGTAAAATCCCAACCGCGTCCACGCTCATAAGCACTGTCAAAAGTGCCTAAAAACCGTTTAAAATCATAACCAACTTGCGCACCAACACGATAATCAGATGTTTCAAAATTATGCGACCAGCTTAATGCCGTCTGAAAATCATTTTTAGAACGATAGCGAATTTCACTATTGGCTGACACTAAATCCTCTTCCGGATATAAAGAATAATTCAAACTACCGCGAAACTGCCAGGGACCTTCGCGAATCGTACTCGATAAAATACCGGTTGTCTGCTCATGAATATCTTCTACTAAACGCGTGCGCGTGCTGTGGCTAACTCTAATACCGCTACGCGTAAAAGTTTGCGTTGCATTCAGATTTGTCGTTGTAATCCCGGTTTCGCGTGCCGTCCTCTGCGCATTAAATCGCAAACCAATCGGCACAGAGAAAAATTTGATATTACGGGTTACCTGTGCCTCAAACTCTGATTTTTTACGATTATTGTTAAAACCCGATCTTTCGCTTTCAAAATCATTAAAAAACGAAGCCAAAAGATTTGTCCGAAAACCGAAAAAGCTTGTAATATAATCAATGTTTACCGCATGCCCTTCGCCAATTTCATTATAAGCTTCAACCTCAAAAAGCCCGACAGGGGTCGAAAGAGCACTTCCAATCGTAACATAACTTCTTTGCGCATCTGCATTGGGTATCTCAGTATAATGACCAAAAATCGTCAGGAATTGATTAACCCCAAAAGCCGAATTTAATGTTTTAATGACACCTCTTGGCGTTGTACGCGGCGCATTATCCAAAAGAATAAAGCTACGATCTGAGTCCAAAAGTCCGGCTGAATATTTGAACTGCCCCGGCTTTAACATAGAGCCCCCAGCTTTATAGCTTCTTAATTCTTCTCTCACTTGCCCCTGCGGACCAAAAAACAGAATTTTAATTTCATTATTCCCAAACCCTAAAACGACATCTTCAAAAAAGAATAACCCATCATCAGGAACTTCGCCGAAATCGATTAATTCTTCGTTGTTATAAAGCTCAATTTCCCAGCCAGGCGGACCGACCCCTTCAATAGTAATGCGATCAAATTCATTACCGCGATCCTGATTGTCATTGGATATAGTAAAACCACGCCCCGTCGATGAATTTGCAATTAACTCTCGCTGGCGCAATGCAACATCCCCTGCTTCAACTCTTCGTACACCCGGAATACCCCAAAGATTATCCTGCCCGGCAGATCGCCTGCTCAGACGCAAGCGGACATTATCAGGCCTGTCAATATTGCCATCAACAAAGCGGAAATTCGTTGAAAAATCAGCCTGCATTTTTCCAATATTCTGAATACCGCTGAAATTATTACTGCCCGTAAGATCATCTTCTTCGGTATCAAATCGATAATTTGTCTGGTAATCAATCACCGGCTTTCCAAGCCACTGATAATCATTGTCACGCCGCGGCAACAAAACGCGTTCTTTTAATCGCTGCTCACGCCTTGATAACGCTATTTTTTGATTTTCTTTGCGTTTCTTATCACGCATAAAGGACAATTCTTGATTAGTTTCTACAAAAACAGTAAGCGTTGAAAGCTCTAGATTCATCTGAACAGGCCATATCTTATTAAGCACTTCTAACTGTACATATATGTCATCCGTTGCAAGAAACTCAGAAACCAGAATGGCATCTTCGCTCAATGCAGTTTTTTGCCCTTTGATCACAACCTCGTTACGCTCACCATCAATCGTAAAACTATTCTCCTTTACGGAAGCAAAACCAATTGCATATTGCGTCTCAGGCTCAAGCTCAGTGTAAAACTCAAACCCCTCGGCAAGTTCCCCAAGTGGCAAATAGTACTTTCCATTAAGCTCATAGGCAAATATTGCCTCGGAAATACGCCATGTCGGCAATAAAAGAACCTCTAAAATATACTCATTAGGCTCAGAAGGCTCTTGCGCATAAGAGATATTTTCATAAAAATAAAAAGAGGGCGCAGCTAGCGTGACTGTAAAAATAGCAAAAAAGAGAAAAATTCTTTTAAAGATCAATATTTTAACACTGTTTTTATCAAACATGCAGCCCCGCAATGTTTACGATATTTCGGCGTGATATAAAAAAATATATACCCTGCCCATGTAAACATTAGCAAAAACCATACCAATAACTTTAAAAGGATGTTTTTTACAAAGAAGCTGCTGCAGTTGCTAAGGTCGCACCCTTGTGATCTGGATCACTCGGATCAGCTCTATACTCAATACCAACATTTTTACATGTTTGAGCCTGCGCAAGAGGAATATCAAAATCCAAAAAGCGTCTTTCTATTTCCGTATAAACAGAAATACCGCGCACTTGTTTTAAAACAGAATTGTTACCAGCATCTTCACACGTAAAATCAAAGTCACCATAAATACTGCTCGTACCTTGCCTGTTCAACGTAAAACTAACATTGAGACCTTCAGCAGTTTTAACCAGTTTAGGAGAGCCAATACTCGCTGTTGCACTTAAATTTCCATGCCTGACAAAAACTGGAAGAGAGATCGCAGGTTGAACAGCCAGACGAATGGATTGCCCATCCACATCTTGTTCTATATTAAACCTGTCAGGTTTTGTCTCCGTCACGATCCATAAATGAGACCTATACTCTGTTTCCTGAATATCAGCAGGCCTTCTAAGCAATAATCGAACCTGCTGCGAACCACCTGCGGGGATAGTAACCCGCCTGGGCGCAAAACGAAGCATTTTATCAGCCCATAGAATACTCCCATCATCCGCATCGTCGTCAACCGCTTTTAAGGAATGCCTCTCACCCATACGATATTTCCGCCACCCCAGCCGATATGTCTGCGTCTCTGCCGTGTTATTAATGATAGTCAATATCTCAGAACGCGTAGAACCTTCAAAAATAATGCGTTTAAGACTAACGCGAACAGCACCAGCATCCTTTGCGCTAAAAACAAAAAATGTCGCACACATAAATGCTAAGATTACAAATCTTTTTAACGCCGTCATTTTTATCCTTTAATCAAACTCTCACTGGCATTTTACGCAAAACACATTGCTATTTTAAATTAAGCATGATTTAAGCCATTTTTTCAAGTCTTTAGTATACTATATGTTATTGAAAGTTAGCGAATATTCGTGTTGCTCCAACATAAGTTCCGTCCAATTGACCAGCCTTGGTTGCAAGAGATGCGCCAACAGGCACTGTGAAACTATTTTGACCAATTTGCGGCATGACTGTAACACGTGCCCCGCCATCCCCTGTCATTAAATTGAAACTGTTAACAGTCACAGTGTCAACGCCGTTGGTTAGCTGAACTGATGTTTCCTCTACACTAACAGTCACAGGATACAAACTGCCTTTAACAATGAAACGTCCAACCTGCGGCGTTCCTCCAGATAATGACAGAGAGCTGTTACTATCGATTACTAAACGATTAAGAGAGGTATCCATCCGCGCTGTGCCGGCACGATCTGTTGTCATGGCAAGAGTGCCAAAATCCAAAGATGCGTCCAGCGTAATTTCAACAGCACGAATTAAACGAACCGTAATTGGCAAAGTTGCAGTGCTTGCAATTGCATTCCTGATGGCTTGAGAGGTTAGGCATGACAAGGAAACTAAAGCTGATGCAACCAGCGGCTTAACAAGACTACGTTTTTTTGACGTCCCCAGCATTTCCTATGCCCCAAAAAGTAGTTACAGAGATAGCACCTACACTCTAACTCTCTGTAACTATGGATCGAATATTTTACTGATATAAAGCAGTTACAGTCACAGTACCTGTGTAGGTACCTGCAGCCTGTGCAGCGCCAACAACAAGTGTACCGCCAACACTAAACCCAGTAACAGTAGCCGCAGACAAGCTTGCAACCAAAGCAGCACCAGATGCGGCTGTACCGGTATT
This sequence comes from uncultured Alphaproteobacteria bacterium, assembly GCA_963922705.1. GTDB lineage: Bacteria > Pseudomonadota > Alphaproteobacteria > Micavibrionales > Micavibrionaceae > TMED27. Next base: position 3,060 of record CAWUJS010000051.1, on the reverse strand, counting down.
GTTACCACCACCACCACCTGCTGGAGCAAGAAGCGCAAATGAATGAACAGTCATCGGTGCACCGGCACCAGCATCATCAATTGTTACAGTGGCAGGTGTTGTAATATCAATATTGCGCCCTGTCGTCGCCTTCAATGTAAAACCACCAGCCTGAATAGTACCACCGGCACTTGTCGTGCCGCCAGTCACACCGGTAATTGTACCACCAGTCCCCAAGACGGCTGTACCACCGGCACCTGAATCGGTTAATGCACCAAAATTCATAGCTGCTGTTTGCGTTATGTCAATTGCACCAACAATTTCCGCATTAATCGGAACACCCGTCGTTGCCGCCTGCGCGACAGAACCCGAAGCTCCAATTGCTAGCAATGTTGTTGACCCTAAAAGAACTTTATGTAAAGATTTATCCATGAGAAATACTCCATTCTGGCTTTGCTCAATTTTCCCCAAATATACAAAGTAAGAAACGTTATTCTACGTTCTACGCAAACTTTGTTTCATACAATTGTACTTAATTTTAAGTATATTACAAGGGAACTTAATATTAAATTAAGACAAGCTTGAGCAGAAATCACGCGCAGCTCAAAAAACATTTTTTAACAAGCGCTCATTAAGTTTTTGTAATGCGTAATTTTATGAATTTGTGTTTTTGCCATTTGCGCAGCGTAACGCCCCAAAGCAGCATCCAAATTATCTTTTTGAGCCAAAAATATCACACGCTCATAATAATCACTATTGAGTTGTAGAATCTGCGCTTCAGCCTCTGCAATAATACGCACACCCTCCAGATCATCAATATCAGGACGCAATAGCGTAATAACATGTTCTAAGATACGCCGCAGAGAAAAACGTGCATTTTCTTGAGGGATATAAACATGGCTCATCTCTACCATGTTGCGCTCTGGGCACTTTTCTATATGCGGAAAATAAAAAGCAAGATCTTTTAAAGCATGAGGAATGCTCGTCATCGGCATAGCCGCACTAAACCCTCTGACAAGAATAGAACCGATATCACCCAGATCAATCTTAAGCGGTATAGATCGGATAAATTTTGCAGCATCATTAATAAACCCATAATGAAGATAAGTATCCAAAGCATCAAACCGCCCGTAACAAGCAAAAGCCTCACGGCTTCCCGAAACGGGCATAGAAGCTTTGGTCGCCATATATGATATTTTTTCTGCGTAAATACTCTCAAAATCCGCACCTGAATAATGATGATTCATCAATTCAGCAACAGGAAATAAAACAGCGGAACGCTCCGCCTCGCTTGAAAAAAGACGGCAATGCAATAAACGGCTTTTAAAAAAAGTGAGCAGAGCCAACTCATCAAAATATTCCGGATTATTGATAAAATTTTTAACAATTTCAATATCTTGACCTTCTCTTGCTTGCATCAAATACTGCACAAGTTCAGGTGCCTCACTATAAAAAAGCAAAGGATGCGCTTGCAGATGTTTTTGAAATTTGCCGCTAAAGTTATAGAGAGACAGCATAGCTTCCAGTATTTTTAAATGCGCAGAATCTGAAACGCCGTCAATATTAGCGATAACAATATCCCCATCTTCAATATCGAAATCATACTGATCATAGGGGATCAAAACATCATGCGGAAGCTTACACAAATAATCATCTGCAAAATCTGCACCGACTATAATTGCAGTATCCCCCGCTTGATCGATAATCTCCACAGAAGAAGCAATATATCCGCCTGCCCGCTCGATAGCGTCACATAAAAATACAATATTCTTTTCAACGAGAGTATTATCAGAAGAAATTTTAACCATAAAAAATATTCAAGTCTTGGATTTTGACCCTCAAAGTAAAATTTTACTTTATCAAAATTTTCTTATAGATAAAAATGGTATAAACGTTAATAAAGCTGATATTATAATGAAGAAAATATATTCTAATACAAAAGGCATATGAAAACCAAAAGACATAAAAAACTGTTGGTCAAGTTGTCATTGGCTACATGTGTGGCAGCACTACCATCAAAGGTTCTTGCGCAAAGCCTAAATTGCGTAAGCCCACTGGTCTTTGGACAAATCATAACCTGCGGGTCGGCCGGCTCAGTCACAATCAATGCTGATGGCACAAGCGCGTCAAGCTGTGTTTCCGTAAGCGGTCCAGTTTCCGCGGCACGCTGCATCGTCACACAAGGCTTCCCTTTTCGCCCAATTCAGTTCAGTATTAACGGTACGAATTTTAACATCAGCAACGGAACTGCGAATATGAATGTCAATAGCTTTAACATCCTCACCAATGCCGGCGGGTGCTGCACAACCACACAAACAGTCCCTGCGCTCAATGTTCCGATTGGTGCAACCATCACCGTTGGCGCTACTCAAGCCGCAGGCATTTACACAGGCTCTTTTGGCGTAACAGCAGTCTTGCAATAATATGATGAAACAACAAGAAATCACCCTGGACGAAGCCTTGGGCATTGCAACATCACATATGCAGCAAGGTAATTACCGCGTTGCAAAAATGGTGTTGGAAGACATCATAAAATCATACCCGAACCACCCTGAAAGCCTCTATTACATTAGCCTTTCATCATATTTTATGGGCGATTTAAATAACGCACTTGGGACAATAGAAACAGCCGTAAAATCCGACGAAGCACAAGCAGAATGGTGGTGTAATTACGGCATCATGCTCAATGAAGCCGGCAAAACCGAAGAAGCACTCAAAGCTTACGATCAGGCAATAAAAACCGACCCTGATTTTGCCAATACATATTGGAATAAATCGCATACACTCTGGTTAGCCGATAGGTTTGAAGAAGCCGAAACCTCTGCACGTGCAGGCATTAAACGCGATCCGGATATCCCCGAAGCCTGGCTCAATCTCGGTACAGCTCTTGTCAAGCTGGGACGCAAAGACGAAGCCATTGAAGCCTGGGAAAAGGCACTGGAAATAAATCCGGAATTCGCCTTTGCATGGAATAATCTCGGCAATGCCTTGCGCGAAACAGGACAACTGGAATTATCGGCTGAAAAATGCCGAAAAGCGCTGGAACTTGACCCTAATCACGCGCAATCCATGAATAATTTA
>CAWUJS010000050.1:0-14114 GCA_963922705.1 uncultured Alphaproteobacteria bacterium | reverse complement strand
ATAGACAATACTTTGAGGAGCATTTTGAAAAAACGGCGATTTGCAGATTTGTCCGGTTTTAAAATGGAATGACTATAGTCGTTATTAACCATACACAATAAAAGATTCCCCGTTCGCAGCGTGGCAATTTGAGTAACATTATTTATGCGCTTAAAATCATTTTCTGCCAAATCAATGACGGATGCCATGCAAATGGTGCGCGATGCGCTGGGCGAGGATGCGGTGATTGTCGCGACGCGTGAAGAGCAAGGCGGCCCTGCGCGTGGAGGTACTGTTAATGTGACAGCAGCCATTGATCCTGGTTTGAATGATCCTTATGAGGATGATGCGTTCGATACGGTCTTGTCTGAGGGTAATGACGAGGATAATTACGAGGATAAGAATGTAAATTTTGAAACGCATCGCATCGAAAACAAAGGCAGCCATTCATCAGCGCGGGAATGGCTGCAATATGATGATGAAAATGAGCATAAAGGTATTGGCGAAGAGATAACAGATACGCTTCTCCGTCACGGGGTCACTGAAGATGTGATGGACAATATTCTCTCCTGTGCAACCATTGTTGGCCTCGAAACACCCGGCATTGCTCTCATGGCGGCGATTGAGCATTTGTTTGAATTCAAACCGTTACCAACGAAGGGGCATCCCAAAGCAATTATGATGATAGGGGCGCCGGGCGCGGGGAAAACATTGGCTGCGGCAAAGCTGGCGGCGCGCGGTGCGATGAACGGCCTCAGGCTCGGCGTGGTAACTTGCGATACTGTTCGCGCCGGCGGTGTTGCGCAGCTGGAAAGCTTTACAAGGCTGCTCAATGTTGATTTGAAAACAGCATCTTCTCCCAAAGATTTACAATATATCTTGAATGATCTAAGCGGTGTCGAGCAGGTGATTATTGATACAGCAGCCATCAATCCTTTTGATAAGAAAGATGTTCGCAGTCTTGCGCGTTTAATTGGTGTTGGCGGTGTTGAGCCTTATGCAGTTATGCCGGGCGGCATGGATGCCGAGGAAAGCGCAGAGATGGCACGGATTTTTGCCAGTATCGGCGTTGAATCTCTGATCCCGACGCGTATTGATATGGCAAGACGATTGGGTGGGATTCTCTCGGCGGCACATCAGGGTGCGCTTTCTATCAGTGATGCCAGTAACACGCCAAAAGTCGCGGATGGGTTGATGGATATGAGTCCCAAATCCTTATCAAGGCGGCTTATGCCGGAAGGTTTCAGAGAAATGGGGACGGAAAGCACGACAAACGCCGGACACGCTTGAATGGATATGAATTATAAGAGATATTAAAATGATGAATTCTGCCGATTCCATGATGAACAATAAAAAAGCGCCGCCAAGCGTGCCGCGTGGTAATAATATTATTGCGGTTGCTTCGGGGAAAGGTGGTGTCGGTAAGACATGGTTTTCCATTACGCTGGCACATGCTCTGACGCGGATGGGCAAAAAAGTACTCCTGTTTGACGGTGATTTGGGGCTTGCGAATGTTGATGTTCAATTGGGTCTGATGCCAAAGCGTGACCTGAATGATGTTATTCGCGGGCGTCTTTCCCTTGATAAAGTTGTGCAACCATTCGAAGATGGAGAATTTGATATCATTGCCGGGCGCAGCGGCCAGGCATCTCTTGCCTCGCTCCCCTCTCAGCGTTTGACGATTTTGCGTGATCAGCTTTTGGATCTTGCGGCTGACTATGATGTCGTGATTTGCGATTTGGGGGCAGGTGTAGACCGTACTGTACGTATGCTTTCTGCGATGGCTTCGCAGACTATTTTGATCACTACAGATGAGCCGACATCTTTGACCGATGCTTATGCCTTTATCAAAATCGGTAATGCGGCTGGCATGTCCAAGAATGTTAATATCGTTGTGAATATGGCCTCTTCGGAGATGGAGGGTGAGAAAACTTATAAAACCCTTTTGAAGGCCTGTTCGAATTTCTTGCGCCTCAAGCCGCCTTTGCTTGGCATGATCCGTGTGGACCCGAAAGTAAAAGAGAGTATTCGTCATCAAACACCGCTTTTGATGCGCTCGCCCAATACCCAGGCCGCAGAGAATGTCGAGGATATAGCCTCGGAAATCTGGCGTAAGCTTCGTGCTTCTATGCGCGCGGCGGCAGGGTAATTGCATATAGCCACCCTCGTCATCTACGAGGAAGCCTGAAAGGCTGACGTGGCAATCTAAACGCGCCTTAGCCTTAGTGTCTTTGTGGTTTAATAAACACGTGAGATAGCGGAGGCAATAGAGGTTTCTTACGCCATTTAAAAACCGGCCAAAACTGGCATCCCACTCACCCCTTGCACCCAGACGAAAGTCAGAATCTTTTTCACAAAAAGCCCCCAAACCCCACTTTTATGAATATAACAAAACCACCTAATCCTCACCCTGTCGCCGCCGGAAAACCTCTAGCCCAATTTCATCCAGCGCGGCGTTTTCACGTTTATCATGGGCGCGTTTTTCCTGCGCATCGCGTTCTTCCTGCGTTATCTCGATTTTCTTTAGCTCCGCAAAGGCCGCGCGCATATCCTCGCGCGCAAAATCAATACGGGCATTCAGCGCCAAAAGCGCCGCATCGATTTCCTTAACCCGCTCATCCACTCCGGCTTCATAGGGGCCAAAATAGCGCAGCATCTCAACCCCCATATCATCAAGCTTCTCCCGCTCTTCTTCGAGCGTTTTCAGCATCGCCTCTTTTTGTGCTTCATATTCTTCGGCCTGACGATATAGCTCGGCCAGGAATTTCTGCTTTTGCTCCAGCGCATGTTTTTGTACGCGAATAAGAGGGTTAAGATCAGCCGCCATAAGACACGCCTATAATCGCAGCAAGCCTTGCAAAGCTCTCCTCAATATTCGTCTGCTCTTCTTTATTCTGGTTCAAAAATGCCTCAATTTCCGGATAAATCGCAATTGCCTCATCCACATCCGGATCAGAGCCTTTTCGGTACGCCCCTAGCCTGATCAATTCCGCCATGTTCTCATAATTTGTAATAATTTGCTTGGCACGCTTGATAATCGCATTTTGTTCATCGCTCAGCGCTTTAGGCATAGAGCGCGAAACCGACTTTAAGACATTAATCGCCGGATAGCGCCCGCGATCGGCAATTTCCCGCTCCATCACAATATGCCCATCGACAATCCCGCGCACCGCATCCGATATCGGCTCATTCGGATCATCCCCTTCGACAAGCACAGAAAACAGCCCCGTAATATTGCCCTTGCCCGGCTCCCCAGGCCCCGCACGCTCCAGCAATCTTGCCAGCTCACCGAATGTTGTCGGTGGGTAGCCCTTGGATGTTGGCGGCTCCCCCGCGCTCAAGCCAATCTCGCGCTGCGCCATGGCAAAGCGGGTAACAGAATCAATCAGGCATAGCACCTGCTTACCCTGATCACGGAAATATTCCGCCAGCGAGAGCGTGATATAGGCCGCCTGTCGGCGCATCAAAGCAGGCTCATCCCCGGTTGCCACAACAACCACAGAACGCGCCAGCCCATCCGCCCCTAAATCATCCTCCAAAAACTCCTGTACTTCCCGGCCACGCTCCCCCACAAGGCCGATAATCGACACATCGGCAGTGGTATAACGCGCCATCATCGATAAAAGCACTGATTTTCCAACACCGGAGCCTGAGAAAATCCCCATACGCTGCCCAAGGCATGTCGCTAAAAAGCTATTGACGCTGCGCACACCCAGATCAAGCTGCGCGCCCATGCGCTGGCGGGAATGTGGCGGCGGCGGCTTGTTTTTGAGCAGCACAGGATGCCCGCCTTGCGATAAAGGACCCAGCCCGTCAATCGGCTGCGCCAGCCCGTTAATCACCCGCCCCAACCATGTCTCATCCGGCGCAATTGTCGGCTGCGTACCCTGTATGACAGCTTTACAGCCAAGCCCTACCCCTTCGAGCGTGCCAAAGGGCAGCAATAGCGCATGCCCATCACGGAAACCGACAACCTCGCACGGGATATCCCCACCATGTGGCGGCCTTAAATGCACCATCGCACCAATCGAAAGCGCCTGCCCAAAGCCGGCAATTTCAACCAAAAGCCCAAGGATTTTCGTAACCTCACCATAGACCTCAAGGTCAGGAATATCTTGAAGGCTGGCAATCGCTTTGTCGGCTAGTCTGTTCATATTCCATTATTATAGGTGAATGCATTTCAAAGATTAATAATAAAATCGTTAAAAAGCTTTCTATTTGTAACGAAGAACGAAGTGACGAAAACATATGAACAATGCTATGAGCAGCATTGTGAAAAAATAGCGATTTGCAGGCCCGTCTTATTTTAAAATAGAATCACTACAGAAAGCTGCAAATCTTCGTATATTCACACCTTCGTTACAAAAAATGAAAATACCGGTCACAATTATTTTATTGACATATTTTTTATACCGCATTATTCTATTTTATGATCACATCAGAAAAGCCTGAATTAGCAGAGTTTAGCTTTGTCATTAGCCAAACAGAACAGCTTGATGATCTTGCTGAACTATTAGCATATAGCCTAAATCCTGAATTCTTTAACCCGGATCAAGAAAGAGTAACAATCGGCATTATCGGTTCTTTTTTTGCTAAAAAGTCACGATTTGTCGATCGGGCTGCCCTTAACATTTTACCGCAATACATCGATAAATATTATTTATCAGGCTATAGCGATGCAAATTCTCCTTCTTATTCTTACACAGGCAGCAGCCAGCTTTTAGAAAATCAAAATGTTGAATTAACCTTTGAAGATTTATCGGACGACAAAGGACCCGATATACCAACATCAAAACCTGGTATTAGCTTTATCCAAAACAAGCTTTTTAATGAAATAGACAATTTATGGCTCGGTCTGGAAATCAGAACACCGCAAGCGCCATTAGAGGAAGATAATTACGATATTGTACAACATGCTATTGATGTACTCAACCGCACTGCCAGCCCTGAAACCATTGCCGATTTCCCCGAAGGCATCGCTAGAAGAACGGTTGATCTTTTTGGCTATGCCACCCCTCACCTTTTGGAAGAACGAGGCCTTGTGGACACCTTTTCAAAAGCTTGCAACGCAGACGCAGATTTCCCTGCTTTAGTTACTATGCGCGTATATGAGCCAAAACTCATGCATGATCCAATTTTTCAACGTATGATGGATGCTTTGAAACAATGCAATGAAAAACCTGAAAATGCACCCAATATTATAGAAGATGCTTTAGAGCAAAACATCGCCTGCGCCCTCTAGGCTCAAAACCTATTAAATAGTTACACCAAAAAAAACCAAAAAACAAAGGACTATGAACAATATATATATTTCCATCCGTCATTGCGAGGAAGCCTGAAAGGCTGACGCGGCAATCTAAACGCGTCTTTGTGTCTTTATGGTTTAAAAAACCAAAAAAATAAAGAATTGTTAACGGCGTTAATATTTGTTAAACTATTTATTAATAAAGTTTAACGTGGTGCTGGGATTTACTGTGTATTCCTTCCTAATACCCCCACCCCGTCAAAACTGAAGAACAAACTAAAGAAAAGCGAAAAAATATAAGGGAATCAATATCATGCGCGTACTCCTCGTAGAAGACGATACATCAACTGCTAAGTCAATCGAACTCATGCTGAAATCAGAAGGCTATATTGTCGACACCACTGATTTGGGGGAAGACGGCCTCGAAATTGGAAAAATTTACGATTACGACATTATTATTCTTGATCTCATGCTCCCGGATATGGATGGCTATGACGTCCTGAAAGCCCTGCGCGATGCAAAAGTTGAAACACCTATTCTAATCCTCTCCGGCCTCACAGAACTTGATAATAAGATCAAAGGTTTGGGCTATGGCGCGGATGATTATCTCACAAAACCATTCGATAAGCGCGAGCTTGTTGCCCGCATTCAGGCCATTGTCCGCCGCTCACAAGGCCACAGCCAGAGCATCATTGAAACTGGTAAAGTGAAGGTTAATCTCGACACGCGCACCGTGGATGTTGATGATAAGCCGCTGCATTTAACGGGCAAGGAATATGGGATTATTGAGCTTTTATCTCTTCGTAAAGGCACGACATTGACGAAAGAGATGTTCCTGAACCATCTTTACGGCGGTATGGATGAGCCGGAAGTTAAGATTATTGACGTGTTTATCTGTAAGCTTCGTAAAAAGCTTGAAGATGCCTCGGGCGGTATCAATTATATTGAAACTGTTTGGGGGCGCGGCTATGTTTTACGCGATCCACAAGAGACCAAACAAGCCGCAAATGGTTAATGCCATGCTCTGTCATTGCGAGCCAAGCAAGTTGAGCATATAGTAACCTATGCTCAACCTACCCAATACCCTAACCATCACACGCATCTTGCTACTCCCCCCCATGTTTGCGTGCATGTTTACAGAATCTCAATTTGGTCCTTCTGCTGTGTGGGTCTGTTTTGCGCTATATGCGATCGCTGCAATCACTGATTTTTTTGATGGATGGGTCGCCAGAAAACTCAATCAAATCACACCATTAGGCACTTTTCTTGATCCCATTTCTGACAAAATATTTGTTGGCTGTTTGCTGGTTCTTCTGGTTGGCTTTGGTCGGCTCGATGGGCTTTGGATGATTCCTGTTTTGCTAATTTTATTCCGGGAATTTCTGGTTTCCGGCATGCGTGAATTTTTAGGACCACACGATGTCAAACTTCCCGTAACAAATCTTGCAAAATGGAAAACCACCTTTCAAATGGTGAGCCTTGGCTTTTTAATCCTCGCGCCTGCTTTGCCCTATGTCTTGGAAATTGGCCGCTTGAGCTTAACAATTGCCGCTATTTTGACACTCATCACAGGCTGGGGATATATCAAGGCCGGTCTGGAAGTTATGAAGAAAATGCCTTAAAACTTTACTATGGCGTTTTATAAGGGTTTCACGAATCGAAAAAAATTACGCAGCCTTGGGCTAGGCGTTTTTGTGCTTTTCGCCGCTACGATCGTCTCATTTTTATCTTTAATCTCAATTGAACTTTCCGTAGCGGTTTTTACCCTCTCCAGCGTTGCCTTTATTGTCCTGTTTGAACGCGTACGGCGCGACCAATGGGAACAGGCTGTTGACTTTAAAATCAAACGCTTAAACCAAAAACATGATGCGCTCTCGCAAGAAATGACGCGGCATCGTGAGAACACAACGAATAACATTCGTAAAGATGCAATTTCATATAAAAACATCGTGACGCAAACACGAGCACAAACGCAAATAAAGAAAAATCAAAAACCAAAACCTCTAAAACCCGCAAATACCAATCCATATTTCCCTAAGGAAGAATTAACAAAACCACAGCCTGCGATCCGCATTATCGAAGACGACACGCTGAGCGATATGGTTGTTGAGGAATTAACCACGCATGCGGTTCGTAAGGAACGCATTGATATTTTTATGCAACCAATCATGCGCCTGCCAAAACGCGAGCGCAAATTTTATGAAATTTTTAGCCGTGTGCGTGCAAAATCAGGGGTTTATATTCCCGCCAAACGCTATCTTACGCTCGCTGAGAAAAATAATCAGATGGGTGAGATTGACTGCATGCTTTTATCACAATGCCTGACGCTTTTAATGGCAACTTCGAATGCTCAAAATGCACCTTCGTTTTTTATTAATGTTACGGCGCGAACATTAAAACACAAGCTATTCATGGAAATGTTACTGACATTTTTATCCAAAAACAGGGTCATGGCGAAACGGCTGGTTTTTGAAATGAAGCAGGCTGAATTTCACGCGCTGCCTGTTCCTGTTTTACAAATCATGCGCGGTTTAGCCAAATTAGGATGCGCATTCTCCTTGGATCATGTAACAAATCTAGATGAAGATATTACGGATTTGCAGCGTTTCAACATCCGATACCTCAAAGCAGATGCGCGTATATTCGCCAAAGCAGTCTATGAAGAGCGACAATATAAAGCGCTGATGAAACAAAAACGTGTGCTCGAGGGGAACGGGATTGGCCTGATCGCTGAAAAGATCGAGGATGAGGCAATGATGCGCAAATTAATGGATTATGGTTTTTACTATGCGCAAGGCTATCTCTTTGGCCGTCCGGATTTACAAAGAACGTTTGCCGAGGATTTAAAATTTAAAAACTACAGTTGAACGCGAATAGACACAGATAAACTTTTTCATTATTTTGAACATTAATTCAACAAAGGATTATTACATGCCAATCTTATTCTTAGCGCTTTTATTGTTGAGCTTTCCAGCTTTAGCCCAAGAAACCAACCCGCAGCACGCAATTGCTTTGCACGGTGAGCCAAAATATGCACCGGATTTTAAGCATTTAGGCTATGTGAATCCCAATGCGCCAAAGGGCGGGACTTTGCGGTTATCGGCGCTTGGCACGTTTGATTCTCTTAATCCGCTCATTGTCAAAGGAACACCGGCAGCAGGAATGAATTTCCTGCGTTCCGGCTTTGTGTATCAATCTTTGATGCAAAATAGCTGGGATGAGCCATTCACGCTTTACGGGATTTTAGCGGAAAGCATTGAAGTTGCACCAGAACGTGATTGGGTTGCATTTAATATACGTCCCGAAGCAAAATGGTCGGATGGCAAGCCCGTCACCGCAGAGGATGTTGTATGGACTTTCAACACCATTTTGGACAAAGGACAGCCGTTTTTCAAAGCCTATTATGGTGATGTGAAATCGGTGAAAGCAGAATCAACGCGCCGCGTGAAATTTGAATTTGCCGTGAAAGGCAATGCCGAGCTTCCATTGATTGTTGCGGAGATTGTCGTGCTACCCAAACATTTCTGGACAGGTAAAGAATTCGATAAAACCTCGCTTGATGCGCCAATGGGCAGCGGGCCTTATAAGGTCGGTAAAGTAGAAGCCGGACGCATGGTTGAATATGTGCGTGATCCAAATTGGTGGGGCAACGATCTGCCCTTTTTCAAAGGGTTTTATAACTTTGATACGATCCGTTACGACTATTACCGCGATGCCAATGTCTCTTTGGAAGCATTTTTAGCGGGTGAATATGATGTAAAATTAGAGAACACCGCAAAGCTATGGGAAAGCGCCTATAATGTTCCCGCTCTCAAAACAGGTGCGCTGATCAAAGAAGAAATTGCGCATACACGTCCATCAGGGATGCAAGCCTTTATTTTCAATATACGCCGAGATGTTTTCAAAGATATCAAAGTGCGCGAAGCGCTCAATTACGCTTTTGATTTTGAATGGTCAAATAAGCAATTTGCCTTTGGCGATTATGTGCGCACAGACAGCTTTTATGATAACTCCGAACTTGCCTCCAGCGGCCTTCCTGAAGGCGAGGAGCTGGCTTTGCTGGAGCGTTTTCGCGGGCAAATTCCTGATGCTGTATTCACTAAAACCTACCAAAATCCGCTTACAGATGGATCCGGCAATATCAGACGCAATTTACGCACCGCCATGAGTATTCTTGACGAAGCCGGGTGGGCTTTGGGTGAGGATGGCGTACGCGCCAAAAACGGGGTTCGGCTGGAATTTGAAATATTGGACAGCAATCCACAATTTGAGCGCTGGGTGCTGCCTTTTATCAAAAATCTTGAACGCATCGGCGTGAAAGCGAATTTTCGGGTTGTGGATACGGCGCAATATCAAAACCGAATGAATGGTTTTGATTTTGATATGACGATTAATGTGTTCGGGCAATCCAATTCGCCAGGCAATGAACAGCGTGACTTTTGGGGCAGTGCCAAGGCGGATATTGAAGGCTCACGCAATTATATAGGGATTAAAGATCCGGCGATTGATCAGATCATTGAGGAACTTGTCGTGGCAAGCTCACGCGAGGATTTGGTCACGCATGTGCGGGCGCTGGATCGTGTTTTGCTGGCATCGCATTATGTGATCCCGATGTGGCATTACAATCAATGGCGGATCGCCCATTGGAGCCATATACAGCGTCCGAAAACTTTATCAGGGATTACGCCGCTTATCTCTGATACATGGTGGGCAACACAATAATGCGCATCGCAATCGCCATTCCAGCGCGTTACGGTTCAACGCGGTTTCCCGGCAAACCACTCGCCAAAATTGGCGGACAAAGCATGCTGTCTCGCGTAATTGATGTGGCGCGCGCTGTCGCCGCGCAGAATAATGCGATAGATATTTTTGTAACCACAGAGGATCAGCGCATCGCCGATCACGCGGCTGAGATTGGTATCGCATGCGTGATGACTGGTGATTGCGCAACAGGATCGGATCGCGTTTTAGCGGCTTTAAAGCAGCGTGGGGATTTACCGGATTTTGTCCTTAATTTGCAAGGAGATGCCCCTTTTACGCCGCCTGCCGTAATACGTGCAATCATTGATACTTTTAAAGAAAACCCGAACGCTGAAGTCGTTACGCCTGTTCACGCTTTACGTTGGGATGACCTTGATCGACTGCGGGAAGCGAAGAAAACAACGCCATTTAGCGGGACAACGGCGATTATTGATAATAATGACCGCGCATTGTGGTTTTCCAAGACAATTATTCCAGCCATGCGCAAAGAAGAAGAATTGCGTGAGGCTTCTAATACCTCGCCTGTTTATCAGCATATTGGTTTATATGGTTTTCGCACTGACATCTTAGAGCGGTTTTGCGCTTTGCCGATGGGGCTGTATGAAAATATTGAAGGTCTGGAGCAGCTTCGCATGCTTGAAAATGGGATCAAGATTACGGCGGTCAAAGTTGAGATTGATGCAGGGCAAATTCAATCCGGCATTGATACGCCAGAAGATTTGATGCGGGCAGAAAAAAATATACTCAGTTCATGATATCTTTAAACGCTTTCACGGCTGCCGCGATATCATCTGCTTCGCTGATACTGCGCATCATAGCAACGCCGTCTGCACCAGCGGCGATAACTTCTGCGGCATTATCCGGTGTGATTCCGCCAATACCAACCATGGGAATATCACGCAAAGCGGCGAGTTTTGAAAATTCAGCCGCGCCCAAAACGGGCTTGCCTTTATCTGTTTTTGTCGGGAAGAAAGGCCCTGTGCCGATATAATCAATGATCGCATCATCAACCGCTTCGATTTGTTCTTGTGTATAGGCAGTCTGGCCGATAATTGCATCAAGCCCCAATGCTGCACGCGCCTCTTTAGGGCATTGATCGCCCTGCCCCAGATGCACGCCATCTGCACTCGCGGAAAGCGCGATATCGACATGATCATTGATCAAAAACGGGATGTTGTAAGGCTTTAAAAGCTCTGCCATAAGCGCCGCGTTGGCAGCAATGACAGGCTTATCGCCGGATTTATCACGATATTGGATCATCGTCACTCCCGCCTCGGCAGCCGCCACAACGACATCGGCTATGGGACGATTGTTGCAACATACAGGATCGGCAACGAAATAGATGGATAGATCAAGTTTTTGCATACCCTCACCATAAAGATTATCTTTAACTTTGCAATCCGGTATGCCGCAATTTTCATTCACGCAAATTGATGATAATAGCGCGTAACAGAAACTAAAGTCCTTTCATCAACATAAGCGACATATCATCATCAACCGGATGGATCGCGCCGTGCGGAATTGTTTTGCGATCATAGGTTAAGCCATTCCCATCCGGGATATAGCCGCGCTTAATGTAAAGCCTTTGCGCCGCGCCATAAGATGCATCCATGCCAACGCCGATCCCCATATACGCCATACCCTTTTTTCGCGCCAGATTTTCACAATGCTCAATCATGAAATTCCCAACCCCTTGCCGCCGAAAATCAGGCAGCACATTCAAATCCTGAATTTCCGGGATATCCATCTTGCGAAAAAAAGCGTATTTCGGCTCCCAGGCCAGCATGCAATAGCCAACATCCCGCCTTTCAAGCGAAGCAATAAAAACAAGCCTTGAACCTTCTTCCTGATATTCCAGAGCGCGGTCAAAATAGCCGTCTGATTTAGCAGCTCCCATCCCCAATGCCAAATCCCATAATTTGGGAATATCATCGATCGTTGCTATGCGTAATTGAATATTTTCCATTTGCGTAAAGCTTAACGAATTTTGTAGAATGATCACATGAAAAAAATCGCTTTTATCTTCAGTGTTCCAATTTTATGCGCCGCAACCGCTTTTGCGGATCAACCGCAATATACAAGCGGTATGAAATATACAACCATGCGCCCTGCGCAGGCTGATGATGCTGACAAAAAACCAGTTTATAACCGCGCGCGCCCAGCAAAGGCAGAAGCGCCTGAGGAGGAAGTGCCTCGAGAAGTCGAAAAAACACCCGAACAAACAGTCTGGGATAAATATAAAGCACTCGCAGCGGGGCAGACAGAAAAACAAGGCAATGGTCAGGCGACGCCTGAAGCCCCTGCAAAACCTCAAAAGCCATCAAGGTCATCTGAGACAACAACAAAGGCCGAGACGGGAATCGCCGGGATCATTCAGGAATATCAACGCAACAAACAAAAACGCAGTCAAATGCAGAGCATGACATTCACAAAGCCTGAAATACCGACAGCGGAAAAACCGGAAATCGAATAGCCGCAATAATGTTTTCGGTAGTCGTCGTCAAATTAATTCCAAAAAACATGTCATCTCCGCGGCGAAGCAAACCGGAGGTTTGTTCGTATTTTATAAAGTAGCAAACCGGAGGTTTGTTCGTATTTATATAGCGGGGATCTCATGCTTAAATCGAAGAGATCCCGGATCAAGTCCGGGATGACAAAAAGGGCGAATGGGGTGCAAAAAAGCGGGGACATTGTTATTGGGTACAATTAACAATTATCGTCATCCCCGCGGCGAAGCAAACCGGAGGTTTGTTCGTATTTTATAAAGTAGCAAACTGGAGGTTTGTTCGCATCTACATAGTGGGGATCTCATGCTTAAATCGAAAAGATCCCGGATCAAGTCCGGGATGACAAAAGGGGAAAGGCAAAGCCATTTATCACAATGCGGCGGCTCGGCTCTAGCATCGGTAAAAGGTTGCCGGGCTCCTTTCAGGCGCTCGCAATGACGAATAAAACCGGGCTGTCATTGCGAGGAAGCCGAAGGCTGACGTGGCAATCTCCTTAAGGATGAATAGATTGCTTCGCATACGCTCGCAATGACGCATAAAACAGGATTGTCATTGCGAGGAGAAGCGTAAGCTTTGACGTGGCAATCTCCTTAGCGGTGAATAGATTGCTTCGCAGGCGCTCGCAATGACGGATAAAACGGAATTGTCATGGCGAGGAAGCCTAAGGTTGACGCGGCAATCTCCTTAAGGATGAATAGATTGCTTCGCATACGCTCGCAATGACGATTAAGGGGGATTTCACCCCGGATGGGCATCTTTGCATTCGGCGATGAGGGAGCGCAGTTCTTCTCTGACCTCCTCTTTGTCTGGATAAACTGGTTCTGGCGGCGGAGTTGCACAGGCATTGATAAAAGATTGCCGCACCGTTTCAGCCGTTTTGCGCTGGCTATCATCATAACCATGAGAATCCCTTTTTTCAGAAAGACCGCGCAATGTTATCGGGATAATCCGATGATCATTGCGGAATGCATCTGTCAGGAGCCTTTCCGGCGTGATGTCATATGATTCCATCGTTGGAAAAACGGTTACAATAATATCATCGGGATTGCGATTGGCAAGCTGCGCGGGCAATGATCCGGCATGGGAGAATTCCTCCAACACATCTCCAATATGAACCAGACCTGTTGTAACAATCGTTAAATCCGGTGCATTCGGCGCATGGGTGGCATTGGTTGTTGTCGTTGCTATACCTCCATTACGGATTTCCATGCCTGCAAGACTTTCACAATGAATATACTCTGCTTGCGCGGCTTGTTGCCACTTCGCGCGCTTACTAACCAGCGCCTCGAAAAGCGCACCGTTTGGATCAAGATGCTTTTGGTCTTCTTCCCTTGCCATGTCCGCAAGAATGATCGGGGCATTGCTGGATAAGGCAGCCTGCAGGCGTGTATCAACTGCCGGAGGCGCTTTATAGCCATTAATCGCCATCACTGCACGGGCAAAAACATGCCCCAGCGGGTCATAATGATGCAGATGATAATGTGTGTCTTGCGTTACTGTGCAATCGTAACCCTGCTTGCTATACACAGCTAAAAAATTATAAGGCACCTCCAACGCCAGTGTAGCGCCGGGATTACGATGCATCACCGCCGCCTGCAGATGGATTTGCGATGATGCGTCAT
>CAWUJS010000049.1:0-14223 GCA_963922705.1 uncultured Alphaproteobacteria bacterium | reverse complement strand
CGCTGTTGTCATTGCGAACGCAGTGAAGCAATCCAGATTGCCGCGTCAGGCCCTTTGGCCTTCCTCGCAATGACGAACTGGGTTGTCTTTAGGGTTTCTTGCGATTACGCCGCTTTCGCGGGGATGACGCTAATTGTTGATTGTGCACAATAACAAGCCCCTGCTATATAGATGTGAGCAAACCTGCGGTTTGCTACTTTATCAATACGAACAAACCTGCGGTTTGCTTCGTGCGGGGAGGACGGTATTGTATTAAAAATCTAGCTGTTAAATCCAAATGCACTAGCCATGAATATAGCCCAACATTCTTCGATAGGGTCAAATTATATTTTTCATAACTGTATTGCCTGTAATTAATAACTTGCATTACTGGTGGTAATGCATTAGTAATTTCATGATATTTAGCATTAGTGTTTTTACGTATCAATGAGTTAGGAGTATACTATGGCTGCAGTAATTAATGGCGAACAAAAAACATGGCACAAAATCTCACTTGATTTTACCTCTCCCCAAAATTTTAAAGAAGAAGCTTCAACATTCAGAGATTATCGTCTGGACGTAACATTCACAAATGATAGCACTGGTGAAACAATTAAAGTTCCCGGTTTTTTTGCAGCTGATGGAGATGCATCTAACACAAGCGCTACTTCAGGAAATGTATGGCGTGTGAATTTTAATGCGCCATCAGAAGGAAACTGGAGTTATGAGGCATCTTTTAGAACGGGTGACAACATTGCCGCAACAACTAAAGCTGACGCAGGCAAGGCAATGTCTTATATTGATGGAGAGACAGGTTCTTTTAATGTCCAGCCAACTGATAAAACAGGCAAAGATTTTCGTGGCAAGGGGATGATTCTCCAGGACGAGGGAACGCATTATTTACAGCATCAAGGTGATGGTGACTATGTTGTTAAAGGTGGGCCGGGTATTCCTGAAAACTTTCTAGCTAACTCTGATTTTGACAATACGTCAGATGGTCGCCATAAATTTGATGCGCATGATAAGCATGCCAAGCAATCCGACCCTACCTGGGGTAATGATAAGGGTTCTAATGTTTTAGGTGCTGTAAACTATATCTCAGAACAAGGCCTTAATTCAATTTATGTTCTTGCGTTGACAATCGGCGGTGATGGTAAGGATGTAAGCCCATTTGTAGAAGATGCTCTGTATGGAAGTCTTCCCGGAGGTAATTCTAAAGATATTAAAGATGTGACAAGTAAAAAAGATGTTGAGCTTGACGATTTGGCCACATATGACGTTTCTAAGCTTGCTCAATGGGACGTTGTTTTCCAGCACATGAATGAAAACGGAATTAATATTCATATGCTGTTGCAGGAAACTGAAAACGACCAGATGTTTAATAATGGCACTGATGTTGCGGGAACGTCTTTAGATGCAGAGCGTTTAATCTATATGCGTGAAATGGTTGCACGATTTGGATATTTGAATGGTATTGATTGGAACATGGGTGAAGAAAATACGCAAAGTGACCGAGAACGCATAGAAATGGCAGAGTTCTTGAAAGAGATCGATGGATATGATCACGCAGTATCTGTACATACATATACGGGCGAGCACAACAAAGTATATGATGATTTATTGGGTGAAACGGACTTTGATGGTCCATCATTCCAGACAAGTCATGAAAATATACGTAGCAACACTGAAGAATGGATAGAAGAATCTGCAAAAGCTGGCGATCCATGGGTTATACAATGGACAGAAGATTCAGGTGGAAAAGTTGCTATAAATCCTTATTCCAATAACCCGGATTCTTCACAAGAAAAGAATTTGAGAGAAGCGTATTGGGGGCACCTAACCGCAGGTGGTTCTGGTGGAAACTGGTATTTTAGATCGAATGATGGCTCTTTCGGTGGTCATTCACTTGACCAGAATATGGATGACTTTACGGCGTATAAATCTGTGTGGACATGGACATCCGCAGCTTTGGAATTTTTTAATGAATATATTCCATTTTGGGATATGCAGCAAAAAGATGGGCTTACCTCTAATGGTAAAGACTTTGTCATGGCCAAAGAGGGTGAGTACTATGTCGTGTACTTGCCCTATGGTGAAGCGAATTCAGTGAAATTGAACCTTTCCGGACACGGTGGTGAGACCTTTGACATTCTATGGTATAATCCAAGAACTGGTGGTGACTTTATCGATGGTGGTCAAGTTACTGGTGGTGGAAACAGGAATATAGGTGGCGCACCTGAGAGTACAAATAAAGACTGGGTCGTACTCGTAAGAAACTCAGAATTGCCAGACAAACCTGAAACTGTTGATCCGATTGATTCACCCGTTGATCCTGTCATTCCATCAGAAGATGGTGTCAGCATTGGTGAAAATGGCCTTGTTGTTATTGAAGCTGAGACAGCTGAACTTAATGGAAGCTGGGAAGTTCGTGATATTGACGGGGCGAAAGGTGAGGGTATTCTTGCCTGGGATACTAGAAAAGACTCTTTCAAGAACCCCCAGGACACGCTGGAGTACAAATTTACAGTCGATAAGTCTGGCGATTATAATCTTACTCTACGCGGCTACAAACCGGATACAGGTGAGCCGAGTGATAGAAATAATGATTTCTTTGTGAAGCTGGTTGATTCTCAAGGTAAAGTTTTACAAGATCATATTAAAATTTTCTTTAGTGGTGGCCCTGAAAAATTCCTCTGGGCAAAAACTTTTGACCAAAATGATAAAAAATCTGATGCTGTTTTTGAGGATCTCATTGCAGGAGAAGTATATACGCTAGAGGTTTCCGGGCGCTCTCGACAGGCGGGTTTTGATCGCATTCACCTAAGCGAAGATGGGCGCAATCAAGACGCCAACGAGCCGGCTTCTAAAATACAAGGTGACGTTGTTGTTGACCCCCCGGCTGAACCCGTTGACCCTCCTGCTGATCCGGTAGATCCTCCGGCTGACCCCGTTAACCCTCCACAAGATAATGCGGATTTTGCAACATTCTATATTGTTGATACAAATACAGATCAAATCATCTCAGAAGTGAAGAGCGGAGACACGATTGATGCGGCACTGGTGAGTGGCCGCAAAATCTCTATGATTGCTGTTCCTGATGATAGTTCACAGGTGGAAAGCGTTAAAATGTCTTTGAATGGCGGAGCTGTTCAGACTGAAAACAATGCGCCTTATGCACTATTTGGTGATAGGGATGGTGATTACATAAAAGGTATTGTTTTAAGTGAAGGGCAACAAACTCTCTCCCTGGAGTTTTTCAGTGGTAATAAAGGTAGCGGAACAAAGCTAGCTGACTTTGATTTGCAGTTCAGCATTTCAGGTGATGTTCCTGATCCGGTTGACCCCCCGGCTGACCCCGTTGACCCTCCT
The DNA here is from genome assembly GCA_963922705.1 of uncultured Alphaproteobacteria bacterium. Lineage (GTDB taxonomy): Bacteria > Pseudomonadota > Alphaproteobacteria > Micavibrionales > Micavibrionaceae > TMED27. The sequence goes on along the minus strand of CAWUJS010000049.1, from coordinate 10,875 downwards.
ATTGTCACAGAGGAACCAGCCTCCGATGATGGTATAGCCTCTTACTTCTTTGTAGACACCAATTCAGATAAAACTTTGTTTGAAATAAAAGACGGTGCTTACATTGATATAAATGAAGTAGCAGGTAAGACAATCGGCTTATATGCATCACTTAACGATGACCATAGTCTTGCTGATAGCGTTAAAAGCGCCCGCTTAAATATGGATGGTGCAAAATCGCGTGTTGAAAATGTAGAACCCTATGCTTTGTATGGAGATAATAGCTCAGGCGATTTTTATGATGGTACTGATAACTTAAAAGCTGGTGAAACTTATGAGTTAGAGGTTGGTTTTTATTCTAAAAATAAAGCATCGGGTAAACGTCTGGAAAAAGAAGAGGTAGAGTTCACTCTTTATGACCCAAATGAAGCAACAGTTTTTGACATTGATACGATAAACCATGTGCGCGATATTTATGGCTTTGATGCACAAGATGGGGATAAACTTGATTTATCCGATATCTTGTCTGACTATGATCCGTCAAATAATGACATAGAAGATTTCGTTTATATAAAAGATGATGGTCAAAATAGCGAAGTTTTCGTCAATGTTGATGGTAATGCTGAGAGCTATGTTCGCGTAGCTGAGCTTCATAATACTACAGGACTTTCTGATGAAAACCAGCTTGTAAAAGATGGCACGCTCATCGTTTAGTCTCTTCTTCAGGGTTTAATTCTCTGCCTCTTGGAGTGTTCTCACTCGGGGCGAGGCTCCTGAACCTGATACCCCGCTGCTTGCGGCGGGGTTGCTCATTCTTATATTCTGTCAGCGAATTACGTGACTCTTACAACCCCCGCGAAAGCGGCGTAATCGCAAGAAACCCTAAAGCCAACCCAGTTCGTCATTGCGAGGAAGGCCAAGAGCCTGACGCGGCAATCTGGATTGCTTCACTGCGTTCGCAATGACAAGAGCGTTGTTGCGAGGAAGCGGCAGGTTTGTTCGTATCTATTAGCGGGGATCTCATACTTAAAGCGAGGAGATCCCGGCTTTCGCCGGGATGACAAGTGGGGGAAATGGGATGACAGGTGAGGGGGAATAGGATAACGATGGTTTTTACAAATCACGATTTCAAATGCAATTGCCATGCTGGTTAACCAAAAAATATTTAAAATATAGCGTTCTCAATATTTGCAATACCAGCATTTGCGTTTGCAGCATCAGGGCCGCCGGCCTGTGCCATATCAGGGCGGCCGCCGCCGCCTTTACCGCCTAGAGCCGCGGCACCGATTTTCACAAGGTCAACTGCGTTATAGCGACTGGTCATATCTTGCGTCACGCCAACCACGATAGAGGCTTTGCCGTCATTGGTCGCCACAAGAGCAATCACACCAGAGCCGATTTTTTGCTTTAAATCATCAGCCATGGGCTTAAGGTCTTTTGGTGGAAACCCGTCCAGAACCTTACCGATGAATTTCACGCCGTTAATCTCTTTAATCTCATCATCATTTGTGCTTGCGCCTTGTGCGCGGCGAAGATCGGCGATAAGCTTATCAAGCTTCTTATTTTGCCTGATGATATCTTCCTGAGATTGAGGAACGCTATCCTCAAATATCCCATCAAGCTCCGCCAATGCCTCGCGGCGTTTTTGATTGTCCGTCAGGAGCTTATTCAATGTTTCTTGCTCGGCGGCGGCCTTTTCTTGATTATATTTGGCTACATTCTCACCCGTCACGGCTTCTAGGCGGCGAATACCTGCGGATAACGCGCCTTCGGAAATGATTTTGAAAGCGCCGATATCGCCTGTCGTTTTAACATGCGTCCCGCCGCAAAGCTCAATCGAGAATTGTTTATCATTGTCTTGTGTTCCCATCGCAACAACGCGCACCTCATCATCATATTTTTCCCCGAAAAGCGCCATAGCACCAGTTTCACGCGCTTCATCAATAGGCATCACGCGGGTTGTGACAGGCGCGTTGGCAGCGATTTGCTCCGCAACAATGGTCTCGACCTGTGCGATTTCTTCGGGCTTGATGCCTTTAGGGTGCGAGATATCAAAGCGGGTACGTTTGTCGTCCTGAAGCGAGCCTTTTTGGGAAACATGATCACCCAGAACTTTGCGCAACGCCTCATGCATCAAATGTGTAACAGAGTGGTTGGATTGAATGGCGGCACGCCGGGTTTGATCAACTTTCATAACAATCGCATCACCTACGGTAATTTCATCTTGATTTAATTTTACATAATGCGCATTAATTGCAGGAAGTGGTTTGACGGTATTTGTAATCTGAGCTGACACCTGATTGTTGGGCAATGTAATAACCCCCGTATCACCAACCTGCCCCCCGCTTTCGGCGTAAAAGGGTGTTTGATTGGTAATAATAATCCCTTCTTCTCCGGCCTCTAATCGCTCAATTCTCTGCCCATCTTTGACGATTGCCAAAACTTGCGCTTCGGTTTGCTCGACCTCATAGCCTAAAAACTCTGTCGGGCCGAATTCTTCCAAAATATCAAACCAGATTTGTTCATTCGCAACATCGCCTGATCCTTTCCAGGCAGCGCGGGCGGCGGCTTTTTGCTCATCCATGCAGGCATCAAACGCATCAATATCCACCGCGATATCTTTGGCTTTTAATGCATCTTGCGTAAGATCAAGCGGAAACCCGAATGTATCATAAAGCTTAAACGCCACATCGCCGGGGAATTTGGCACCGCTAGCCACTTTTTCCGTTTCTTCATCGAGCATTTTCAGCCCGCGCTCCAATGTGACTTTAAAACGCTCTTCTTCGGATTTCAAAGTCTCTGTAATCAAGCTTTCTGCACGCTTTAATGCGGGATAAGCTTCGCCCATTTTACCAAGGAGCGTTGGGAAAAGCTGATACATGAGCGGGTCTTGCGCGCCCAATAAATGCGCATGGCGCATACCGCGGCGCATAATCCGGCGCAAAACATAGCCGCGCCCCTCATTGCCCGGCATCACGCCATCTGCCATCAGGAAAGCAGAACAGCGAATATGATCGGCAATGACGCGGTGACTGGCTGCCATATCACCATCAATGGAAACTCCCGTAAGATCAGCAACATGCTGGCGCAGATCGCGCATGATATCGATCTCATAATTATCGTGGCTGCCCATCAAAGTCGCAGTCATACGCTCTAAACCCATGCCCGTATCAACGGATTGCGCAGGCAAATTAATGCGCGTATCCGCATCCACTTGCTCATATTGCATGAAAACATTGTTCCAGATTTCAATAAAGCGATCACCGTCTTCTTCGGCGCTTCCCGGTGGACCGCCCCAAATATGCTCGCCATGATCATAAAAAATCTCGGTGCAAGGCCCGCAAGGGCCCGTATCGCCCATGCGCCAGAAATTATCATCGCTGTCAATCGCAATGATTTTATGATCGGGAAATCCAGTGACCTTTTTCCAAATCGCAGCCGCCTCGTCATCGGTTGCATGAACGGTCACGCATAGTTTTTCCGGCGGGAGTGCGAAATTTTTAGTCACCAGCTCCCACGCAAAGGCAATCGCGTCTTCCTTGAAATAATCACCAAATGAGAAATTCCCCAGCATTTCAAAAAATGTATGGTGGCGCGCGGTATAGCCGACATTTTCAAGATCGTTATGCTTACCGCCCGCGCGCACACATTTTTGCGCCGTAGTTGCGCGGGAATAATCACGCTTTTCCTTACCCGTAAACACATCTTTGAACGGAACCATACCCGCATTTGTGAACATAAGGGTTGGGTCGTTCTGCGGGACAAGCGAGGAAGATTCCACACGCCTATGCCCTTTTGTTTCGAAAAAGCTTAAGAACTCTTCTCTGATATCATTAACTGTTTTCTGCATCTCTTCTAACTTGACTAAGTTGGTTAACTAGGTTAACCTATTGCTATGAATATTATTGAAGTAAAAACATACGAGTTTAAAACAAATTTATCCAGATATATTGCACAATTGCAAAATGGTGAAGCGGATAAAATTGTTGTCATGAACAGAGATAAGCCTGTTGGTGAGTTTGTCTTGCCGGACACATCGAATAAAAGCCGCAATATTTCTTTTGGTATCTGGGATGGCGCGGCAAACGAGGCGCATCTTAAAGCATTTTTTGATCCTGAATTTGAGGCGGACATTGCCGAGGAATGGTATCAGGATTCATGACTATACTGATTGATACAAATGTCATCATTAATCTATATCAATTTTCCTATAAACTGAAACCGGAAACCGCCGGCCTTTTGCAAAGCGCTAAGCAGCTTTATATCAGCAGCATCGCGTTTATTGAAATTGGCATTAAAAAATCCAAACATCCGAAAAGCCTTATCAAAAGCGCAGAAGAATATTTGAAAATAGCGCGTCAGGAGGATTTCAGTATTTTGGATGTAAATGCGGACATTGCGCCCATTCTTGAAACACTGCCTCTTCACCATAAGGACCCGTTTGATCGCATTATGATCGCACAGGCGATGCATTACGATTTAGCCTTGCTCAGCAGTGACAAACAATTTCGCCAATATGACATTGAATTGATAGAGGTATAAATCATGCAAGACTTTATGAATACTGCCAACAGGCTCGCTGATGCAGCCGGGGATATTGTGAAAGACTATTTCCGCACGCCCTTTGACGTAGAGATTAAAGGCGATGATAGCCCCGTGACCATCGCTGATCGCGCCGTCGAAAAACGCATGCGTGAAATTATAGAGCTGGAACGCCCTGATGACGGGATTTACGGCGAAGAATTTGGTATCAAAGAAAGCCAAAATGGATACACTTGGGTGCTTGATCCGATTGACGGAACGAAAAGCTTTGTCATTGGACGACCGACTTTTGGAACTTTGATTGCTCTATGTAAGGACGGCGCGCCAATACTGGGGATTATCGATCAACCGATTTTAAGTGAGCGCTGGGTTGGTGATTGTAATAAAACCTCTTTTAACGGAAAACATGTCACCTGCGTCCCGTGCGCTTCCCTTGATCATGCCAGAATTGGCAGCACAACACCAGCCATGTTCGGGCATGATCCGGTCTATAAAAATTTTAATGAGAATAAATTTTTCTGGGGCGGCGATTGCTATCAATATGGATTAATGGCAAATGGGTTTGTCGATGTCATCCTTGAAGCCAATATGCAGCCCTATGATTATCTTGCGCTTGTCCCTGTCATAGAAGGCGCGGGCGGGTGCATTTCCGATTTTAAAGGGCAAGCACTAACAATCAATAGCGGCACAAGCACAGTCGTTGCTTGCGGTGATCCTTCACTGTTTGAGGATGTGAAAACAAACATCGCACCCTGAAATAAAATTACATAAAAAGATTGACAATAGGTTTTTGTACGGTGATAAATCTTCCAAATTATTAATTGAAATATTGAGAGTTTTTATATGTCTAATTACAATACCGTGCAAAACAGAATTTCAGAGATGATGAAACGTGATCAGAACACCGAAATTTCACAGATTTTGGAACATGTTCAAACAGACATTCCATCAGCAGATGCTTATAATGAGCTGCCGAATGAAATAAAGGGGTACCTGGACACACTGCTAGGGGATTTGGAAAGCTATCAAAATGGTTACATTAGCCTTCAGGATGTTGCAGAAAAAATTATGGATACATGCGAAAATATTGGATTTCATCTAGACGGTGATTTTTTGAGTAGTACACTCGATGCTTACCTAGATATTTTTGATAAAGATGGCGGTGAAATTGATTTTGGGGGTTATAATTCTTATACAGTTTACACTCCTGCGAAGCCCTATATTCCACAATCAGACGAACAAGAACGTGGCACCTATCTCGGGGATGCTTGGGTCGATGCGGGTCAGGCTGTTGTTGTTCAGCACTTGGGTGAAAAATTCAGTGCAGTTTTAGGCAATAAACCATCTGATGATTTAAATGTTTGGGTTCGATATGATGGACAAACGCCGGGCGCTGGTTACAACACGGATGATGAATATTCAGTGCTCCGCAGCAATGTAACAAAAGCTGAGCTTGCCTAAACTTTGCAAGATTCCGACTTTCCGAGGGAAGACGAAATGGTATGCAATCTTGATCACACTATAAATTTTCATATGTAACCGGTGCGCCGGCAACAACGGCATTCAATGTGGGCGTAGGTTGTTTATCGCGCATCCGGTAAATCCAGAAATTGGCCAGAACATGCTCAACATATGCACGTGTTTCAGAGGCCGGTAAAAGTTCAATAAACAGCAAGGGATCTTTGATTTTGCGCCATTGTTTTCGCCATTTATTCAAATTCCCCGGCCCTGCATTATAAGCAATCAATAGTGAAAGCAGGTTATTATCGACATGCGGTGATTTGAGAAGTTCTTGCAGATAACGCTGCCCCAACTCTAAATTCACCGCAGGATCATACATTTGCGGCTTGTCAAAATCAGAAACCGATCTGGCTGTTGCGGGCATTAATTGCATAAGCCCCCGCGCCCCGGAAGCGCTTGTCGCATCAGGATCAAAGCGGGATTCCTGCCGAATAATAGCATTGACCAGAGCCGGATCAACTTTAAACCCTGCAATCGGCTTCCAGGCGCCAAAAGGATAAAGAGCAGCATCATAATATATATTAAGCTCTGAATTAGCAGGTTTTGATCCCAAACGCATCGCAAGCCCCGGAAGGCGTGCATAGCCTGAAAAAGCAAGCAATGCTTCATGCATATTAGCCTTGCCTGACACATCAACTCTGAGCAATTCTGCCTGTGCTTTTGATAGCTCTCCGATTTGTGCCAATGCGATAGCGCGCATACCATTGGGATGCGAAGATAGAAGTTTAAAATGTTCTTTTGTGAATTGCGGCATATCCCAGTTGAAATCGAAATTCTCGCCCAAAGCGCGCGTTGCAATCAGACCGTAAAATGTTCTCGGCGTTGAAGCGGCACGGCGCAGCCAGGTGCTGACCGCTTTGACATCGCCGCGCCGCATATGCGCCCGCGCCGCCCAATAAGCCCCGGCAGAGCGCGTCCAGCTTGAGGCATAATTGGAACGCCCGACATTCTCAAAATAGCTTGCGGCCTTGGAATATTTGCCGCGCTTCCATGACACAAGACCGGATACCCATCCGGCAAGCGGCACATGCAATCCCGAGCGCGCAGAACTTTTTGATGCCAATCGATACGCATCATCATCTTTACCACGATAAAGATAGGCGGCTGCAATACGCGCTTGTAAAATATCATATTCAATATTATCGAGCAGCGTACTTTGCCTTAAGGTATTGCGTGCATTTTGTAATCTGCCATTATTAATCTGCCCGGAAATACTGCGCTGTAGTGACCTGACGCTGGCTGCCTGCGCATTGCTTCTGTTAATGCTCGAGGCATAACGCCTTGCGACTATCATCGTCGGCTCAACGCGCCGTACAATGCGGATTTTTGTTTGTGGTTCCGGCAGGCGCGCATTGTCCCCTTTTGGTCTTTTACGCTCTGCAAGCTCATATATGTCATTTGCTCCCGGATGATCTGCATAATTGTTAAGCCAGTCTTTAAGTTCATTAAAACTGCTTCTATACGCCGTTGGATGCAGATAACGCTGCTTTAAGACATAACCATAGAGGCGCTTATCCTTAAGACCATCAATCAGCGTATCAGCTTGTTGAATCTTTCCTGCATCCTGCAAAGCGAATATTTTTTGATACGCCTTAGCATCTTTTGAGCCCATGGATGTGAATGCATGACCTGATTGTAAAATTTTTGGCGCAGATGTTCCCGGCTTATGAGGCGGTTTTGGCACAGCCTTAAAATCCGGCTTTTTCTGCGGCTTCATGATGTCTTTTAAAGCTTGCGTAAAATCAAACAAACCTGCGTCATTTTGCGCATATGCACGTTCATGCGCGGATAGGATGATAAAAATTAGTATTGTTAAGAAAAGGGTTATAAAACGCCGCATTTGACAAGTCTTCATGATGCTTAACATTTAGAGAAAACGAAGGCTTTTGTCTATAAAAACAATCTTTATGGTAAAATATTTAACGCTTGACGTTTTGCATTCAAGGTCAACATATCATGCCAGGCAGCCTTTTTTTGTATTGGCGTGCGCAAGAGATATGCAGGGTGATAGGTTGCAATAGCGGGGATGGGCGTAACGTTTTCGGCAATATCTGCATTCTGCGGCGTATAATCATGCCATGTTTTTCTTAAACGAGAAATACTATCCCCGTTCCCCAACAAGGCTTTTGCAGAGACACCGCCACATAAAATCAGGATTTCAGGCTTCACAAGCTGGATATGACGTTCGATAAACGGCAGACTAACTTCGATTTCTGCCGGAGACGGTGTCCGATTTCCCGGAGGCCGCCAATTCAAAACATTCGAGATATAAACAGATTTGTCCGAATCTTCTTCTGTTCGACTTAAACCGATACAAGCCAGAATTTTATCCAGCAATTGACCGGAAATACCAACAAACGGTTTTCCCTGACGGTCTTCATCCGCGCCCGGCGCTTCGCCAACCAGCATAATTTTTGCTTTCGGATTTCCATCACAAAACACAAGATTGGTTGCTGTTTTCTTTAAAGAAATACCATCAAAATCGGCAATGGCTTGTTTAAGTTCATCAAGCGTATTGGCCGCTTTGGCAAGCTCTAATGCCTTGGCGTGGGCATCTGTTTTACCGAGAAGTGGAATATTGGAATGTTGGAATGTTGGAATGTTGGCGTTTTCCACCTGAACGCTTGGTTTTTCTAATATTCCAACATTCGAATCTTCCAAAATTCTATTCATCGGTTCATCCGATAAGGCAACATCAACCCCATGATCAATGTAAAACTCCAAAGCGGCTTTTGCGGCGATATATTCTTGACTGGTCATTTTTATATTAAACACTCAATTTTTTATCTATATAATGGTAGCTTAAACTTTATTGCTTTCCCCGCGCAAGCGGGGATCTTGCAAAATTGAAAAGATCCCTGCTTACGCAGGGATGACACAGAGGAAGAGTTATTTCAAAATGCCCGATTCCATTCGTTCCGACAGAGATGCTATAGATTATGATGTTGTTATTGTTGGCGCTGGACCTTCAGGTTTGTCATGCGCAATCCGTTTGAAACAAATTGATCCTGATATCAATGTTTGTATTTTGGAAAAAGGATCAGAAGTCGGTGCGCATTTACTTTCGGGTGCTGTACTGGAGCCACGCGCATTTTATGAGCTATTCCCGGATTGGAGAAATATGGATGGCGTGCCGTTGGAGACGCCTGCGGGGCAAGATCAATTTCTGTTTTTAACGCAAAAGACAGCCTTTAAATTCCCAATTATCCCACCGCAAATGAAAAATCATGGCAATTATATTATTTCCCTTGGTGCTCTGGCGCGCTGGATGGGCGAACAGGCAGAAAGTCTGGGGGTAGAAATCTTCCCGGGATTTGCAGCGGCAGAAATCCTCTATGATGACAATGATGCCGTCATTGGTGTTGCCACCGGCGATATGGGCATCAACGCCAAAGGCGAAAAAACCGATGCATTCGAGCCAGGTATGGAAATTCATGCGCGTCAAATTGTATTCGCCGAGGGCTGCCACGGCTCGCTGACCAAACAACTTATCAAGAAATACAACTTACGTGCCGACAGCGATCCGCAAACTTATGGTCTTGGGATTAAAGAAGTATGGGAGATTGAACCGGAAAAATTTCAGGCAGGAAAGATTATTCATACTATCGGCTGGCCCATGGACAAAAAAACCTATGGCGGGTCATGGATTTACCAATATGGAGAGAATCTTGTATCGATTGGCTATGTTGTCGGCCTTGACTACCAGAATCCCTATCTCTCGCCTTATGAAGAAATGCAGCGTTTTAAAACACACCCCGCCATTAAGCCATTACTGGAAGGCGGGCGCAGAATTTCTTACGGCGCGCGCGCGCTGGTGGAAGGCGGCTTTCAGTCTTTACCGAAACTCACATTTCCCGGCGGCGTTTTAATCGGTGATACGGCAGGGTTTTTAAACACACCCAAGATTAAAGGCAATCATACAGCCATGAAATCCGGCATGGTTGCAGCGGAGGCAATCACGGCGATGCTTTCCCTACGAAAGCAGGGATCTTCCTCACAAACAGCAGATCCCCGCATGCGCGGGGATGACATGTGGGGTGCAGAATGCCATGAATACCCGGAAATGCTGAAACAATCATGGGTATGGAAAGAGCTTAAAAAAGTCCGCAATATTCGCCCCGGCTTTCACAATGGTATATGGGTTGGGCTTATGAATGCGGCCTTTGAGACGATTACAATGGGTTTATCACCATGGACACTCAAAAATCATGCCGATCACGAGCAGCTCAGACCAGCATCCGAATGTGAGCCGATTACATACCCTAAACCCGATGGTGTGATTACATTTGACCGCCTGACGTCTGTTTCTTTTTCAAATACCAATCATGCAGAAGACCAGATCGTGCATTTGCAGCTTACCGATCCCTCTGTCCCTGTTGATGTGAATTTAAAAGAATATGCAGGGCCATCACAGCATTTTTGCCCTGCGGGGGTTTATGAATTCGTAACCGATGATGCTGGCAATGCGAAATTTCAAATTAACGCACAAAATTGCGTGCATTGTAAAACCTGTGACATTAAAGACCCGTCACAAAATATTAACTGGATTGTCCCGCAAGGCGGCGATGGTCCAAATTACACAGGGATGTAGGAGAGCATATTATTTTTGAATCAATCCGCACATTTTTAGCTTGTTTAATAGGGTTGTGCCCTGTTCCAGAGACACTTGAAACACCGCGCATGGATGGTGCGGAATATAACACCGTTCAGGAAGCTACGCAGGAAGAAGCTGTAGAATATGTATATGCTGCGCCCAGACGTCAAACTTTATCAGGGAGCTACCTCGCCTCAAGATTTGCACAGCGTCACCATGACAGGTCACGCGCAACGGAC
>CAWUJS010000048.1:0-14300 GCA_963922705.1 uncultured Alphaproteobacteria bacterium | reverse complement strand
TGCATAGAATAATACTACTACATTATTCCCGACTTTTGCAGAGGGTTCTATATTGGATGAAGCGGGGCCAATTGGTATACCCTTTGTCTCATTACGTGTAGTCAAACGTTGGAATCTATCTAGCTTATCATACCACTGCTTCCCATTAGAGTTTTTAGCAGTTTCTTGCCCTACAGCAGCCCATCCTATCGAGTGGGTATAAATACTTGAATAAAAATTAGTAATATCCGAATGAATGCCAAACTTTTCTGAAAAAGATTTTTCTATATGCCAGTAATCCTTTTCATCTCGATCCCCGTAGTCCATTATAATGATCCTACCATCCTCATGCTTGGACGGCTTTACAGCGCTCAACCTTCCATGGCAAACTTTTTTTAAGGTATCCCAATTCACTTTGATACAACCACACAAATCTATATACCCTTTGGGAAAAGGTATTTGAAAAACCCTAGGTACTAAATCAAATCTAGTGCTAGTGTAGCAAATATAATCAAAACCCTTCTTTCTTGTCTCAAGCGCTGCAATTGAAACCGCCACCTCTTCGGTCAAACCTTCAGTAGTAAATATAGGTGGAATTTCTTCATACGAACCTTTCTGAGCTGGAAAATAATTTTTCCTCAACAACGCCGTATACACTTCATCTGCGGTTAAGCTCATAAATACCTTACCCCTCTATAGCCAAGCAATAGAACTCAACCAACGGATTTTATTCAATTTCTGATTATGCTAGATGTTATAAAAAATACCTCACAACCTCAACTGGAATCGATGAAAGCACATGATTTTTTTACTCAGTTAGTTCGGCTCACTAACTCCTAGATCATCATCTATGGATTGAGATGGTGGAGGATCAGTTTTAACGCCATCAAAGCTCGCCTGATTAAAACCAGAAGACATTTTAGCTCTTGGCTTTTCTTCCCTAGCCTCTGGCTCAGGCTGTGACTTCGCCTCGCCCATGAACTCTTCCCACTTCTTCTTGATCGTACCTTCCGCCTTGGCGTATGAGGATTTCATCTTCGATGTAAAATCTTCATGCTGCTTAGGCTGTTCTTTTGGCGTTTCCTGCTCGTAAGGCTTTGCTCTGTACTCTGGTGGCACTTGCGCCCTCTTCGCTTCGGCCTCTGCCCTTGTCTTGGCTCTATGGGCTTCGTTGGTCGTAAACTTCTCGGAAGTACGGGTATTAAACTGCCCTTTCATTGTATTCGGATCATAGCGCTTCTGTTCTTTCGGGGCTGGCTGCTCTTTTCTCATTTCAGCCATCTTCTTGGCTATCTCATCCATCATCGGCTTGGTCTTTTCCGTAGCTGGTGTGAACCAGTTTTTGCGCTCAGATTTAGCCTGTTGTTCGGTGTGTGTTTTGATCGGATCGAAGTTTTTAATGGTAGTGTCGCAAAGTTTAATGAAGGTTGAAAGTTTGCGACACTACCATATAAGCCCCCTGCCCTACCACAGCACTTATAAAGAACAATACTTTGTTCATTTGAACCCAATACTATAGGTGCGGAGTGTTTCGTATTTCATCGTATTGAATATAGGATATAATATGTTTTTAAAGAGGTACAATAAATCAATGCATATGCGGCTTGAGCTTGGCGTTACAATTTTATGCGCAGTAGTGTTTTGGAATGTGTCTGCATATGCTGGCGCACTCAAAATTAAGGATGGTGATAGCTTCGTTTTACCTTCCGGCGAAGAGGTCAGATTATGGGGAATTGATGCTCCGGAACTTTATCAAGTTTGTATACGGGCATCACTCCCCTATCCTTGCGGTGAAGATGCACAGTTAAAATTGATTGAAATTGTTGGCCACGACAAAATCACGTGTCGGAGAAAAACAGCGGGTAAATTCGGACGGAGTATTTCACGTTGTTTTGTTCGCGGGGTTGATCTCGGCTCAATGATGGTGCGTTCCGGCTATGCACTGGACTATTATTATTTCAGTGGCGGATATTATCATGCAGAACAAGATGCAGCCAGAAACGAGAATAAGGGGCTATGGAGTGGCCGATTTGAGAAACCGTGGATATGGAGAAGAAAAAACAAATAGCCCTCCCCTGCCCCGTTCTATGCTGTTTTTTTCTTACTAAACATTCTTGATACCCAAGTATGGGCAGCTTCGAGTTCTTCTTCCTCTTTGCGTTTGCGTTCGGCCTCTTCTTCTTCAGATTTTTTTTTGGCTGCGGCCTCTCTTTCTATTTTTTCCTGATATAATTTTTCTAGTTCAGCTTCCCTTTTTTTATCTCTTTCGATCAGCTGCTTTACTGTGTTTTTAAGATCCTCAGATTCTTTAGTATGATGCTCTAAAAGATTTAACATTTTGCTCATTCTTTCGTCTGATTTTTCATACACAGCTTCCAAGCGATCTAATTCTTTCTCGTGTCTATCTTCTTGATTCTTCAACAATTCATTAATATTTGTGGAAGATTTTGTCTCAGGTTTTTGAGAAACGATTGAATTTTTATTAGCCGCTTCTTCACCTTCGATGTATTCTCTTATGCGTCGCCCAATATCAGGATATTTGTTCTCGTATGCCCTTTGTATTTCGATTGGTGTGGCGGCCTGATGTCCATCTCCATCGGCCTGAGTGCTTAACTTACCTTTATTTCTGTGATTGTTAACTGTTTTTACCGTAGTGCCTAGTATTTCAGCAATTTGTGAAACTTTTAAGGTTTGCATGTTTTTTCTCTGAGACTATGAAAGTAGTAAGTAGTTTTTTCAGAGGCAATCTTAGTATATTTAGCATGAAATAGCAACATTTCGCGCTGTGTAATGTTTTGTAAAATTACCTAGAACCCTACTTGGTAAAGCCCTGTATGCTAGGGATAACCTTATGTTGAAGAATGTAAAGTAAAGGAGTTGAAGGTAAAGTTACCTACACTAATCGGTAATGTAATGTTTAGGATGCAGGAAACTATTTCTTCAAATGTCGGCTTGCGTGAAGGTAAAATTACCGTGGTAAGGCTGTGTACAATTACCACACATAAGTAGGGTATTAAGTAGGTAATATCCATTAAATAACTGATAAATAATAAATAAAATTACACACTTGCTCTTGTTTGAGAAGGGTAAAATTACCTTTTGATCTTGGTAACACGAACCTTTAAAGGTAAGGGATTGGTAATGTACTGTGAATTACCTAGGTAAATTTTTTTTATATTATATATATCAATACCTTATATCCTTAAATCCTCGATGGCTTTACCTAGCGTTACCTAGATACCTTGAAAGTAACTATGTGCTGTGATAATTTAAGACAATACTGATTCCTTGTTCTGAGGATCACTTTCTTAAACATAATCTTTTGAGGAGAGGCATTATAGCTTTCAAAGCTACAAAATAAAAAACCGCCGTTGGCGCGGCGGTATTTTGTTAAAGGAGCGATACTCCAGAATTCATACTCACATAGTATCGCTCATCGAATCGGAATGCAAGTCAAATATGATTCTGCAATGAATCTTTGCATCCTTATTCACAGCTTTTGAAGGCTCGGCACAATGATACTATGCAACATATATCACAAACAGGCTTACCGCCTGTAACAATCCGGCAGAGTAGGGGAGGGCGAATAGGTTCCCCCAAACTCAGACAAACACTCGCGCAATGCGAAGATTTTGCAGGTTTAGAAGAAGATACAAACCGCTATGATCTTTTGCTTCTGGTTAAACGCGTTGGCAAAAGTGCCGGGTTTACCCCGCGCATGATGAGTTTGCTCGATTATTATATGAGCTTCACACGTGACATAGACTGGGAAGAGGGCGCATCGCCTATTGTTTACCAATCACTTTCGCGTACAGCGTTAGATTTAGGCGTATCAGAACGTCAAATCCAAAAACTGGAAAAAGCCCTCTTTGAAGTCGGCGCACTGACATGGAATGATAGCGGTAATCACCGCCGTTACGGTCAACGTGACGAGGAAACAGGCATGATTGTTTACGCGTACGGCGTGGATCTGACACCGCTTGCTTATCTCAAGGCCGCGCTTCAGGACAAACTTCATGAAAAGAAGCTATACGAACAAGCATGGATGGAACAAAAGCGTCAAATCTCGTGGTATCGTCGCCAGATTAAAGCCGGCCTTTGTGAAATAGCCGCTTTGCAAGAGGAGGAGGGAATAGAATCCGCCGCTTCTCTTCATGAATTTGAGGCTTCTTATAACGCGATTGCCGTTCAAATCAGAACACATATGGATTTGCCCAGGCTGTTGGAACTGACTGCCGAGCATAAGTCACTGTATGAGCATGTTTTAAAAACGCTTGAAACGGCGCAAATGGATCATGACAGCACCGATAATGCACCAGAAATAACCAATAAAAGTTCATCCACGAGCGAAGAAAGGTTCATTCACTACAAATCTACAAATAAAAAACAATCTAATAAATTAGATACTAGTAGTTCTTCGCACATAAGCTTTCAAGAAAGCAGTAACGAAAATTCAGAGCCTCAAAAGGTTCACACCGAGGATGAGGATAGCCCAAATTCAAAAGAAGAAGAGAATCCAATTCTCAAAACAGGGCTACAGCATATTACACTAAAACAAGCGCTCAATGCAGCAAGCGAGCGGTTTAGAAATCATATGCCGTTAGAACCGCGTCCGATGGAATGGGGTGATTTTGTTGAAGCTGCGTACAAAATTAAGGGTGATTTGTTTATATCACAGCAATCCTGGGCGAATGCTTGCATGGTTCTTGGCCGTGGGGGGGCTGCAATCTGTGTGCTTCTGACGGATCAAGCCGCGCAGCGGGAAGAAAACCGCGTGATGAAGCCTGCTGCTTACTTCAACGCCATGATTAGCCGCGCCAAACGAGGTGAGCTGAAACTCCACCAATCCGTTTTTGGCATCCTGAAACGCGATAACGATAATGCGCCAGAAGGAGAGGGGAGGGATCATGCCTGATTTTCTTAACCATATTTCTACTCAATCACATTTCACAAAAAGGAAAACCGCTATGTTTCAAACTGTTATGAATGAATTTACTGCTTATTTTGCACCGCGCTATGTACACCGGGTTTATAAATCCTACCAATATACGGATCGGGCTCGTGAAGTGATGCATGAGAGATCGTGTTCGTGGGTGATTGATTGTATCTTTGCCCTTCAGGAGGACGAGAGAGCCGTAAAAAATACGCCGATTCAGCACTGGGACGTTAAAAATCTATCTGACGGACAGGTTTTATTGACCTGTACAGACCGAGCAAGTGGTGAGATTGTATTTTATCGTGCCGGTTATCCGGAGCATCGTCCGGTCTATGATTGCTCTCTTGTGTTTAACGGTCATGTTCTCGATGTTCGTAAATCCCATTAACCTTATGGCCGATTTTGTACTTTTGTTGGGCTAGACCCTATGTCGTGCCTGCGTACTTTCATGGAATTAGGTTTTTATTGTGTAATTGAGTAACAACTCAAATGAGTTGTTACTCTTTTTCTTTTTTGTTGAGATAATCAATCCAAAGCTCACGCGTGATTTCAGAGATAGAGCGATCTTCAGCAATAACGGCTTGTGCTTTAATGCGTTGGTATAAACTGCTTTCCACTTCCGCATTGAGGCGCTTCTTCTTTTCTTGCGTGTCCGTGACATCTTCTAAAAGTTTGGTCTTGATGGTTTTGCTGGGTCTTTTTGCACTAAGCGACATTTTCTAATTTCCCTTGTGTGATAAATTGATCCAATTCTTTAACAATAGCGTTAATTTCATTTTTGGCTTTGAGCGCTGTAATGCCATCAAAAACACTTAAGCCCTGTGATGCTGTTCTTGGGTATATTTGTCTTTGTGTTGTGCAACTGTCTAAGATCGGCAGATCATATTCTGCTAAGGCTTCGACAATTTCCTGACCAAGTATGGTTCGTTTTACAGCGCGTGAAACAATAAATGCTGCGCGCGGCTTTCCATTCGTTACTTCTTGACGCGCTTTGATCAGATCCACAAGATCAGAAGCAGCCCAAATATCATATGGGGATGGTTGCACCGGTATAAGAATAATATCTGATACTTTAATGGCCGCAGCAATCATTCCTTCTAACTTCGCCGCACCGTCAATAATGACGTGATCGTAAGCATTGGCAATACCGGGGAGAGCTTTTAAATTATCCGCATTGCCGTAAGCGATAAAGGGCAGGGGGTTATCTTCTCTGGCCGCGTGCCAGTCACTTGCGCTGCCTTGCGGATCTGAATCCACCAGTAATGTTTTTAAACTCTGTTGGTGATAGGCGCGCGCCAAGTTCGTACTTAATGTTGTTTTACCGCATCCGCCCTTGGGATTGAGAAGAGAAATGATAGCCATAGGAAGTGCCTCTGATGTTGTGATTATATTGTGTAATTGAGTAACTACACATAAACACATTTACTCATATTTTCGATCTTTTTTCAAGTGTGTTTTGGGCTTGCAGCCCGAAATTATCAAGTAAAATAGATAAAAAATGGACGGTATTCACGGCCATAAATGTCCGCGAAGCTTCCGCAATTTTTTCCGATTTTCCCTGACAATTTCTCCTTGCTGTTTTTTTAGGGAAATGAAGTGAAACGCAACTTCTAAGGAGAAAAAACAATGTCACTACAAACTTTGAAACTATCACAAATCAAAACATCTGATTCAAACCCGCGTAAGGGCTTTGATGATAAAAGCCTATTAGAGCTGGCGCAGAGCATCAAAACAGATGGTCTGTTACAAAATCTTGTTGTCTGTCAGCCGAAAGGCAAAAAGAAGACATACAGCATAATATGCGGGGAACGCCGTTTTCGTGCGCTGTGTCTTTTGAAAGAGCAGGGTGAGCTGGCCAATGATTTTGAAGTGCCTGTCGAAATTCGTGACGCTTTGAGCGCAGAGGAAATCTTGCGTCTTGCGACTGTTGAGAATTTGCAGCGTGAGGATATGCATCCAATGGATGAAGCGGTCGCGATCGCAAGCCTTGTTCACGCAGGGGAGGGGGTAGATGATATATCTGCAAAAACAGGATTAAGCGTAGGGCTGATTAAACGCCGTATGATCTTGATAGAGCTTTGTGACCAAGCACAAGAAGCCACCCGCGCAGGAGATATAACATTGTCACAGGCCGAAGCTTTGAGCCTTGGAACGCATACACAGCAACAAGACATTTTAGAAGGTGGTATATCCCATATGGATGCGGATGATATTCGCGGCAACATATTTGATGAATCCGTCAATGTGTCTCATGCAATTTTTCCGCGTGAGCGTTATACAGGAACATATACCACGGATTTATTCGGCGCGGATGCGGATACGTATTTTGATGATCGTGAGCAATTTATGGCTTTGCAGCAAGAAGCGATCACGGAAAAAATTCAGGAATATGAGGAGCAAGGCTTTTCACCCGTAGAGGTCAAAGAAGGATATTACTGGGATCGGTACAAATACCGTGATGCGGAAGACGGTGAGAAGGGCGGTGTCGTAATCCATATTCACCCTTCCGGCAGCATCGAGTTTTTTGAGGGCATGATTAACCGTAATCTCGATAAAAAAGTCGAAGATGATCTTAAGAAAGAGCAAAAGCCAAAAGCGTATTATGCGAAACCTGCCATAGAATATATCGCTATGCATAAAAGTGCGGCAGTACAAGCCGCGCTTTTAGATAATCCCCGCAAGGCTAAAGAGGTTGCAGTGATACAGCTTTTAGGCTGTGGTTCACCGCGCTATAATGTTGAAGTCAAATCTCATGGCTGCACCAGTTATTTTGATGGTGAGGACATGAAATCAAAATCTATCAATGCAGTCTCAAAAGCTGCTAGTGAAGTGCTTGAGCTTTTGGGGGAAGAGGATTTTGACCAATTTCATTGGTGTGATGTGTTTGAACTCTATGAAGATATAAAGCTTCTGACGGATGCGCAGCTTGATAAGGTTCATTTGTTCCTAACAACGGTTAGTTTTGGTCAGTGCGGTGTTGCGGTGCTTGATACAGATGAAAACAGCCTGTTTAATTTGATCGCCCATGATTTGGACGTTGATATGAACAAGGTCTGGTATGCGGATGAATTTTTCCTATCAAAACATAACAAGGTGCAGCTTTGTGAGATTATAGAAGAGACTCACACACGCGGATTGTTCGGCAAGCCCGAAAACTGGAAGAAGGGCGAGATTGTTAAATCTTTGGCTGATTTTTTCGCAGAAAGCTTTGAAGCACAAAGCCCTACCCATGAACAGGAAATGGCGCGCGGGTGGATGCCAAAAGCATTCAAATTCCCTGCCGTAGACCCAGACTTAAAAGGTTAATCCTTAGAAGAAAGCCTACCGTCATTACAGGCGGTGGGCTTTTTAGAGCCGGGTATTGCCATTTCAATATATTGAAATGACTTTTTCGAACTTGGCTTGCAGCCCGAATTTCTCAAGTCGAATAGATCAAAATTTTATTGCTTTCCGTCGCGAGCTAGGAAAGACAGATAAAATTTCGCCGATTCCACTGTGATAAATTCTCCTCGCTCTTTTTTTAGGAAAAGAAGTGAAACGCAAACTTTTAAGGAGAAAGAACATGACTTACAGCGTAGACGTAACAAAAGGCTATAACGGTTGGAATGCACGCAGCATCGTATCAATAGGCCAAACACTGGAAGGCGAAAGAGTTTTAGAGCTTAACACGTATAAAAACCGTGGTGGGATAGCGGCGCAGGCCAGTGTCTTCATATATAAAATTGATGGCTCTAAATGCACTGAAATTTTTGGTGATTACAGCAAAAACGGTATTGCACAAACACCGTGTAAGCGCGTGACAGAAAAAGCAGTCCGTCAAGTTCATGATGCTGCGCTTCTCCAGCTCGACAAGATCAAAGAAGAAGCTCTGGCTTTCTATGAAAAGAAAGATAAGTCCGCAGCATAACCCCAAAACGGGCAGGGGGCTTTGCTTCCTGCCTCCCTCTCCACTCATAAAAATAAGGATAATCAACCATGTTTACAGAAGAATTTTACCCTACACCGCAACCTGTTATTAAGATGATGCTGCAAAAAGTATCGAAAAATGCGCAGCATTTCCTAGAGCCGAGCGCAGGAAAAGGCGATATTGCCGAAGCTCTCACAAAACATAATTATAACCGCAGTAAAAATGTTGATTGTATCGAACATTCACCTGAACTTTGCGCTATCTTGCAAGATAAGGATTTTTCTATCGTGGGGCATGACTTTTTGACCTATGACGGCGTGTGTTATTACGATGCTATCGTTATGAACCCGCCATTTTCAAATGGTGACGAGCATCTTTTAAAAGCATGGGATTTTTTACATGATGGTGAAATCGTGTGTTTGCTCAATGAGGAAACGATCAAAAACCCATGCACCAAAACCAGACAACGCCTTGAAAAAATAATCACGGAACACGGCCATGTTGACTGTCTGGGGGATTGCTTTAGCACCGCCGAGCGTAAAACAAGCGTCCGTGTTGCTTTGGTTTATCTTAAAAAACAGGCCGAAGATGATAGCTTTGATCTGTGGGCGAGTGACACAGACGAAACAGCGATCAATGATAATATTGATACGGATTCAATGCCTGCTGTTATTGATAGACTTGGCAATATGCAACGCTTTTATGATGAAGCGAATATGCATATGTTCAAAGCCTTTCAACATATCCGCAAAGCGCAATCTTTCATGGATGCGAATGATATCACAATCTATTCAAGCGATCTGGATAGCATCTTGGGCATGGCCGCCAAAAATATAAATTCAGCCAAAGCCGCCTTTACACGTAAACACCGCAATAGCGCATGGCACAAAGTGTTTAGCCGCATGGAGTTTCACAAGATGCTTGATAAAAAGCAACGTGATGAGCTTTTGCGCGATGTTGATCGCAACGGCAATATTCCGTTTACAGCAGAAAACATCAAAGGCACCTTGCAAAATGTATTCGCACAGCGTGATCGGTTGTTTGAACAATCCGTGGCCAATGTTTTTGATGAGCTGTGCCGTTATTACGATGGTAACACCAATCATAAAGAGGGCTGGAAAACCAACGATAATTACAAGATCAATAAAAAGATCATTTTCCCCTATGGTTGCCAGTTCAATGATAAATACGGGCGGTATTTTGATCTGCGATGGGGGCATTATATGGACATATATAATGATCTTGATCGTGTGATGTGTGTTCTCACGGGCAGAGATTTTGAAAGCTGCGAAACAATAGGGCAGTGTTTAAAACGCAAGTTCGAGATTCTAGGCCGTGATGTTAAAGCCCCCTTTGATAATGAAACAGAAAGCCGATTCTTTCATATCAAATTTTATATGAAAGGCACTGTTCATCTTAAATTCAAAGATGATGCACACTGGGCACTCTTCAACAAAACAGCAGCCAAAGGCCGGGCATGGCTCGGACAGAATACACAGAAAGAGGCAGCATAATTTAAGTGGAGGTGGTGTTACAGGGATTGTGAGGTCTCTTTGTCTTGCCCCTGTAAAGCCATCTATGTGTGTGATTTTTGGCAGATGGTTAAAATAAATTCTATAAAAATGCGGTTCGCAGCTCCTATTTTTATA
Organism: uncultured Alphaproteobacteria bacterium; assembly: GCA_963922705.1. Classification (GTDB taxonomy): domain Bacteria; phylum Pseudomonadota; class Alphaproteobacteria; order Micavibrionales; family Micavibrionaceae; genus TMED27. The sequence continues at coordinate 3,829 of CAWUJS010000048.1, read as the reverse complement.
AGATTTTATTTTTCCTCATCCGCCTTTGAACAAAATCACAAGATGGCTTAAAGGAGAGACAAAATGCTAGACACACAAACCCATACAGACACTAATCTTATTCCTCAAAAGGATTATGAAGTGCAATTCTATGCAGCTTTTCATGATAATGGTAATCTACTACGTGCAACAGTTAGCGCCGATTATGATGCTTGTGAAAAAGCATTGCATAAATTTAACCCGCGTTTAGAAGGTTTTTACTATCCATACCGCATACTACCAATCAAAAGAGTGGGTTTGATGCAATAATCAGGACAAAAAACAATGAAAAAGAGCCAAAAATCAAAATATGAGCGTGAAATTCAAGCATATGGGGCTTTTGATGATAGCAATAATTTGCTTTATGCTACTGTGAAGCCTTCACGGGAATTATGTGTTGAAACGCTGCATAGGTTCAATCCGCGCGTTGAAGGGCATCATTACCCCTACAAAGTTTTGCCGATTTTTATAGGTGTGGATCTGAATACCCAGAATGATCTATTTGCAGATGAAGAGAAACCTTAATGTTATTTTCTGATATTCAACATTATATAGCATCTGTCGATGAGCGCATTTTTTTAGGCATTATCGTTGCTTCGGTTTTTTTAATTGGATTGTTAAAGCAGGTTAAGCCGCGTCATTATTTGTTTCGGTGGCAGGCCAGCCGCGAATTACGCAAGCTCAAAAAATTAGGTGATGACAGGCCGAAACAATATTATCTTCTGCGCTCTATCAATCCCTTTGTAATCGAAGAAATGGTTTTAACATCGCTCAAACGGGCGGGGCATAAGATCGTAAGAAATAAACGCTATACAGGCGATGGTGGGATTGACGGGCAAGTTTATATTCAAGGCAAGCATTATCTGATTCAGACAAAGCGATATAGAAATCATATCAATCCTGCCCATATGCAGGAGTTTGCCTTGATTTGTAAAAAGCGAGGGGCAGGGGGACTGTTTGTACATACAGGAAAGACCGGTCCGATGAGTAAAGAACGTGCCAGGGAACAGAATATTGAGATTATTAGCGGTGAAAAGCTTTTTAAAATGTTGTTGGCCTAATCGTTTTATCCACATTTTTGGTGGATGAAATCCGGGATTGTTTGGGGGGGTATGGACTTTAAAAGTGTATCGGGGCGGCGAATACCTATTGGTAATTACGTACTTTTATGGGATTTCGATCATTTTTGATTTATATGGTCATTACTTTTGTAATGAAGTTTATGCGGTCATTTCAAAAAATTGAAATGGCTTTTTTTATGTATGGGCTTGCAGCCCGAATTATCAAGCAAAATAGATAAAAAATGACGGCTTTCACAGTCCGTCATAAATGCCGGCCTGCGAACCTTCCGCAATTTTTTCCGATTTGGCTTGATAATTCTCCTGGCTTTTAAGCGACAATTCTTGTCGCCCCGAAAAAAGTATGTTTCGGGGCGCAAGCGATATTTCTTTTTTGTTTGGTGCTTCGATTAGGACAGTAACAGAGCGTTGATAGTTCAGTAGAACGCTGCGCTAGCAAGCAAAAGGAAAGAAAGAGCATGAAAATGGATAGAACATTAGAAACGGAAGATTTTGGGGTATTCGTTGGTGGGTCGTATATGAATGAAGCTGATTATAGGGCAGAAGCTTATGGAACGGTTCAGCCCTGTTTGAATGAGATCATGTTTTATTCTACGGATACGGAATTATCCGAGTATATAAAAAACGGTACAGCCACGGAGAAAGAAAAGGCAGAGCTGGAAATTGCTGTTAGGCAGTGCAAAGCCTCTTTTACAGTAGACAAGAAAAAAGGCTTTTTACAGCGCATTGAAGAATATGGCGGGATGCGCGCTTTTGTTTTGGACGGTTTAGCCTTTTACGGTCTTATGGCTGTGTTGACAGGTTTTTATATTATGGTGGGGGCGTAATCATGTCAGACTGGAAACGCTTTTCACACGAAATCAATTTAACTGAATATGCGGCCTCTTGCGGTTATGAGCTGGACAGAAAGAACAGCACACGCGCATCTATAAAAATGCGTCATGGAAATGATATTATTATCGTATCTAAAAAGGGCGGCGCATGGGTTTATTTCTCAGTGGTTGACGATACCGACAACGGCAATATCATAAACTTTATTCAAAAGCGCACAGGCAAAGAGCTTTCAGAAATTGCCAAAGAATTAAAAATATGGCTTGGAGAAAGTGCGCTAAATATAGAGCCTAAACATTATGTGCGTGACGTTAAGGAACAAGAATATGATCCGCAGCGTGTACAAAATGTTTTTAAAGGATGTTATCCCGCGCAATATCACGGCTATTTACAAGGCCGAGGCATTAAGCAAGGGCTTATCAATAGCTCACGCTTTAAAGGCCGTATTTATTTTGATCGTTACAAAAATGCAGCCTTTCCGCATGAGAATGAGAAGGGCGAAGTTTGTGCGCTTGAACTCAAAAACAAAGATCATGGCGTTTTTGTAAAGGGCAGTGAAAAAACATTCTGGCGTTCACATTGTTTTAAAACAGATGATACGCTGATTATAGGTGAGGCCGTGATTGACGTATTAAGCTATGCAATTCTGTTTCAAAATGAGAGGGCAATTTATGCAGCTACAGGTGGCGGAATGTCTCCAGATCAAAGCGCGTTGTTAAAGAAAACACTTTCAAAACTCCACAATCTTAAAACAGTTATTTTAGTGACTGATAATGACGAAGGAGGGGACAGACTCGCTGAAAAACTAAAGGTCATTATTGAGGAAAGCCGTTTTAAAGGCGAAGTCATGCGTCATAGCCCGGAACAAGAAGGGCAAGACTGGAATAATGTTTTAAAAAATAAGATTGCATAAGTGTAACCTATAAGTTACAATATAGGAGTAATGAAAATGGTTTATGAGATTGAGATTTACGAGGATGAAAAGGGCAATTGTCCTTTTGCCGACTGGCTCAAAAATATTAAGGACATAAAAGCCCGTGTAAAAATACAGGCGCGTATTGATCGTGTTTCTTTGGGTAACTTCGGAGATGCAAAACCGTTACAAGGCGCAAAAGGAATTTATGAATTAAGGGAACATTACGGGCAAGGATTTAGAGTATTTTATACGAAAGTGGATAATAAAATTGTTCTGCTTTTAGCGGGGTAGACAAAGAAAGATCAAAATAAAACGATTACAAAAGCAAAAGAATATCTGGCAGATTATGAAAGGAGAAAAACGTCATGAGTAGAGTCAGTAAACCATATAGTGAGTTAAGTGATGAACTTCTAAAAGATTCAGAATATGCAGCGGCATATCTTGAAGAAATTCTTGCATCAGGTGATGCGGAGTTATTCAAACTTGCACTTAAAAATGTCGCATCTGCGCGTTTGGGTGGCATGAGCGCGGTGGCAGAAGAAACAAATCTGGCGCGTGAAAGTCTTTATCGTTCACTCTCTAAAAATGGAAATCCACGCTTTGAAACATTAACAAAAGTGTTAGAAGCAAGTGGCCTAAGATTGTCAGTGACTACAGTATAATTCTTTTAAAGAACGAATATTTTTACAAACAAAAAGCGGCCTATATGAGCCGCCTTTTTATAACCGCATTTGTTACACGGCTTTTTGCTTTTTATGATATTTAGAGAATATTTCCTGAAACTCTTTCTTTAGTTCTGCGTCCGAAATATCTAGATCAAGAAGGCCACAATTATCTGCAATGGTGGCAATATTCATTTTCAATTCATCGCGCAGTTTTTTAATTTCTGCATTCGCTTTTTCAGCATCCTTAATCTTTTTTTGAAGCTTGGTCTTGATTGCTTTTGTACTCATGTCTTTACCCCTTATCTTGATATTGAAAGCCA
>CAWUJS010000047.1:0-14712 GCA_963922705.1 uncultured Alphaproteobacteria bacterium | reverse complement strand
GGGTGCAACCAAAAGTTATTGTCATCCCCGCGAAAGCGGGGATCTCATCCTTAAAGCGAAGAGATCCCGGCTTTCGCCGGGATGACATCTGTGGGGGATGGGATGATGGGTGGAGAATAGGATGACTATGGTTTTTACAAGCCATAAGTTCAAGTGCAATTGCCATGCAAATTCAGCCTTTTATAAAAGAACATCAAAAGACCTGTGTGAAGTCATAATTATGCCATAATTGCAGGCTATACTAAGAGGTATAGATAAACATATATTATCTCTATATTCTTAAGATGCTCATTAATATAATTAAACCGTCACTGGCTCAAGTGACGGTTTTTCTTTTTTGGTCTTAATAAAGCTTGAGGCTGGCGTAATCTATTAAAATAATATAGTAAAATTGATTATCCTATGTCTTGGGAACATCAATCACCCGAGAGGCTAGCAGCTCGGCCTCTGCTAAAATCTTTTTAAAGTCAGGTTTTTCGGGGCGGTAATTAATTTGCATATCATCTTCAGCATTGGCGATTTCTACATCCAGGCGATTCAATCTTTTATGTCCCTGTTTGATTTGCGTTTCTTCCGCTGAGCCTTTGCTAAAAACACCGGCCCGCAATTTGAATTGTATAAAGCCGATAGAATAAGCGTGCTGAATGCCTTCTAAAAAGGACGATGCCATTGAGAGGCATCGCGGGATATTAACAAATTCTCCTTGTTTGGGGATGGCGCGAAAGTTAAATGTTGTGGTACCGTTGGCACCGCGTAATATAACGCCACAACGACCCTCATTGTTGCTAAAAGCAACATTCAGCGCAACGTTGGAATCATAGTCAATTTTGACAACTTTGCCAGTTTGTTGAAAGGCATTTTCGGCTAATGGGATTGCAAAGTCATAATCCTTATTGTTCTCAAAATCACATTTTTCAATGACATCAAGGAGAGGGTGACGTTTTCCAACTTCAAAAATAACTTTACCGCGATGATAAACAGCGCCCCATAATTCGTCATTATACAGGCGTTCATAACTACTGATGACGGATTGCCATGTTGCTTTCCAATCATAGGGATGAGCACGATTGCGCAAAGATCCGCCAGCATTATAATCCTGAATAACCTTACTGGCTAGCTGAACACAGGAATGCATATTTTGAGTCCGTAAAACAAAGTTTTCTGCTGGTGTGTTCTGGTCTTTTTGCATGGAAATGACCATACGGTTGCTAACAGCTATGATTGGTGTGCTTTTAGCGCGGCTGACATTAGGATCATCGATAATGAATTTTTCCCTTAAGAGGGAAGAGTGAAATTCTTTCAAAACCTTCATAAAAGCCATTCCATTTGAAAATCGAAACAATACCATTTTACGCTAAAAAATCTATCTCGCTAGCGTAAATTCAGGAGCAGGTTCATTGCAGAGCTCTAGAAGGCCAGAGCGTTCACGCTGCATTTCTGTAATTTGACGTTTCAGAAAGCTCATGGTTTCGACAGCTGCATGAAAAGCATCTCCCAGAATTGTTCTTGCAGTAGCAAGATTAAATATCTCAGAGATTGAGTTAAAAGCTAAAAAGATTGGTGCATTGTCCAGGCAATGAAGCCTGTATAATAACCCGGATATATTCCCCTCTAACATTTTGATGCGCGCTTGAACGGTGTTTTGACCCTGCATAACATCTCTCCCTTTTGAGAGCTATTATGGTTTTGCCGAGTAAATATCCGTTTAATTATAGATAAAATTTGAAGTAATCGTTTTTAATTACTTATATTGAATTTGTATAAAATTTTATTTATTGAGTTGTGACTTTAGTCAAACATACCGTCGATATCGTCTTGAGAGGCTTGCCTGGATCCTTCTTGTGCTTCTTTTGCATCATTAAAAAGTGAATCAACATCATCTTGTGTGACGCCGCGCACAATTTCGACAGGTGAGGATTGCAATGTTTGATCTTCAACATTCACGCCGATCTTATCGAGCGCGGAGCCGAGCCTGTCTTCGATGGCTTTAAGATTTTCCAGTGTTTTACGAATGCGTTGTCCTGTAATATCCTGAAAGGAGCAAGCCAGAAAAATTTCTTCAATATCGCTGTCAATATCAGAACTGCCACCCATGGCCTCATGAACGCGCGCGCTGATACGGTCGGCAGCATCAAGGATTCGGGTCGCAGCTTTTTCTGTCATCTCGACAACAGCGTCCAGCTCAACACCGGCATTAGCCGGGGTATTGCCATCACCGGAAAAAGATACTGCTTTTAAAATTTCGAGAATTTCGGCAAAGCGTTGTCCTATTCCTTCTTCTGCCATATCGACTTGCTGAGATGTGGCATTAATTTCCATGGAAATTTCATCAAATCGCCTGGCGACAAATTTTTCAATGGCTTCCAGCTGACTTGAAACACGGTCAACAGCGCCATATACTTCTAGTGGCTCTTCATTATCAGTCTTTTTTTCTGCTTCTGTCATAGAGTATGTTTTCCTGCGATGTATTTCTAATGGAGTAAAAATCTTAACAAAAAAGCTTTAAGAAAGTCTTCAAAAACAGGTCTGGATGCAAGTGTATGCATACTGTCTCTATTGTGATGATGTATTGTGCGCCTCTGCTTTTGAAGGGCTTGAAAGGTTAGTTTGCTTGAAAATATCGAAAACATCAATGATTTCCAGAATTTGACTAATTTCCTTTTTGCATTGCTCTGCATGCTGCTTTGTTTTAACCGGAATATTAATATCAGATGCTTCAAACATGTCATGCGCGTAAGGAATCATCATAAAAATAAATTTTTTGCGGAATAAAACAGTTGTAATTGGCGCTTTATTAAAGATGTGTGAGGCTTCATATAATTCTTTTAAAAGCTTTTCACCCAAAATCATTTGTGCCGATTCAGGATTGCCGGAATAGGCTCTGAATTGCTCGGCTCCTTCAGGGACGCTAAGCAGTTGGACAGGTTGTAGCTTTTGCCACCTTTTTGCAGCATATTGCTGCACCATAGCATGATCGTTTGTTAGAATAGTATGCGTGTCGAAAATTTCATCTGGAGCTTCAAGCAAAACAAATATTCCATCAAATAAAGTATCATCCTTACGTTGTCCGTAAAGCCGAGCTTCTGAGAAAATGACCTTTACACCCTTATAGGCACCCATAAAGCAATCTTCCGCCATATAGGTCTCAAAATTTGGTAATACGCCTGTTTTAGATAAAATCTGGCGTCCGATACCGCGAGAAGGGTAAAATCGTAAACCACCCAAAACCTTTGCAAGTTTTGGCATGAATTTTAGCTTATATTGGGTTTTATATTCCTGTAGCGGTTTTTCCGACCACATATGCATCATAAAGGGCAAGACGATTGAAACCATCACGCACATGACTGCGATATCAATGCGCCCTTCGAAGAATAAATAATAGCCAAAACCCGAAGAGCCAATCAAAATAAAGACAAAAAAGGCAAGCGTTGCATATCCATTACGGGCGCGGTGCTGGCGCATCAAGTCAAGGCGCATATCCTCGGCAAATGCAATCAGTTTATCAATTTCAGCATTAAAAAGCGCATCATTAACGCGTTCGACTGGATCAAAAGTTTGAGGATCATGTGCCATTAATATTATTTAACCAGCCAGAGTGTTAACTGGCAAGGTATTATTCTGCAATCTTGTGCTCATATGCATCAGAAAGCGGCTCATACCAGTCACGGATCATACCGGCTTCTTCACGGCTTGGGTGGTTAAATGGAGATTTTAGCTTTCCGTTAAAATATGTGCGTACTAAATGCTGCCAGCTTTCCTCAACATCTTTTTCGTGATGCGCGCACCAAGCTTTGAACCATGTTGTTCCTGCCTCAACATGTGTAATTTCATCATCATGGATGATTTGCAGCATCTGCGCAGTTTTGATATCGCCTTGCTTTTCCATGGTTTTAATCATGTTGGGCGTAACGTCAAGACCGCGTGCTTCCAGTACCATGGGGACAATCGCAAGGCGCGCTGCAAAATCTTGCGCGGTTGCTTCCGAGGCTGTCCATAGGCCATCATGTGCCGGTAAATCGCCGTAAGTAGCACCAAGATCATTTAAACGCTCTTCCAACATGAGATGATGTTTGGCCTCATCATCGGCAACTTTAATCCAGTCGTCATAAAATGCATGAGGGAGGTCAAATCCGTTGAGGTCAAAATCCCGCGCAATCACGTCCCATGCAAGATCAATCGCATTGAGCTCAATATGCGCGATGGCATGAAGCAGAGCGATTTTGGATTTTGTGCTGCCTGCTTTGGCGCGTTTGGGCATTTCCCGCGCATCTCTTAGTTCCGGCTTTTCAGGGCGGGCAGGGCGATCCGGTAGAGTTACGCTACCAATCTCTGAAATTCGACCGTCACGCCACGCAAGCGCATAGTCGCGGGTCTTATGCGCCTTTGTTTTTGCACAAGGCGTTGTTAAAACATCAAAAGCTGCATCAGATAGGGTTTTCATGTTATATGAATTTTGTAATCCATTGATGGATAAAATAAGCAGCCGTCAAACACAAAATCCCTGCAAAATAAACCAACCAAAAACCATACCCTTCCGGAGCCAGGGCCATGATCTTGTTTGCCGCTAAAAAGGGAATAAAAAATGTCAGCGATAAGGGCACAGCCACCAAAATGCTCTTTGCAAAAGTAACCGTATTTTCCGGATTTTGGTATTCAACAAAATTAAAGGGCAAAGTCATGAGTGTCATAATCGGCAAGGCAAGAATAAACCCTGCCAGTTCCGGGCGCTTTCCCGCAAGCCAACTGCTAAAGGCAATCATGGATGCGGAAAAAAGGATTTTAAAAACAGTAAAGGCCATATGTACAAGCTTTTATCTTAAAAGCGCCTTCGCACTCACATTCATCGTGATTGTCGTCTGACCGGAACTTGCAACTGGCGGTGCCATTTTTGCAGACATCGAAGCTGCCTCCATACGCACCCCACGATTATATACTGGCTGAACCGGTGTATGATTACGCTGCGTATTGATTTCTTTCAACTCGGCTTCTTTCTTGCCTAAAGCCTTTGCCGCACGATTTGCGCGTTCTTGTAGCTTTAAAAGAGCCGCTTCCAGCATTTCATCTTGTATACTGGCAGCAACTTCTGGCGATAAGGTATAATTCAAACCACGCATTAAAAAGCCAAGATCCTGAATCTTGCCTGCAAGTTCCAGCAATTCATCTGCATTTTTTGACTTCAGCTCTACGCTTTGTGAGCCTTTCCAGATCATATTGCGCGGACGATCGCGTCTACCATTATTTTTATCATATCGGTGAACATTGTAGCTGCGTGTTGTTGTCCTGACATCCTTATATTTTTTAGCCAGATCAAGTGCGGCTTGCATATTTTTATTGATTTCATGTTGAACCAGTTTGTTGCTCGAATCCTCAACTTCAAAACGCAGCGTTGCGATTAATAAATCCTGATCCACCTCACGACGTTCAGTTGCGGAAATATGTAGCAGACTTTCTTGTGCTTCGAGCTCAAAAACCGGGTCTTTATGCTGCGCATTGGCAAAACCGGGGATGGTTAACAAAAACGTAAAAATCATTAATAGGCGCATCATAAAACCTCCAAAATTATTTAATATATCAATATTTTTAAATGATATTGCTGCCTTTAACAATAAATATTAACTGTTCTTTAACCCTCTGTCTCTATCATGTGATGTGAAGTTATAGCTGCGCTTTGAGAATGGCGCATCAAAGTTACATAAAAACAACAAATCATGTATAATGAAAAGAGCAATAAAAACAGGATGTTAAAGGAAGAGGAAAAAGCTGAGAGATGCTAGGTAGTGTGTTTAATTGGAAGACTGGTACTTTTGCTGCGTTTGCTGCCTCGATGTATGCCACATATAAAGATGATCCTAATGCTGAGGAGGATGAGTCATTGATGGGCTGGGCGGCGAGTAAACTCGGAACCAATGTCAATGAAATTGGCTATGATTATGCGATTAGTCAACTGCCTTTTGTCGATGAAATCAATGAAGCAACTGGCGGATTTATTAAAGAGCATTGGGGGTTATTGACCACAACCGCTATTGCTGCGTCTCAAAATATGAGCAACGGGTGGGGGAAATGGTATGTCCTCGGCGCGGCGGCCATGCTGCTTTATCACTATCATAGGGATACTTTAAAAAAGTTTGGCAATGATTTGAGTGCGCCAGCAGCTAAGGAGCAATTATCAGAAGAAGAACTTAAAAAGCATTTGGAAAAAGAGCTTCCTGAAAAAATTAAACTATTAAAACCGGCAGCAGCTATTCACGATATTACCAGTTCTAGAGGGGACGTTCATCTCGCGCAAATTGATCAGCAAAATATAAAGGTGCTTAATGGGCAACAGCAACTTGTCCTACCCCCCGGCGTGAAGCTAGCTTTTAACCGCGATTGGGCATCACCTCCGAACGGCCCTAGGATTGAGAAAGAAGGGCAAAATACCCTGGAAATCAGCGAAATAACGTAATTAACGCCCGTTAATAGATAAATTAACGAAATCTTAAACTTTTTACTTTAATTAAGGAGGTATAGCCGCAAACGCCCGATAGAGGCGAGATACGATAAAATAAAGAAAAACCGGCAAACATATCAATTTTTAAAAAAGGTAAAAGCCAAAATGGCTGATGAAAAAAATAAAGAACAAAGCATACAAGACGCTGTTACGCGGCTCATTGGTATTGCGGTAAAAGGTTTCACAGCAACTAGCGATGCACAGCGCGATGAAAGCGAACTTGCTGTTTATCGTCTTGCACAATTTGCAGGTGTTGATGTTACGGACGACAAAGCGTTAGATGCTTTTTTTGCTAAGCTTCAGAATAATTCCTATGATCTTGCACAAGATCCCACAATTTTAAAAAATGTCGATATCGCTTTACAGATATCCGGTCTCTCCGATGTGATTATTGCGGAAGGCATGAACCCTCTGGCGATGCAGTCAAACGAGGCGTTCCAGCAAATCGCACATTATGTTTACGACTGTGAGCATGGCGAAGGCGCATGGAGCGCAAAAGTAAAAAAGGATATTGAAGAGCGTTTAGGCTTTGATATGTCCGAAGAGGAGTTTAACGCTCGTGAAGAGCTGAATACGATTGCTGCGAAGCACGGCATACAATCAGAAGAATTTAAAACCGCATCGGCTAAATTCTATCAAAATTTTTCTGATTTACCTGGCCGTCTGAACAATATGCAACGAGGTAGTCGGAGACATCTTCGTGACGCGCAAGACAGACTTGATGATGCGCAGCGCGATAGGGATCGCCTTGTGGCAAAAGCAGAAAATGAGGCGGAAAAGCAAAATATTATTGATCGCTTTAAGCCGCAAATTGAGCGTCTTACAGAGGTTCGCGATAACCTGATTCCAGCTTGGGGCAAAGCTTTTATCGTGCCGGTTCGCCAAAACCAAACACCGCTTAAGCTTGCTACAACATTATATGACAGGCTTTCAAATACGGATGAATTTTTGATCCTCGCTAAAGCCGAGTACGAGCGTTTGGCAGCAGATGAGAAAAAAGCATATTATGCGTTATCAGAATCTGAAAAAGCAGATTATGATGCGCGTTATGAAGATGGCGTAGCGCCTTATCTGACATGGGATGAGCGTATTGAGAAGCTGAATGCGCAAAATGAAGTAAGTTGGAACCCTTTGGCTGAAAAGCCGGATTCAAGGGCTTTGCTGATCGAATGGGGTAAAGGCCGCATTGATCAAAAAATGCAGCTTCAGTCTCTAAACTTTAGCACTTTGGATAAATACGGTCTTGATACAGGTATTTTCCTTGAGACAGATCAGCAAAGTTTACGTGAAGACGGCGATCAGGAGAATATCACAGCACGCTTTGGCCGAGCTTGGTTGAAAGCGGCAGAAATTGTTTATGATGGTCGTAACAATGGTATCGTAGAAGAAGCACGTGGCAAAGGTGCATGGCTGAACAAAATCACCTCAAGGATTGAAAGAACACTTGATAGCGCGGGTTCGCAGCAAGAGCGCGGCGACGCTGAAAAGCTGATTGCTCTGGCAAAGGCGCATGGCGCGACATCGGACCAGTTTTTAGATGCGGTTCATAAGTTTACAACGGCACATCCTGAATCAGCCATTAGCGAGACCGTTAAAACATTGCACGCCGAATTGGCCAAAGAAGGCGAGTGGGCTTTACGCTGGCAGGACGGAAACCTTGGAAGCGCGCTTCACACACAAATGAACCGTAGCGAGGAGTATCAGGCTGCTGTGCGTTATCTGGTGAGGCTGGATGCCTACACACAGTATAATTTCATCTACGGTGATGATTTCTTACAGGATCTTGCCGTTGGTGTATCAGACCCGACACAGATTATTTCAGCAGCAGTTAGTATCGGGGTTGGAGTCTATTCCGGCGGTGCAGCAAGCGCACCGACACATGCGGCAACGCAAACGGCGCGTGCAGCTCTGTTCAGGGCAATGACAGCCGGTATGGCTGTGAATACGATTGAGGGTTTTGGTACTGAAGCGGGTATTGAAAACTCCAATCAGGATCTTGATCTTAAGCTCGACGTGGTTGAGCAAAAAGACTATGCCGCAATTTTGATGCGCGGTGGTACAGGCGCGGTGATGGGCGCAACTTTGGGTGCCGGTATGGGGGGTGCTGGTCACGGTATTGGGCACGGTATTGTTGTTGTAAAGCGTAAGTTTTTTGGGAAAGCGGATGCTCCAAAGCCGAAGCCGGATAATGAAAGCGTTGCTACAAGCCCAGAGGCGGATAAGGGTGAAATTGAGGCTGGAGCCGATGATGCGCCAGCACCAACAGCAGCAGAACCGGCAGCAGGGACAATCACCGTTGGGCGGCCAGACCAGCCTGCTTCTTCTGCGGCGGCGACACAGGAAAATACACCAATGGGTTTTCTGGGCCCAAATCATACCGCACAACAGCCACGCATGGGTCCAGAAGGCTCCGGCTCTGGCGGTCACGCGGGGCGTGTTGATGTATCGACAAGCGGCGATACTCCAACTATTGACGGTCTGCTGGGCGATCTCGAAGGCTTACTTCCTTCCCGTAAGCTAGGATTTACAACAGGCAGGTTGGATGCTGGTGACTGGGGCGATATCGCAGATAATCTTGAAGCCATTAAAGCCAGCAGCGCAAGCATGACGAGTGCACAAAAGCGCGCATTCGATAAAGCATTGAGAGAATTGGACGACCTGTATGAAGGCGCTAAAGGCGGTGCTGATGCTGATCTTGCTGATAGCCTCACTGCATATAAAACAGCCCGTAATGCGTTTGAAGGCTCCGATAGCGCTACTAAGCTTAAAGACAGTGCTCCAGAAGCAAGACTAGCATCTGCTATTGTGCCAGCTGCAAAAGTGGCAAAAACGCCTGATCTTGATAACCTGATCAATGAGCTTAAAGGCTTTCTGCCCTCCGGCACGAGAGGGTCGGGTAATAAAAGGCTAAACGCAGCTAGCTGGGATCAAATTGCAAAACTTGTTCAAAAAATTAATCTCAATAAAGAGCACCTCAGACCTGATCAACATGATTCATTAAAGGCGTCTCTTGATGATATGGACGAAGCTTTCAAATTTTTATTTGAAAGCATGCCCCGCGATCAGGTTAGAGCCGATCACCCCGCATTTTTTGGTAATGTAGAGACGATCGAAAAAGCCAGTGCTGAATTGCTCAAGGCTATGGATAGCGCGGAGCCCAAGGCCAAAGCAAAACCAGCGGGTGATACGGCAGGCGCAAAGCCAGGAGCTGAAAGAAGCGGTGCATCTGCATCGGCTTCTACATCCTCCAAGCCTGATGTGAGTGCGGCAAGAGCAGCTATTGACATTGACATTCAAAAGAAGGTCAGTGCAACACGCAAAAAACTAAAGGACATCATAGATCAAAACCGGCCTGATGCTGAAGCGCGCATTAAGGATGAAGTCAGCAAGCTGGAAAAATCTTTGGAAAGAATTTCGAATAGACTCGATAAAAATGGCGATCTCACACCTGCTGATCGTAATGCGCTCGATGATAAAATTCTTTCACTACAAGAAACATATGCAAACCGTCAAACACGGCTCATTGAAGGGCTTAATGCACGCAAGACAAGTATTGCAAACCTCGCGGATGCTAGATCTGATGTTGATGCGGCGGCGGTAGAGCTCGACACTAAGCTTGCCGAGCTTGAAAGGGATTTACCTGCGGATGCTGAAACACAAGCGGCTGAACTTGTTGATGCTTTCAATAAAAAAGTAGATAAAATTAAAACAGATAATGAAGCAGGTATTCTCGCGCGCTACAAAAATGATTTTAATGCGGTCTTCGATGCGCATAAGCCAGCTGAAGTGAAAAACAATGCCAGTAATAGAATTACAAAGGCACTAAATAACAGAAGCGTAAAGCTTGGGAAACAAATAGGCAATGAATTCTCTGATAGTGTTAAAGACCTTCAGGACAATCTTGCAGACCTAACAACAGATGCCGCAAGCCCGAAAAAGCTTGCTGAGGCTCAAGCTGAGGGAAATAAGTTAATCGATGATCAGATTGCAAAATGGCAAAATGAGATTGCTAAACTTAATAACCCAGCCGAAAAACCGGAATTAATGAACGCTGAAAGAACAAGGCTCAGAAGGTATTTGACAGATCAGATTGATGAAGCAAATACTAAATGGCGTGCGGATCACGCTACAAATGTGACAAATGCACTGGCCTCACCGAGAATGCGCATTGCAAAGCCCAAGCCAGATGTGGAAAAAGGCTCGCATGGCGATTCTCGTACCGTGGCGCATTTCTGTGATAATATAAGTGCTTCCGTTCAAAAATATTTGAAAGCTTTGGAAGATCCATCTGTTAATCGAGCTAATGCTCTAAAAACATTTCAGGATGAAATGACCGAACTTTACCAGTCCCTTAACCGGATGGGAAATCTGAGTTCAGATAAATATAAGCTTTCGAATGAGCAAACCACCATTGCCTTCATGTCTTCCGGAAACATTACGAAACTACAGCAAGAAGGACTGTATTTTATTTTATCTAGCGTTTCAAAAATGGGCGACGAATTCGATGCTAAACTTACTAGCCCCGCTGCAGTTAAGCAGCACCTTCAACGTGTTGTAAACCGTGTGAATAGTTCGAACAAGTTTCTTGATCCTGATGATCCTCTTGCAGTTTATGATGACTTTATATCGGCCGGATGGAAGGCTATAGGATGGAATGTTGATTCTAGTGGCATTACCAGAGTGAAACCGAACACGCCGGATGAGCACGGTAATTTCAAAATTGGTGTAACAAGCCGGGGCGGAAGACGTCAACTTCAATATATGATTGAAGAAGCTTCTGCGATTGGAGGAGTTCATAGAAAACTTCAAAAAGATGCTAACACGGAAAACCTTGCTGGTAGCTTGGGTGATGCTGTTAGACAGATTAAGTACGAAGACAACCCTGAATATCATCAAAAAATGGGGAAAGAAATTGCTACAGTTATGGAGAGAGGGATTACAAATGCCGATATTTTGTATGAGCTTAACAAGGCTGTTATTTTAGCAGATGGACACCCAGGCGTTACAGCATCAGACCCTTTTCCGGATTTTGCAAAAACAATACAACAAGTGAAAGAATCTTTGCATATTTCAGGTAAAGTTAAAACACGCAAGCTTGATGATGGTACAATTGAAATCCTTGATCCTTACAGAGCCCAGCTTATAGACCGGCTAATAGAGCAGAATGACCGTGTATGGGCACAGAATCCCCAAGGTGCAGATAGCTGGCTTTTTAGTAACCTTTTAGGACGAACTCTTGATGGTAGCATATCCTCTTCTAACAGACAGAGAAGGTTATATGATGCGCTTTCTTTGCAGCAATACAGTATACTGGATCGTTATGCGAGAAGCACGTTACCAGGCAAAGAATTTTCATCTTCTGGAGATGTCTACAAAACCGAGCGTATGAACCGTTTAGTAAACCTTCCATGGTCTTATTTTAGTGGTAAGGAGTATGACTGGGTAACGTCTTCTCAAAATAAGGCCGATAACCCCTTGGGCTATAGCCACGCATGGAAAGAAGCAACAACGTATGGAAAATATGGGCGTGTCGCTTCAGTATTGTACAGAGGGTCTGGCATGGATATTGTTGGAGCAGTAAGCAGATCTATGCCGGAACATTGGTATGGTGCACAAACTTTAAGAAGAAGTAATGTTCAGGTGGGCATGAAAGGTGTTAGCACTGTTGCGTGGGGTGCTGGTGCTTATACTCTTTCATCTGCGGGCGCGCCTACATTCGACAGCTTAACTTACGCCAGCCCTGTCGCCTGGACTGGAAGAGGACTTTATGAAGTCTCGGGGGCGGCTGTAGCTGCTTTTGATAAAGATTATGCATGGGGGTATTTTGCCTCTTCCGAAGAAAAAGAACTTGCCAAAGATGGAGAGGAAGATGGCGGTGGTGAGGTTGATCCCAAAAAAGAGGAAAAAGCCGAAGAAAAGCTCAAAGAGGATAAAACGGTTGAGACAGTTCTTCAGGCTGCGCCGTTTAATATTGCCCAAAAAGACCTTGATACAAAAGATGTAGAAGCCATTCAAAAGCGTGCGGCGGGGCTGATTGCCGGGAAAACTGTCACAGACCAGAAAGCCGCCGCGGAGCGCGCCGCTTATGCGCATTACATTGCCAAAGGCCTTGAGGCGGATGGCGTTAAAGTGCCCCCTCCCGCGGCGCTCGATAAAATGGCTGAGCGCATGCAGGTTGAGGGCGGCGATCCTATGCTCAAGGCTGACCGTGCGAAGTTCCTGGCGCTTATTCAGGAGATGGACACGCGTTATAAAGCGGTGATGGATGCGCTTCCGGGTGATTATGCGAAGCTTCCGCAAAGTCAGTTTGCAAAGGGTCTTCTTCCTAAAGCCGATGAGATGGGCACTGCTTTCAGGTCGGTTGCGGAGGTAATCGCCAATCAGCGCGTTCAAGATGCAACAACCGGAGAATGGTCATTTCAGGTTGACCCTAGCAATGAAGCCGCGCGTCAGGATTTGCTTTCAAGCGCGGTGCTGGCGCAGCTTGATAAGGATGGCGATGGCGATTATGACCAGGCGGATGTTGATCTTGCGAATAAGAAAAATAGCTTTTTGAGTGGGCTAGGGTATGAAGGCAGCGGTACTGACCTTAGCATGACATGGAATCAAACAGTGGCTGCGGGTTCCGATGCAATCAACTGGATGACTGATCATGATGGTGATGGTTATGGTGTTCTTACTGATACCTCTGGTGGGCGTTTTATTTCCGGTACAGTACAAAGCGTAATCCGCACGGCGACGGATCTTGTAACCGAAAACAGCAAGACCCGCGGCGGGCGTCAGTTCCAGAATGCTTTAATGGCTGCGGGCGGTGCGTTATTCGCGCCATGGATTTTAAGCAATGTACCCGGTTTTGGGTGGTTAAATTCTCGGGGTTTTCGTCCGTTTGTCATGATTGCGATGTTCTTTCTGGGTTGGAAGGCATTGAATGGCGGCGCTTTGAAGGGGCTTGGTATTCCTGGGCAGGATGGTTTCTTGCCGCAGGATGATAAGAAAAGCGCTAAACAAAATAGTGGTCAACTCAAGCGTCAATTTCAGGAGCCTGAGGGTATTGATATATCTGACGAAGAGGGCGCTGCGGGCGAAGCGCAAGGCGGTGGCGGTTTTATCCAAAAAGGCATTATCAATGTCCGTACGCAACCACATGATGGTAAGGGCTTGCCGCAGGTGATATCGCTTGAGGGGAATTTTGATGATGACGAAGAGCTTGAGACAATTAACCTGCTTGATCTTGACCGTGATGGAAATTTTGTTGCGCAGCTTGTGGATGGCGATGGAAGCAAGACTTTCGTATCACCTGAGATGTTGCGCGGTGATAGTATTCAGGGCTTGCTGAACAACCTGCCTCCAGCCAACGCGCATGGTGTTGTCATGGCAAAGGCTTCTAGTGCTAAAAATCTGGATATTGAATTCATCACAAAAGACGGTGAGACAACACCATCCTCATTCAAGCTTTCCATCGGTGATAGCGACTTCATAATACCTGTGATTGAAGAGTTTGATGAAACGCTTACAACCCAAAAGGCGATGGAGCTGGAAAGCAATATGGGTAGATAAGAATTTCGGGAATGGCGTGATAATAACACCTCTTTCCCTTAAAGTTTACAAATGCTATGCTATGGGGGTGAAAATTCGCGTTTTCACCCCTTCTTTTATGTTCTATATCAGGCTGTGCATGTGCTGCGGAGTTGTCTAAATACACTATGAGCGATCAGGAACCACCAGATGAGACCCCCGAAAGCCCATCCTCAATTAAGGATGCGTTCAAATCTGGGAAAGAGGCAGTAAAACAGGCGCTCTTTACTGCGGATGAGATGGATATCTATTGCAATAAAGTCACATTAGAGAGCTATATTTTCCATGGCAAAGAGGTGGATTATGATCCGATCCATTATCTGGAGTATGATCCAAAGGAAAAGCGCGTGGATGTGGTGATGAAAAACGGTACAAGGCTTGATTTGGGTGTTAAGATTCAATGGCTTGTACGGCCTTATTTCACCAAGGCGAAAGAGGTTTCCATCGTACAGACCAAGGATAGGGAGCCTGTAGACGGAACGATTGTCCCGCTTATCCATAAAGGGGATGCTCTCCCCGCCGCACTTTAGGATTATGGCAATTGCATTTGAAATCGTGATGTGTAAAAATCGTAGTCATCTTATTCCCCCTTTTGTCATCCCGGCGAAAGCCGGGATCTCTTCGATTGAGGCATGAGATCCCCGCTT
>CAWUJS010000046.1:0-14753 GCA_963922705.1 uncultured Alphaproteobacteria bacterium | reverse complement strand
AAATCCATTTAACGAAATAGTGTTACCTATGTCTCAGGTATAAACTGTAACCCATTTATCCGGTATGGACCCAAAACAAAATGGTGCCCGAGGGAAGAATTGAACTTCCGACCTATGCGCTCCCGCGCATATTTTTAAATAATCGTGTCGGAATGATTAAGAGACGATCTATTGGTTATTCTGGATATTTATATGGAAAATGGTGCCCGAGGGGAGAATTGAACTTCCGACACGGGGATTTTCAGTCCCCTGCTCTACCACTGAGCTACTCGGGCACTCAAATGGATAAAGCGTTATAAGAAAAAGCGGCTCAATTGTCTATAGCTGAAAAGAAAATTGCCGAAATTTTTATTCAAAATACCCTTGAAACCGCGCGTCTAAAGGCGGAGTGCGGCGCTTTCTTGTCATTTCAATCAGACCTAACGCTGTTACACCATGGATTTGTACCGTACATGGATCATCATTAATGGCTTCCTCAAGAACGGCAATCAACTTTCCCTGCTCACTTTTTGATTTCATCTTTAAAAAATCAACCACAATAATCCCGCCTGCATTGCGTAGCCGTAACTGCCGGGCAATTTCTTTGGCAGCTTCAACATTCGTTGAAAGCTTTGCTTTTTTATCACTGCTTTTATTAACATCAATCGCCGTCAGCGCCGCTGTGCCCTGAAAAATAATATTCCCGCCTGAAGGCAGCAGGCAGTAGGGTTGAAATAAACTTTCAATTTGCCCAATAATATCACGTTCATGTAATAAAGCTAAATCTTCAGCAGCATTTGGCAATTGAACAGGCTCAATTTTAGTCACCAGATCAGGGGCAAAAATCGTGCACCAGTTTTCAATTTCCTGAAAATGCTCCATAGTTACAATTTCAATGCGATCAATTTGCTGCGCTGCTTGGTCACTTAATGTACGCTGAATGGCATCGGGGCCGAGTGCAATTAAACCTGGTTCGCTACCTTCCATATAGCTTTGTATTTCTTCCCATGCAGATCCTAGGATTTTGCCTTCGCGCATTAAAACATCTGTTTGTGTATTTGCCGCCGCAAGCCTTAATATGCAGCCATTAATATCTTCAAGCTCGTTTTGCATTGTAATTAATTGTTTGCGCAGCTTTTTATCACGAATGCGATTAGAAACACGGTTCATATCCATCAAAGGGCAATAGACCAGATAACGCCCCGGCAAGCTAATATCCATACTCATTTGCGGCGTTTTGGTCTCAGGGCTCGCATAATCGTCATAATCTTGCGGGATATAGGCACTCTTGGCTTGCACCGCAATCATATCGCCTGGCTTATATGTTTTGCCAATGGCTTTAGCGCCGCCTTTCACCATACGCCCGTCTTTATCTTTGTGACGGGTATCATTGTTATATAGAATGCCAGTATTAAAACCGTCCAAATCAAGAAAAACAGCATCCAAAGCCGCATCTACTGATTTTACTTTTGCCCAATAGACAGAGCCCCAGCGTACTTCTTCTAATGCAGGCTCAATTTCAAGCCCTTCAAGGCGACCGTTTTTAAGCGCCGCCACCCAAATACGGCCTTTTTGTTCTTCGATAAGAATATCCACGCTTTATCCTTGCTATGTTTTTTCGCTATTGAAAATAGCCTGACCCTTCCAATAGTCTCATCGTATCATAAAGCGATAGACCAACGACATTGGAATAAGAGCCACGAATGGATTTTATAAAGGTTTCTGCACGCCCCTGAATCGCATAACCACCTGCTTTGCCATCCCACTCACCGCTTTTAATATATTCTAGCAACTCCTTTTCGGTAAGATGCTTAAATTGTACGAGCGTATCAACAAGGCGCGAGATGACTTTTCCATCCGGGGTAATCATTGCAATACCACCATACACATGATGACGACGCCCTGAAAGCGTTTGCAGGCAATATCGCGCATAATTAACATCTTCTGCCTTATCAAGAATGCGCCGGCCACATCCAACAACTGTATCAGCGGCAATGATATAAGTGTCTTTATACTTATCTGCAATCGCCTGTGCTTTAGCTAAAGCTAAACGTTTTGCTAAATCGCGCGGCAATTCATGTTTCAGCGGCGTCTCATCAATGTCTGCAGGAATAATGCTATCAGGCTTGATACCAATTTGATCCAATAATTGAACCCGGCGCGGAGAAGCTGATGCAAGAATGATTTTGTTTTTCATTGATATCTTTTTAGGCTCTTGACCATAACAATGTCTATTATTTTCTTACTATGTTGAGAATTGATTCTACAGTCTTTTCAGTTTAAAACCCTCGCATGACATCAATAGTACAAAAATTATCGAACATTGTCGGGCAAGCATTTGAAGAGCAAGGCCTCCCGCCGGAGCTAGGAACTGTGCGTGTTTCAGACCGCCCGGATTTATGCCAGTTTCAATGCAATGGCGCGATGGCAGCGGCAAAACTGGCTAAGAAAAATCCGCGGGAGGTTGCGCAGGGCTTATTGGAACATCCTGTTATCAAGTATCAGGACGACTTTTTTGAAAAGGTTGAGATCGCTGGCCCGGGATTCATCAACATTAATATGAGTGATAACTTTATCGCACAGCATTTAGCCGAAATCGACGATCGTGCGGGTATCGCTAAAAGTGGTGAAGGGCAAACCGCCATAATTGATTATGGCGGGCCAAACATTGCTAAGCCCATGCATGTTGGACATTTGCGTAGCTCTATAATTGGGGATTCATTGCGCCGCATCCTTGGCTTTGCCGGATATAAAACAATAGGTGACGTGCATTTGGGTGATTGGGGCACACCGATGGGCATGATTTTATCAGAGCTTGAAATCCGAGGTCATAAGGGTGATGTAACAATGGAAGAGCTGGCTGAAATTTATCCAGCCGCAGCCGCCGATTGTAAAGCCGATGAAGCACGCATGGCAAAAGCAAGGGCAGCAACAAAAGCTTTGCAAGATAAGGATGAATTTTACACAAAACGCTGGCGTCAATTTATTGATATTTCAATTGAAGGTATGAAAGCAAATTTCGACGCGCTAGGCGTTCATTTTGATGAATGGAAAGGCGAAGCGGATGCGCATCCTTTTATCGCGCCGATGGTTGAGGATTTAAAATCTAAAGGCATTGCCGTTGAGAGTGACGGGGCACTTGTGATTGATATTGCTCAGGCTGACGATAAAAAAGAAATTCCGCCATTGCTTTTGTTAAAATCTGATGGTGCAGTCATGTACTCAACAACGGATTTAGGCACTATTATCGATCGAGTGCGTACACATAATCCTCATAAAATCATTTATGTGGTTGATCAGCGCCAAGCGCTACATTTTGAACAGGTTTTTCGTGCAGCGCTCAAAGGCGGGTTAGTGGCACAAAATCAACCGGAATTAACCTTTGCCGGGTTTGGCACCATGAATGGAACAGATGGCAAGCCGTTTAAGACCCGTGCGGGCGGTGTGATGAAGCTTGAAGACCTGATATCCATGGCTATTGAAAAAGCACAAAAACGTCTTGATGAAGCGAGTTTAGCCGATGATATTGATGACCAAGAGCGTGCCGATATCGCCAATAAAGTTGCACTGGCGGCGATTAAATTTGCAGATTTACAGAACCAGAGACAAAGCGACTATGTTTTTGATCTGGATCGTATGACATCGTTTGAAGGGAAAACAGGGCCGTACTTACTTTATCAAGCCGTACGCATTCAGTCTTTGTTAAGAAAAGCAGAATCTCAGAATCTTAGAATCCCGGAATCTCAGATTATTGCGATTGAGGATTCTAATCGTGCATTGTCACTTTTGTTGGCTGAATTACCGGATCATTTTGAGAATGCACACAAAAATTATACACCGCATGTCTTGTGTGATTATGCTTATAAACTGGCACAGGAATTTAGCTCTTTTTATGCAAATTGCTACATTTTATCAGAGGAAGACGAAACGCTTAGAAATAGCCGTCTGGAATTATGCCGTCAAACGCATAAACAACTTATTCTTGTGCTTGGTTTGCTTGGGATTGAAGTTCCAAAACGCATGTAACATTGACTTGTATTTTTGGGTATTATTGGCTAAATTCATATTATGCTTGGCATTAATACCATTCAGATTACGCCCGATATTTTAAAACTTGTCTCCGAAATTGACGAATTTAAAGGCCTTTGGACAGGGCTTGAAAAACACACAACAGGCTTGCAATTACTGGGCGATGTTGCTGATTACGGGGCGCAATTTCAGCGTGTTCTTGGGCCTTTGAAAGAACAAGATCTATCACCGCAAATGATCCGTATTTTGCATGCTATGCAAATAAAGGAAAAAGGTGAAAGCCCGTTTAAAAATACGGCTACGCCTTTGTCCATCAAAAATGGCAATCAGATTGCTGGCGCTATTGATACTGCCGCCCCCGAAGATGTTGAACCGTTGCTCGCTAAACTCTGTCATTGGGTGAATGAATCACTAGAACAAGAGGCACTACACCCGCTTTTAGTTGCTTCTGTTTTTACATCTGTATTTTTACAAATTGCACCATTTGAAAGTAGTAACATACAAGTTGTACGCTTTCTGATTATTTTGATTTTGCTAAAAAGCGGTTATACATATACCCCTTATGCCTCTTTGGCATCTCTTACGGATGAATATGCTGAGGCATTTTACAAAGCTCTTAAAAGCAATCAGGACAGTCTGGCGATCGGAAAACCGGATTGGTCAGAATGGCTGAGCTTTTTTCTAACGCTTTTAAAACAGCAAAAGAATATTTTATATGAAAGGCTCCACACCAAAGAAGACGAACTTTCCAATTTGCCGGTACTATCTGCCAGGATTATGGCTCTTTTCAAAGACCATAAACGCTTACAGATGAAACAAATTGTAAAATTAACCAATGGACGGCGAGCAACGATTAAGTTAAGGCTCTCAGAATTACTGGACGCTGGATATTTACACCGAAGAGGACAAGGACGCGGAACCTGGTATAGCCTGGTTTAGGTTTAAAAGCAGGACTGTTGATTAGCATGACACAAAAAACTTTGCGTATAGCTTTTATGGGTACACCTGATTTTGCTGTTCCCGCATTAAAAATGCTTCATGAAAGCGAACATAAGATCATATGCACTTATACACAACCGCCCCGTCCCAAAGGGCGCGGTCACAAAGTGCAACCATCTCCTGTCCATATATATTCAGAACAACATGGAATTCCCGTTTTTTATCCAAAATCCTTAAAAAAACCACCAGAACAAGAAGCATTTATAGCGCATCAGGTGGATATAGCTGTTGTCGCAGCTTACGGGCTTATTCTTCCAAAAATCATTTTAAATGCCCCCCAATATGGCTGTATTAATATTCATGCCTCACTTTTGCCGCGATGGCGCGGCGCTTCCCCCATTCAACACGCGATTTGGAAAGGCGATTCTAAAAGCGGTGTTACAATCATGCAAATGAATGCAGGTCTTGATACGGGGCCGGAAATTGAGAAGCAGGAAATCACATTGTCTTCCGATACAACAGCACAACAACTTCATGATTCCCTATCAGAGATGGGAGGAGAGATGATTATAAAAGCTATTGATCAATTGGCTAAACACGGTGTTTTAAAATCAACACCACAAGATGATACCCTGTCATGCTATGCGCCGATGCTCAAAAAAGAAGACGGCTTAATAAATTGGAATAATAATGCACCACACATTGATAGACAGATTCGAGCGCTTAATCCCTGGCCCGGGACATATATAAAGGATTTCAAGATAAGAAATGCCATATTAAGCGAAACAACTACAAAAAAATCCGCAGGAACCATTCTGGATAAAGCCGGGCATATCGCATGTGGCAATGGAACAGTTTTACAAATTAAGAGCTTACAGCCTGCGGGCAAGAAACCTATGGATTTTATTTCTGCTATAAATGGCGGCTATGTAGCGATAGGCCAAAAATTTTTATAGTCGTTCCAGTTTAAAACCGGACACCTATCAAAAATTGTTCGGCTTTTTCAAAATGGGACGACAACGTATAAACATTACTTTGAGGAGCATTTTAAAAAAACGGCGATTTGCAGATTTGTCCGATTTTTAAATGGAATGACTATATGATGCGCTATAAACTGACGATCGAATATCAAGGTACAAATTATTATGGCTGGCAAAAACAGCCCAATCTTCCGACCATCCAAGGGGAGATAGAAAAAGCAATAAAGGCCTTTAGTGGTCAATCCGCAGAAATAACAACCGCAGGACGTACAGATGCAGGCGTACATGCACGCGGACAAATAGCACATGTAGATTTGCATGATTTTAAAAGGACAATGGAACCCTTTGAAATTGCCAAAGCAATTAATGCACATCTGCGCCCGCAACCTATTTCAATTCTGAATGTTGAAAATGTTGCTGATGACTTTAATGCCCGTTTTGATGCGCAAAATAAACTTTATATATATCGCATTATAAACCGTCAGGCTTTTTTGACATTTGATAAAGATCTGGCCTGGCACATCAAACGCCCCCTTGATGTTCATATGATGCATCAAGCAGCCCAATTTATTTTAGGCAAGCATGATTTTTCAACTTTTCGGGATTCAGAATGTCAGGCAAAAAACCCAATACGCACGCTTGAGCGTTTAGATGTGCAGAGCTTTCAAACATTCAATGGAGTGCAGGAAATATTGATTGAAGCCGAAGCGCAAAGTTTTTTGCATCATATGGTGCGCAATATTGTCGGGACATTATCCCTGGTTGGTGAAGGAAAATGGAAGCCGGAAGATATTATTCGCGCTTTGCAAGCTAAAGATCGAAAAGCCGGTGGCCCCACAGCACCGCCCGATGGGCTTTACCTTGTGCGTATTGACTATTAATCATTAAAATAGAGTTCTAAAATACGGTTATATATTTTTACAAGATCTTCCAGATCGGAAACTTTTGCATTCTCATCAATCTGATGAATGCTCTCATTGATCGCCCCGCACTCTATCGTTGGCGCATAGTTTACAATAAACCGTGCATCTGACGTCCCGCCACTTGTAGTATATTCAGGTGTACGACCTGTTATATCTGTGACAGCATCCTGTACAATTTTTGTCCATGCATTAGGCTGCGTTATGAAGCTCTCCGCATTGCCTTCAAATTCAATCTCATATTGATCATTTACAGCATTAAGGATTTCAGTAATTTTAGTTTTTAGAGAATCACTGCTCCAGTGGTCATTAAAACGAATATTAAATTCCGCGCGCCCCTCAAAGGGAATAATATTTATTGCTGAATTACCAACATCAATGGATGTAATTTCGAGGTTTGTTGGTGCAAAAAATTCACTTCCCCGATCAAATTCATAGTCTGCCAGCGCATCAACCAATTTGATTAATCGCGGCAATGGATTATCCGCAAGGTGCTGATAGGCAACATGCCCTTGTGTGCCTTTGACGCTCAAAAAGCCACTTAGAGAACCACGGCGGCCGATTTTGATTTCCTGTCCCAGTTTTTCAGGGTTTGTCGGCTCACCGACAAGCGCGACATCAGGAATATGGTTATTTTCCTGCATCCATTCCAAAACACGCACAGTCCCATTGACTGCGATGTCTTCTTCATCACCAGTAATGAGCAAGCTAATAGAGCCTTGAGGCTCATTGTTTTCCAGATATTTTGAGATTGCTGATACGTAGGCTGCAACTGCGCCCTTCATGTCACTAACGCCACGCCCATACATGACACCCTCTTTGACTGTAGGATTAAATGGCCCATATGTCCATTTTGCTTTATTACCCGGCGGTACAACATCTGTATGCCCAGCGAAACAGAGATGTGGCTTTTCTGTTCCTAAACGGGCAAAGAGATTGGGCACAGATCCTGTTTTGTCTTCAAAAGGCAAGTGATAACAAGAGAAACCAAGCTTTGTTAATGCTTCAGCCAAAATCTCTTGTGCCCCTGCATCATTTGGGGTGACCGAAGGGCAGGATATTAGCTTTTCTAACAATTTCAAAATATCCAAAATGAACTCTCTCTTTTGTCTTATACTTCATTATCTGTGCGGACTTTAAAGCCCTGATCACGCAAGGTTTGAACAATATCCTTAACATGCACTTTATCGCGGGCTTCAATCACAACTTCAAGCTCTGCCTGTTTCAAGGAAACCGATTGCATCATCCGCTGATGGATCACCTCGACCACATTGGCACCGCTTTCGCCAATAATGCGAGAAATATCGGAAAGCTGTCCCGGTGTATCGTCAATCTCGAATGTCAGGCGTGTGATTCGCCCATCCCGCACCAAACCACGCAGGATTAATGTTGAAAGCAGGCGCGAATCTATATTCCCGCCGCATACTACAAGCCCGACCTTTTTACCTTTATAGGCTTCAAGATTCTTCTTAATCACAGCCAGCCCAGCTCCCGGCGCACCCTCGGCAACTAGTTTTTCATGCGATAAAAGATCAAAAACTGCATCTTCGATTTCTGCTTCAGTGGCGCTATCAATGCGATCAACATGCTCATCAATAAGCTTCATATTGGCATCAGACGGCTCTTTAACGGCAATACCTTCAGCCAAAGTCGCACCGCCAAAATGCGTCTCACCCTTATCAAATTTTGCTTTGACAGCATCGAATAATTCAGCTTGCGCGCCAATAACGTCTATATCGGGTTTGATACCTTTTGCAGCAACCGCCATCCCGGCGATTAAACCACCACCACCGATGGGAACAACCATGACATCCAGATCCGGCTGCTGTTCCAGCATTTCAAGTGCAACAGTGCCTTGCCCCGCAGCAACGATTTCATCATCAAAAGGGTGAATGAAGGTCAGATTTTCGCGCGCAGCCATATCATGCGTAAAACCAACGCTTGCATCAAAGCTCGAACCATGCAGGAGAACTTTTGCACCAAAATCCTCAGTGCGCTGGATTTTGTTAAAAGGTGTCCCCTCCGGCATCACAATAGTCGATGGAATACCCAGCCGCGTTGCGTGATAGGCGACCCCTTGCGCGTGATTTCCGGCACTACAGGCAATGACTCCATTTTTACGCTGTGTATCATTGAGCGTGAGAAGCTTATTCAATGCGCCGCGCGCTTTGAACGCATTGGTATGCTGGAGGTTCTCAAGCTTCAGATAAAGATCAATACCCAGATGCAAAGATAAGCGCGTTGCTTTCACAGTGGGCGTATAAATCGTTGCATCCTTAATCGCATCATAGGCGCTTTTTATATGTTTGAAATCTAAAGTCATGTCTTTTTGCTCATAATCAAGGTTTTGACCTTATACATCCACATATCTTTTTTCAATTTGATATTGGGAAAAACATCGAAATTCTGTTAAGCTATATTTAGCAGTTCGGGGTGTTTTTTGATCTTTATTTATAAACCTCTCATATCACAATATGTTCAAAGCAGCTTCGTTGCTAAGTTATTTTTTTCCCAAAATCAAAGCCTTCCCACCAACCCTTTCGCCAAAAGGAGAATGATCTATGGCCAAAAAGTCCCGCAAAAATCGTAAAGACAACAATATTGTCCATCCTGCTTTCGAATCGCATGACGCAAAAAATGGAAGTGGATGGCATCCGCTGGATGAAGAAATTAATGGCCGCCGTGATCAAAAATATGTGAAAAATATAAAGCCCCGCTCTAATGGACAAGAAGAGCTGATGCAAGCCATTGATTCTTATTCCTTGACGCTTGCAATCGGGCCGGCAGGAACCGGTAAAACCTATCTTGCTATTGCCAAAGCGGCAGAAGCGCTGGAAGCAGGGCAGATTGAAAGAATCATATTATCACGCCCGGCCATGGAAGCCGGAGAAAGCCTGGGCTATTTGCCGGGTGACATGGCAGAAAAAATGGCACCATATCTAAGGCCTCTATATGATTGTCTCGGTGATCGTATGGGCGGTAAAAAGGTTCGCCAATATATCGAGGATGGTACAATTGAAATTGCACCGATTGGCTTTATGCGTGGACGCACATTGAATAACTCTTTTGTTGTGATAGACGAGGCGCAGAACTGTACATACGGACAGCTAAAAATGATTTTATCCCGTCTTGGCTGGCACTCAACCATGGTTGTCACGGGCGATCCCAAGCAAAGTGATTTACTTGAAGGAATGAGCGGCCTTGATGATATTTCAAAGAGGCTCGATGCGCTGAATAATGTTGCCGTTTGCCGCCTTGGCAATCAGGATATTGTCCGTCACCCTCTTGTTGCTGAAATGCTGGATGTGCTTTAATCAAACTTGACGAAAGCGTTAACACACGCCATATATACGCGTATGACTTATGATATCAATCATCCGCAAGAATATGCGCGTGCTGATCGTTGGCGCGGCACGACCATCCTATCTGTTCGTAAAGGCAATGATGTTATCATCGTTGGCGACGGTCAGGTTTCCATGGGGCATACAGTTCTCAAGAATAATGCTCGTAAAGTACGACGCCTTGGGCGCGATGAGAATATCATTGCAGGGTTTGCAGGCTCTACCGCGGATGCATTCACACTTTTTGAGCGTCTTGAAGCCAAATTAGAAGCTCATCCCGGGCAGCTTACACGCGCTTGCGTTGAACTTGCCAAAGACTGGCGAACAGATAAATATTTGCGTAAACTAGAAGCCCTTATGGCTGTTTGCGATAAAGATACCTCACTTATCCTTACTGGAAACGGAGATGTTGTAGAACCGCAAGATGGCATTATTGGCATTGGTTCTGGCGGTAATTATGCTCTCGCAGCTGCGCGGGCGCTTTATGATCAGGACCTGAATGTTGAAGATATTGCCAAGAGATCCTTACAAATAGCTGCTGATATTTGTGTATATACCAATGATAACCTAACCATTGAAAAGTTATAGTCATTCCATTTAAAAATCGGACACCCATCGAAAATTGTTCGGCTTTTTCAAAATGGGACGACAACGTATAGACAATAGGAAATCTCAGTTTCTAAGTGCAACACCTTTTTGTTTACAGTATGAGCATGTTGAGATGGATACTTATCAATGTTTGATAACACGAATGCTGGGTGAATAATACGCAAACGCTCCTTTAAAAGAAGCTCTGCTGCGTGAGCAAGATCAAGAATTACCCTTTTGTAATCACCTGTTTGTAAATCATCATTAGCATGTTCAAGACTATCTAGCGCATTTTCTACTAAACTAAATTTAAGCATTCGTGGCTTCCATATATCTACCTTTGCTGTTCTTTCATCATGCGGCAGCGTTTAGCAATAAACTCCAGCAAATCAGCGATTACGTTATGCGGTGTTTCCATTGAACCCAGTGCTTCTAAAACACTATCGGCCAATTCTATGACCCGTTTTTTGACCAGCGCTTTCCCCAAGCCAGCATCATCAGCCAGCCGTTCAAAATGCCGCGCAAAGAGCATTTCTGCGTTATATTCACCGCCCAGTTTCATCGCCATTTTTGATGATAGCTCTGAATAATAAGCTGTGCAAAGTACATCATAAAGCGGAGCCATACGTGCTTGCCCGGCCTGATAAACAAGTGAAAAATTCTTGCCATGCGCGTCATTATTGCCAACCAAAACATTGAAGATCACAGCATCCAGCAAGCGCCCAAGATCAATCACAGGCATGGAAGATACCGTCCGTAAAAGGGAAAAAGACTGAGGTAGGCTTACGCCGCCCTCTGACTGGTATTTCATATCAGAGGGGATGCCCAAAGCCTGACAGAAATCTTCCTGATGCACACGCTCAACATTGCCTGCTTCATCATGGCTGCGGTCATAACGCTCCACCAATAAATATTCGATGCCGGAAACCTCATGCGTACTGACAGCAGCAACGGGTAAATCAACTGCCGCCGCCAGCGTCATGCAATAAGCTTCGTTATGCACGGTTCCGGCAAAACGTTCTATGGCGGGTTTCAGGATATGGGTACTGGGAGCGCCGCCAAGCGGAATGGAAATAACACCGTCTTTGACATGCACAGCAATTTTATCCTGCGCTCCTGCCAATGACAGGCGAATACCGTCTTCACCCGCCATGAGTGGCCTACGCGGTAATATTTTTAATACGCCAGCTAAATTTTCATCACTCAATGGACGGTAATTATGACGCTCTGCTGGTGGTGTTTCACCTTCGGGCAAGAAGGTAATGGCTCCGGCGCATTCGCCGCCAATCTGTTCCAGCATAGCAAAATCATTACGGGCGCTGATACCAAGATTTTTGGCCACCATTTCCCGTTTGCTTTCTTCCGGTAAAATACCGCCAAAAAATCCACGGCATTCATTGCGTATGAATGGCTCTTTCCGTAAAGGCAAGGAATGTGAAAGTGCCATGGCATTCTTACTGACCAGCCATTCAGCCGTGTAATTAAACAGCATTTGACCATGATCGTCCTGAACAAGCTGGCCAACCAATTGCTGATGGAGATAAACGTCAAGAGTGCGCGCCATATTACTGCCCTCCATTCGGCGGCGTAATATCCAGCTTGATGCCAAGTGTTTGCATCACGGTCAGCGCTTTACCAATCTGGCAGGTGTCTTTGCCCTTCTCCAGATCAATAATAAACCGTAAGCCCGTGCCGGACGTGAGGGCGAGGTCTTTTTGTGTTACGCCAAGCTGCTTTCGCGTGTCCCGAATGATCTTGCCGATATGTTCCGTTGTATGATGCATGGATTAGGCTCCTTATTACCGTACGGGAATATTATCACGAAAAATTGCCTTTTGCAATATAATATTACCGATGAGGAACATTTGTCCAGATTAAGCACGAAACAGCAAAAATAATCCCGAACAGTAACATATTGTCCCCCGTCAGAGCCTATGAGATAGAATAGAGGTCTTGCGTAATGGAGGGTTTTGGTTACCTCGTAATGAGGAAGGAATGAAGATGAAAGCAAAACAAAAAACTAGAGCCGACGCCACGCAAGTGGCGAAAGCCAATAACATTAGAAATTCTACCTATTAAACCCCTTAATTTGGGGGAGATTACCGAGGGTATAAAAAAGCCTGATCCGATTATTTTTAAATCTGCGCTCAATCACTTATCATTGTCATCTGCGTCCTGTGTTTTTATAGGAGACAACCCAGATGCTGATATTAAAGGAGCTTATAACGTAGGCATGAAAACAATTTGGAAAGAAAACAAGCTCTTTCCAGAACCAGATAAATCGATCACATCATCTACATTTACTGATTTCAAAGATCTGCTCTCTATTCTTGATAATCTGATTAAATCGTAAATTTCTATTGGTAATTACGTACCTTTATGGGATTCAACCCAATGATCCTGCCTGGACAATGGGTTTTAGGCGCTGGGCATACACCGACTCGCATCGTCATCATGCGGCTAAAAACTGGGGAGCTTTTGGTTCTGGCCGTCAGCGGCGTGTCTGCGAAACGGGCGCTCGCGCTGTATAAGGAACGCTGGGGAATCGAAACGCTGTTCTCTTGCTTGAAAAAAAGAGGCCTTGGGCTTGAAAGCATGGCGATTGCATTTGGATTTAACAGCTAGATTTTTAATGCAATACCGTCCTCCCCGCACGAAGCAAACCGCAGGTTTGTTCGTATTTATAAAGTAGCAAATCGAAGGCTTGTTCGCATCTATATAGAGGGAAAATCCCATGCTTAAATCTAAGAGATCCCGGCTTTCGCCGGGATGACGGGTGATGGGAAGTGGGATGACAAGTGGGGGAATGGGATGACAGGTGGAGAATAGGATGACGATGGTTTTTACACATCACGATTTCAAATGCAATTGCCATGGCTTGAAAGTACCCATATGAGCCAACCAAAGAAAAATATCCACCCTCATGGCTGTATTGGCCATAGCGTTCTGTCTCGCCTTTAAAACAGGTCGCTGGACAGCCAAGCGTAATCCCCCACAAAAGAAAAAACACGGATACAACGCTTTATCGCTCTTCGCTCTCTGCATGAATGCTTTACGAAAACTCTTCGCCTTTGCAAGCGATACCATGATAGATCAATGCTTTACACAACTATTGAACAACAAAAATATCCCCAAACACTTGCTACTTATGACTTTCTAAACATGAGTCGGGTAGTGTGGCTTGAATGATTAATCCTCAAGCTTTGATTTTATCTCAGATAGGGTAAATCGCTGACCTTGCAAATCTCTTATCGTTTTCACGCGTTCGATCATAGAGGGGTCATAAAGTTGATAACCAGCAGCAGTCGTATCAGCGATTTGAAGCAAGCCTTCTTTCGTCCAATACCGAATTGTGGCGTTGTTTTCACCCGCTTCTTTTGCTAGTTGTCCAATGCGTAGTAGAGCGGTGTCCTTGGTTTTAGGCTTCTTTTCATCCTTGCCGGTTACAGCATTCAAATAAATATCCAAAGATCTGTTGGCAGCATCATAAATGACTTTATGATAGTCCAAGTCAGAGCCGCCAAGCTGTGCTTTTTCTAAGCTGGATATATATTTCATGCGGTCGCGTGTCCTGATAAGGGCAGGGGGGTAGCCATGCTGTAACAAGATTAAATTCATCAAAAGCCTTGCTGTACGGCCATTTCCATCCACAAAAGGATGAATCGTAACAAGCTGGTAATGCGCTTTAGCCGCCAATTCAATCGGATGAAAGTCATTACTGGCCGTGATTTCTTTAATGAATGTCTTCATATGGTCCGGTACATGCTGCGGATTTGGTAATATCACAGGTGATCCAGAGATCCGTACAGGTATTGATCGGTAATGTCCGGCGTTTTCATCATCAATGCCGCGCAAGATGGTATTATGAATGGTGAGAATATCGATTTCTGTTAAATCGGA
The DNA here is from genome assembly GCA_963922705.1 of uncultured Alphaproteobacteria bacterium. Taxonomy (GTDB): domain Bacteria; phylum Pseudomonadota; class Alphaproteobacteria; order Micavibrionales; family Micavibrionaceae; genus TMED27. The sequence continues at coordinate 77 of CAWUJS010000046.1, read as the reverse complement.
CGTTTTTGAACTGGCTAATGCCATTATAGAACCCTCTGCAAAAACGGATGATATTTGATTTGTAGCGGCACTCATGC
>CAWUJS010000045.1:0-14967 GCA_963922705.1 uncultured Alphaproteobacteria bacterium | reverse complement strand
CGTGATTTATTCCGTATTCTTTATGGTTATAGCCGCTAACTCTGACATCCAAAGGCCCCCAGCCCTTTTTGTTTTTCGTAATGCCCTTGGGCAGGGTGATCGAATCTGCAATACTCTGCGCATCAAGCGTTGTGTGCGTTACAATAGACGAGCTATTATTTTGCTCAAGAGCAGGTGCCGGAGCATTCGTGGAAAAATAAGTGTTAGCGCTTTCATTATCCATAATGAAAGATGCACATTTGATAGCACTGTGTCAATAAAATAATGACCTTTGGATTGCCGCGTCAGCCTTTGGCTTCCTCGCAATGACATTTTCTTGTTATCCGTCATTGCGAACGTAAGTGAAGCAATCTTGTTGATTCACGAGAGATTGCCGCGCTCCTTTCAGGAGCTCGCAATGACGCATAAAACGGGATTGTCATTGCGAGAAGGACTTTAGCCCTCAGTTTCGTCATTGCGAGGAAGCCAAAGGCTGACGTGGCAATCTCCTTAACGGTTAATAGATTGCTTCGCAGGCGCTCGCAATGACGGATAAAATCCGATCTGTCGGCGTTTTCTATTGCCAAGCACCGTTAAAAGCTGGTTTAACAAGCGTATGGAAGACGAATCCAATCCGCTTGAACAGCTTTCCAAAAAACTTGATGACGATATGCGCCATGTGAATGCAACGATTATCAATCGCATGCAATCCCCCGTTGCGCTAATTCCGCAACTTGCATCTTATTTAATTGCTGCCGGTGGCAAGCGTATACGCCCTCTTTTAACACTCGCCGCCACACAAATTTACAAAGGCGATATGCAACACAGCCATAAGCTCGCTGCCGCTGTTGAATTTATTCATACTGCCACGCTGCTACATGATGATGTTGTTGATGAGAGTGATATGCGCCGTGGTCAGGAAGCTGCTAATCTTGTGTTTGGCAATCAAGCCAGCGTTTTAGTCGGTGATTTTCTATTCTCGCGTGCATTTGAGCTAATGACGGAATGCAATAATATTGATGTTCTTAAAATTCTCTCAAACGCTTCTGCTATCATTACACAAGGTGAAGTCCTTCAGCTTACAGCCGCCAATAATCTTGAAACATCTATGGATGATTACATAGAGATCATCACCTCCAAAACAGCCGCTCTTTTCGCAGCTGCTTGCCAAGTCGGCCCAACACTTGCCAATGCCCCACAAGAGCAATCACAAGCTATGTATGATTACGGGCTTTACCTTGGCATAGCATTCCAGATTGCCGATGATGCACTTGATTACAATGCCGACCGTACGAAGCTTGGCAAAACCATTGGTGATGATTTTCGGGAAGGGAAAATAACTGCCCCTATTCTCTATGCTCTTGAGAATGCTACAGCAGAAGAGCAGGCATTCTGGAGGCGAACAATTACTGACAATAATCAAACCGATAGTGATCTGCAAACAGCACAGGAGATCTTTAACAGGCATAATAGCATTGAAAAATCTATGACACTCGCGCAGAGCTATATCACCAAAGCACAACAAGCCTTGGAAAAAACACCAAAACAGCCACTGATCTCTTTACTACACGACCTTGCCCCTTATACAATTTCTCGCATAGCATAGAATACGCAAGGAAGAGGGAGCTTTGTCTGATAAATATCATATTTCGGAACAGATTTTGCAGCGCATGGAGCGCCTTGGAAGCATAGGCCACTGGCATTGGGATATAAAGCATAATGAAATCTTCTGGTCGCAGGGCGTTTATGACATTCATGGCATCAATTTTGAAGATTATACACCAACTGTAGATGCAGCCTTAGATGCATATATTACTGAGGACAGAGGAGATGTTGAAGATTTTCTAACAAGAGCCATAGAAGATAATGAAGATTTTAAATTTGAAAAACGTATCAAGCGTCCTGATGGGGAATTAAGGCATATTATCGCACAGGGCGAATGTGAGTTTTGCGATCAAACTGGAGAGCTTATTTCCGTATTCGGTGTCTTTCAGGATGTAACGCCTATTAGACAGCAAGAAGAACTTTATGAATTAGCAGCCCTTGGATCAAGCGCCGCAATTTGGGATTGGGATGTTAAAACTGACCAGCTTCGGTGGGCTGGCCGCTCTGCAGAAGTGCTGGGCTATGCCTCTAATCAACATCTCCCAAAAACCACCAGAGATTTTTATGATCACAATCTTCACGAAGAAGATCAGGAAAAACTTCTGCAAGCGATAGAAAAACATTTTACAAAACTAGATAATTTTGCCGTTGAAATTCGCATAAAAAGGCAGGATGAAGGTTATGAATGGTTTTTATGCCGTGCACAGGCACAGTTCAACGACTATGGCAAAGCCATTCGTGTATGCGGCTCCATGACCAGTATCAGACAACTCAAAGAAACACAGGCTAAACTTGAAACCTCCAACATGGAGCTTGAGAATTTTGCGAGTATCGCAGCGCATGAGATCAAAAGCCCGGTTCGGTCAATTGGAAACTATCTTGAGCTCATAAAAAGGAAAGAAAATAAAAACACACTTCTGGAAACCGGCGAATATATTGATCAATGTATAAAAATAGCCCACCAGACAAATCATATGATTGATGAATTGCTTGAATATGCCAGTCTTCAGGAGGCTGAATTGTGTATAAGCTCTGTCAGCATTGAAAAAGTGACAAAACGTATCATTCGCAGCATGAAGCAAGAGGTAAAAGATTCTAATGCTGTGATTACATTGAAAGGTTTCACAGATATTTTATGCGATGAAACAAAGATCAAAACTGTCATGACCAATCTCATTCAAAATGCAGTGAAATACAGATCTGAACGACAACCTGAAATCAGTATTAGCATGCTGGAAACACAGGATTACTGGCAAATTTCTGTTAAAGATAACGGCATTGGAATACCGGAAGGCCAAGAAAACATAGCCTTCGACATGTTTCAAAGGTTAGATAATGCCCAGGATTTTCAAGGTACAGGCATTGGCCTGGCTATTTGCGCGCGAATCGTTACATTGCATGGTGGGAAAATTTGGGTTGAACCCAATCAAGCACCAGAAAACGGAAGCACGTTCCACTTTACTATTTACAAGAGGCTATCCAAGCATTTGGAGTGAAATGCACTTTACTCACAAGGAAACGAATTATGCAACCCAAGCGCAACGCCGGGAGCGGCGATAAAGCTGTTATGTTGCTTTCGATTTCTTAAAACATAGCTTTGCACAGTTGCTTGCAAACGATTCATCGATGCATCATCCGGTACACAAAAATCAATCCCCGGTGCAGTTCCCAATGATTTCAGCAATGTATGATAGTCGAGAACACCCGCAATATAAGCCTGACAGGCAATATGCCCGCCTTTGACAAGTTCTTTTCCGCGCTTATCACTCGCACACATGCTGATCAAATATTGCCCGGAAAATTGCGCGGCATAAGCATAGGATTGTGATGCGAACACAATCAAAAGACAGAATAAAATTCTAATCATCACTCCCTGCTTTAAGCTGTTGTAAAATAGCAAAAGGCGAATCTTCAATCTTTTTCGCTGCCGCACTCATGACTTTTGGTGTTCGATTCGTTGATTTATTCCGCTTGCCTTTGGGTTTATTGGGTTTATCGCCGTTTTTATGCTCTTTCTTCTTAAAAGGCTTTTTACCTGCATAGGTTTTCTTCTCAAAAGCTTTGCCACGTTTTAAATAAAACTCAGCCAGCTCTGGCTTTACACCCTCTTTGGATTCTTCTTTTGGCTCTTCTTCTGATTGCTCGTCAGCTACAGGAGGCGTAACCTCAATTTTTGAGTGCCCCATCGCCGATAAGATCGCATAAAGATCATCAATCGGGCAGCCTAGCCATTCTGCCATTTGATGCTGCGCGCGGAACTTTCCCTTATCCGCCGAATCGTAAACGGCGCAAATAACGCGATCCAGCATATCAATCCGCGTCGCCCGGTTTCCGAATATAGGATAACCAACAGCCTGATAAAAATCTTTATTGGCGTCGCCATCTATGACTTGCGATACAATTCCGTCATTGGGTACTTTTGCAGGCAAAGGTTGCTCGTGAAAAACCGACCATAGAAGACCGCGCAGGCGCACACCCGCCGGTTTGTTCAATGCCGGGATAAAAACGAGTATCGGCCCAAGGCGCACGCGCTTTGCCCTTAAAACCCGGCGGTCATCCGCATCTATTGTTTCAATCAGGTTTTCGAGCTGCTCACGCGGGATGATGCCCATAGAATCATATACCGCATCCATGATTTCCTGAACAACAGGCTTAATCTCAGGCAGCGGCGGTGGGGTCTCTTGCCCTTCTTTAGCTTCCGGCTGTTTTAATGGCTCTTTGAGGCCGACCAGCAGTTCCAAAACGGACGCAATATGCGTATCACGCCAGGCTTCGAGGCGCTGAATAAAAGCTGCTTCATCAACGCCTTTTGCATTTATGATTTTAATCGCTGGCTTTAAAACGCTTTCGCCTTTCACAAATTGCGCAACAGCTTCACCGGGAAGCGGATTACTTTCAATGGCCTGATAGCTGATCGTGCCATCCTCGGCCAGCCGAAATTGCGTGTCTTTACTCTCTAAAACAGAAGCCATAAACATTTCCTAAATTTTCTAAATAACGAGACTTTACCGCGGGTTTTCCTCAAAAACAAATGGTAAAATCGCATTCAAACGCAAAAGCCCCTCTTGTGTGAGCGTTATATGTGTATCATCAAATGCGCACCAGCCTTGCGCGGCGAGCGTCTCAAGATTCCCTCGCTTCAAATATCGCCAGTCATTGTCATTAACTGCAACACCTTCACGCAAACGCAGCCCCATCATCAGGCGCTCAAACACCTGCTCAGAATCACCCAAAGGCTCAAAAGGATGTGCGCCGCTTCCGCCTTCCTCAACGCGCCTAAGCCATATCTCAGGCGCAGCATGATCACGCGTTGCATATTTTTGCCCGTCCAGAGTAAGCCGCCCATGCGCCCCCGGCCCTATGCCGATATAATCCTGATAGCGCCAGTAAATCAGATTATGACGGCATTGATCCTGCTTATTACGGGCATGATTGGAAAGCTCGTATGCCTCCAGCCCTCCTGCCCCCAAAACATCTTGCGTTACATTATAAAAATCCGCTGCAAGCCCTTGTTCAGGGATATGAAACACCCCTTGCTGATGATCATAATAAAACGGCGTGTTACGCTCGATTGTTAATTGATAAGCGGAAACATGGTTGACCTCTAAATCAATAACTTGCCGCAACTCTTTAGCCCAACTTTCAAGAGTTTGATCCGGGCGCGCATAGATCAAATCAAAGCTCACCCGATCAAAATTAGACCGCGCAATTTCTAACGCATTTAAAGCCTGCCCCGCGCTATGCTCTCGCCCTAAAAATTTTAAATCATCATCATTGAGCGCCTGAACCCCTAATGAAACCCTGTTCACACCAGACTCAGAAAACGCTTTTAATTTTTCAATTTCAACCGAAGTCGGGTTTGCCTCCATTGAGATTTCCAAATCCGCATCGCAATTCCATAATGATCGAATCTGACTTATAATTTTTTCAACAACACGCGGCTCCATCAATGTCGGTGTGCCTCCGCCAAAAAAGACAGTATTAAGAATGCGCCCTTGCGTTTTCTCGGCATAAAATTCTACCCCCCGCAAATACGCCAAGAGCCAGCGCTCATGGTCAACATTATCGGAAATATGGGTGTTAAAATCACAATAAGGGCATTTGGAAAGACAAAACGGCCAATGGATATATAATCCAAGACGATCCGAAACACCCGTCATTCTCTAGGCAGCCTTTTGTTGAAAACACCCGGCGACCAGTTTTTGAAACGCGTCAGCACGGTGCGATATCGCATGTTTTTCATCCGGCTCTATTTCGGCAAAAGTTTGCGTATAGCCATTAGCCACGAAAATAGGATCATAGCCAAATCCCTTATCCCCTCTCGGCGGGAATGACAGCGTCCCCTCAACACGCCCCTCAAAGCTTTCAACATGACCGTCTGGCCAGGCAAGGCTTAAAACGCAAATAAATGCCGCCGATAAATCCTCAGCATCCCCCAAAGCATCTTTAACGCGTGCCATCGCCAAATTAAAATCACGCACACCATCATCGCAAACTGCCCAGCGCGCCGAATAAATCCCCGGATCGCCGCCCAAAGCGCGAACCGATAAACCGCTATCGTCCGCCAAAGCGATTTTGCCGCTGGCTTTCGCCGCCGCCAAAGCCTTTAACTCAGCATTACCAACAAAGGTTTTTTCGGTCTCTTCCGGCTCCGGCAACTCCAATTCTTTGGCCGTGTAAAATCTGGACACAAACGGCTGCAAAAGAGCAGAAATTTCCTGTGCCTTCCCATCGTTATGGGTTGCGATTACGAGTTCATTTGAATCAAAATGACGTCTGACCATTAAATCCCCAAAACCTCTTTTTGCAATCGTGTCAATTCCTCACAGCCCTCTTTTGCCAAATTCAAAAGCTGTAAAAACTCCGCCTCACTAAACGGCTCTTTTTCCGCAGTGCCCTGAATTTCAACAATCCCGCCGGAACCCGTGATTACAAAATTCGCATCCGTATCAGCCTCGCTGTCTTCATCATAATCAAGATCAGAAACAGGCACACCCTGATACACACCGCAAGAAATCGCCGAAACCGTATCTTTCATCGGAACCGAATCCAATAAACCAACCTTCACAATATGCTGAAACGCCAGATGCATCGCAACAAAGCCGCCCGTAATCGCCGCAGTGCGCGTTCCGCCATCGGCTTGAATCACATCACAATCAATACGCAATTGACGCTCACCCATCGCTTTAAAGTCCACAACACTGCGCAAGGCCCGTCCGATCAAGCGCTGAATCTCCTGTGTCCGGCCTGATTGCTTACCCCGCGCAGCTTCCCGATCCATGCGTGATCCCGTTGAGCGCGGCAACATGCCATATTCACCAGTGACCCAACCCGCGCCAGTACCCTTCATCCATCCCGGTACTTTTTCTTCCGCGCTCGCCGTGCATAGAACATGCGTATCGCCAAATTTAACAAGACAAGATCCTTCCGCATGTTTGTTTACATCTGTTATAATTTCAACATTACGAATTTGATCCGGCTTGCGCCCCGATGGTCTTGTCATGATCTGGTCTTTCTATTAAAAATAAGCTTGCGCTGCAGCTTATAGCTCCCGATGCGCAAGTCAATATGAAGAATGGAAAAGAGTGGGGAGAAGATGCACAGTAAAATTTTCAAGGCTTGCCAGAAAAAACTTCAAAGCGTAACTTTAGGGAATAAGAAGAGTATATAAGGAAATCACCATGCGCTTTAAATCATTACCACTCATTACTTGCATGTTATGCATGTTATTCGTCACGTTAGCGCCTTTAAAATCAGCAAACGCCAACATCATCAGAAATTACTTCTATGATATAAGCTTTGTTCGGAACATAGAAGGAAAAGATGGTGATTTTAGCATCCGCCTCTCATCTCCTGAATCCATGACCGGTTGTTATGCCGTAGAACCCGTGACATATGAAGTGATGGATGTCGGCAACCTCTTATATGTTAAGCTACAGCAAGGCGCTGAAATTTACATGCAGGGAAAGCCTAGCTATGGGCACGGCGAATGCAAAATAAATAGCGGTAATTTTCACATGGATATCCCCTTCAATGCCTCAACACTGATTGAAAAATCAACAAAAAAAATCCATATTCAAGTGGTCAATGTAGGCACAATTTTTGAAATTGACATCCAACCCGATGATTCGAAATTAACACTTCATTCTAAATTCAAAGCATCTATAAATATCCCCGATTTTCAAAAGGAAACACAATATCATTACTGGTACTATCCGGAAAATACAGTGATATTGAAAACCCATGAATTGGATAAAGATGTAAAGAATATCGAAAAACTGAAAACTTTTGCACAGTCCCGAGGCTTAACCCCCATGCATGAAGCCTTAGATGGGTTTCCTGTGCCCGGCAGCGACAATACGGCGTTATTTTATGTTGATGATAAGAATACATTAAAAGATATCATTGATGAAAAAAGACCTGTTGTTATTGGCAATATATCACAAGCTGAAGAATATATCGGTGCACAAGGCCCTTATGAGAGACAAATTAAGGCTAGCATTTTTGCGCGCACACTCCGCATGCATGACTAAAAATCTATCTATTTCTATGTCTTGCACGGACATAGAAATATCTTTACTATCTTCATATTATGACACAGAATCCAGAACAACAGAACGAAACGCAAAGAAACTCCAGTGAAAACATTGAAGAAACGCTTGCTGAACGATCAGCGCGACTGGAAGCAGAAGCTTTGGATATGCCCGCTGCTGAAAACGCAGATCCGCTTGCTCCGCAAGAAAACCCAGAATTATACGCGCAGCAGGACCCTCTCAGTGCTCCCGAGGGCACAGTAGAGCTTTTAGCCCTGCAAAATGAACTTGCTGATGCCAAAGATAAAATGGTTCGCGCTGTGGCAGAAGCAGAAAACACACGCCGCCGCGCGCAAAAAGAGCGTGAAGATGCCCGTAAATACGCTATCTCTGGCTTTTCAAAAGACATCTTGAGTGTTTCTGATAACCTTCGCCGTGCATTAGAAGCCATTCCACAAAACTTACTTAATGAGAATGATCAGGTGAAAACCCTTGTCGAAGGTATCGAAGCAACTGAGCGCGAACTCCTGAGGGCTTTCGAGAAAAATGGCATCTCAAAAATTGATACAACAGATTCAATGTTCGATCCCAACCTGCACGAAGTTATGTTTGAGACACCGGGAACAGGACAGCCAGCCGGGAAGATTATTCAAACAATTGAGCCGGGCTATCTTCTTAACGAGCGCCTCTTGAGACCTGCGCGTGTTGGCGTAGCAAAGGATGATGGCGAGATACCTCCGCCGGAAACCCCGCGTATTGATACAGAAGCATAAATTTGCATAACAAATAAAGATGTGCTAGTTGGTAATTTTTTAAAATTATCGAAAGTAACGTTGTGCCAAAATTAACTGCAGAAAAAGCGCTTTCATCTATTGAGGCCTTTAAACGAAACAGCGTTAAAACGATGTCTGAAACGCCAACAGGTCAATTGGCGCAAGCATTAAAGCGTAGATCTTTTGGTGAAAAACACTTCGCTCAACTAAACAAATACATTACGGAAATCAAATCCTTAGACATCATTACAATTGATGAAGAATACAAAGACACCAAAAGCAAAACTGTGAATAAAAGAAAAATATCCTACGATCTTAAATATATGACTTTTCAACACAATCAGAAAGCTAACAAATTTGAAACAGCAACATATATCCCGACACACTTACAACTTAAGATGGGCCTCAATACTATCATTGAAGCACAGCGTGTTTTACCATTATGCTTTTCAGCATCGCATGTAGAAGACCGTTATAGTTTCCGGACATATAACGCTCAAGATGGCTATACGCTTTTGCAATATAATTCAAAGGATTTTAATCGATCCGTACAAATAGGCCTCATGATGGCCATATCAATAGCCGCTAAAATGGTTGACGATAAACAAACCTGGACACCTGTACTTTTGCCGCATGAGAAAGGTTTCTTTGTTGGTAGAGCTGAATTTTGCAATATAAACGCCTATTACCCCAAAACAACTCTCATTGGGCGAAGAGGTGAAGAACCTGCGGGGCTTGAACATTACATAAAACCAGAAATCTCACCTGTTTGCCATTTACAAATCAGAACATTTTACGGTTTAAAAACCTTATCTTCTGAGCAAGAAGAATTACATGCGCTAATGATGGAAAAACTATCGGAAACAGACATAGATAAAAAGCTTACAACATTAGCCGATTCATATCCGCTTAGTCTCATGGAACCCGAAACAGAATTAGATTATATAAACGAAATTCATATTCATAATGTCATGATGGAAATTTTTAATTCTGATTTGTGGGAAAAAGCAAACAAAAACGGATGGCAACATACTCCAGGATCAGAATATATGGAACTTTCCAAAAATTTTGATTGGTAAATTCTTATTCACTAGAAGCTTGAAACTGTCTAAATTGCGCCCTATAATGCTAGTATAAAGTGCTGTGAAAAACGGGCTTTGTAATTTTTAAATCTTGCTTAATATAAGGAGATAAAAGCATGTCTAAAATTATTGGTATTGACCTTGGTACAACCAACTCTTGTGTAGCCGTTATGGACGGCAAAGAGCCTCGCGTTATTGAAAACTCTGAAGGCGCTAGAACGACCCCCTCAATGATTGCTTTTGCGAAAGACGGCGAGCGCCTTGTTGGTCAACCTGCAAAACGTCAAGCTGTTACTAATCCTGAACAAACTCTGTTTGCTATTAAACGTCTTATTGGGCGTCCTTTTAACGATAAGCAAGTTCAGGAGATGGCAAAAACTGCGCCGTTCAAAATTATTGAAGGTGATAATGGTGATGCGTGGGTAGAGGTTGAAGATGAAAAATACGCGCCATCTCAAATCTCTGCCATGGTTTTGCAAAAAATGAAAGAAACAGCAGAGGATTTCCTTGGTGAGCCTGTTACAAAAGCGGTTATTACTGTTCCAGCCTATTTCAATGACTCACAGCGTCAAGCCACAAAAGATGCCGGTAAAATTGCGGGTTTGGAGGTTGAACGTATCATTAATGAGCCAACCGCTGCTGCGCTTGCATATGGACTTGATAAGAATGACAGTGGCACCATTGTCGTCTATGACCTGGGCGGTGGTACATTTGATGTCTCCGTTCTTGAAGTTGGCGATGGCGTTTTTGAAGTAAAGGCAACCAACGGGGATACATTCCTTGGTGGTGAGGATTTTGATACGCGTATCATCGATTATCTTGCTGATGAGTTTAAAAAATCAGATGGCATTGATCTGCGTGAGGATAAGCTTGCGCTACAACGCCTCAAAGAAGCGGCAGAAAAAGCCAAGATTGAGCTTTCTTCCGCATCACAAACAGAAATCAACCTTCCTTTTGTGACCGCAGATGCAAGTGGGCCTAAGCATTTGCAAATCTCTCTGTCCCGTGCAAAGCTTGAATCGCTTGTTAGCGATCTCATTAAGCGCTCATTGGATCCCGTTAAAAAAGCGCTTAAGGATGCCGGACTGAAACCATCTGAAATTGATGATGTTGTTCTGGTTGGCGGTATGACGCGCATGCCAAAAGTCATTGAGGAAGTTAAAGAATATTTCGGTAAAGAGCCGCATAAAGGTGTGAACCCTGACGAGGTTGTTGCTGATGGCGCAGCCATTCAGGGCGGCGTTCTTCAAGGCGATGTTAAGGATGTTCTGCTTTTGGATGTCACCCCATTATCCCTTGGGATTGAGACTTTGGGAGGTGTGTTTACACGTTTAATTGAGCGCAATACAACCATTCCTACGAAAAAGTCACAAACATTTTCAACGGCTGAGGATAATCAGAATGCGGTCACTATTCGCGTCTTTCAAGGTGAGCGTGAAATGGCTTCTGATAATAAAATGCTTGGACAATTTGATTTGGTTGGAATTCCCCCCGCGCCGCGCGGCGTCCCGCAGGTCGAAGTCACTTTTGATATTGATGCGAACGGGATTGTGAACGTATCCGCAAAGGATAAGGCTACGAATAAAGAACAACAGATTCGTATTCAAGCCAGCGGCGGCCTGTCCGATGCCGATATTGATCAAATGGTTAAGGATGCGGAAGCCAATGCTGATGCTGACAAACAAAAACGTGAGGCCGTTGAAGCCAGAAATCAGGCTGAAGGCATGCTTCATGCAACAGAAAAATCACTCGAAGAGCTCGGCGATGAATTGCCGGAGGATGAAAAGTCAAATATTGAAACCGCAATTCAAAATCTTAAAGATGTCATTGATTGCGATAACGCGGAAGAAATTAGCGCCAAAACTGAAGAACTATCGCAGGCAAGCATGAAGCTGGGTGAAATTGCTTATCGCAAAGCGCAAGAAGAGGCGGCTGGCGATGCGCAAGAGGATTCGTCAGCAACGCCACAAGGCGAAGAAGATGACATCATTGAAGCCGATTTCACCGATTTGGAAATCGACGAAGATGATGATGAGAGTGAGCAGAAATCAGCGTAAATTACATAGAAAACCAAAATTGATCCCTGCAAAAGCGGGGATCGTTTAGCTATAAAAGGATTCAAACTTTCATAGCAAATCCAGATTGGTTATATAAAGAACATGAAGAAGAATACCTCTTATTACGATATTCTTGGCATTTCAAAGCAATCTTCGGATTCGGAGATTAAGCACGCCTATCTCATACTGGCGAAAAAATATCATCCCGATAAACATATAAAAAATAAAGCAATGGCCGCAAAGCGTTTTCAGATGATTATGGAGGCTTACAAAGCATTACAAACACGTGAAAAACGGGCGATTTATAATCAAAAACTACGCCTTGATGCGCAAAATGATAATGCCAATCAATCCGGGTTTTTTACACATATAGGAAACTGGCTGCGTCCAGCTCCCTCAAAAACACATGTGACACAAAAATAATGGCAAAAGATTTTTACAAAACTCTGGGCGTTGATAAAACAGCCAGCAACGATGAACTGAAAAAAGCCTATCGCAAGTTGGCTATGAAATATCACCCGGATCAGAATAAAGATAATCCGGAAGCCGAGGCTAAATTCAAAGAAATCAACGAAGCCTATGATATTCTAAAGGATGATCAAAAACGGGCTGCTTATGATCAATTTGGCGAGGCCGCTTTTGATGGCTCGATGGGCGGTGGAGGTGCTGGTGGATTCCAAGGTGGTTTTGGCGGTGCTGGTGCTTTTTCAGACATATTTGAAGATATGTTTGGTGACTTTATGGGCGGCGGGCAGCGTGGTTCAGGCAATGCTTCTCGTGGATCGGATCTTCAATACACACTTGAAATTTCCCTGGAGGAAGCCTTTAAAGGTAAAGAAGCAAAAATAAAGGTTAAACTCAATGAAACATGTGAGGCCTGTAATGGTACAGGCAGCGCAGATAAAGGCAGCGGCACAACATGCCCAACTTGCGACGGTGCAGGACGCATTCGCCAACAGCAAGGTTTCTTTACAATTGAACGAACATGCCCAACTTGTCAAGGACAAGGGACAATCATCAAAGATCCATGTAAAGTCTGCAATGGTTCAGGGCGCGTTAAAAAAGAGAAAAACCTTCAAATTAAAGTTCCGGCAGGCGTTGATAGCGGACGCCGCATACGTCTTTCAGGTGAAGGAGAGGCTGGTCTTAGAGGCGGCCCACGTGGTGATTTATTTGTTCTGCTTGTTATTAAGCCGCACAAGCTTTTTAAGCGTGATGGTGCAAACCTTTTTTGCCGCGTTCCCATTCCAGTTACAACAGCAGCTCTTGGCGGAGAGATTGAAGTTCCAACAATAGAAGGAAAAGCCTCAAAGATAAAAGTTCCGGCAGGCACACAAACGGGGCAACAATTTCGCCTCAAAGGAAAAGGCATGACCACGTTACAAAGTGCCAACCGCGGTGATCTCTTTATTGAAATTTTTGTAGAAACACCAGTTAATTTAAACAAAAAACAGCAAGAGCTTATCAAACAGCTGGATAAAGATTTTGGAAGCGATAAGGCAGGCTCAAATAAACACTCCCCGGAATCGAGTGGTTTCTTTAAAAAAGTAAGCGATCTGTGGGATGATTTAAAAGAATAGCTTTGTAATAAAACCATAAACAGCATAGACTTCGTATATTATGGCTGACGATACTATTATTACATCTCTTAATTTCAACGATAACATTCCTGGAAAAGTTTTTAGTGATAAAAAGAATGAACAGGATGTGCTTATCGGCTACATAAGCGGTCTGCCCGTGCGATATGAAAACGAATCTGTTCATAATCAAGGGCTTGCCATTGCGCTTTTTGACAAAGGGATTGGCCAGGATGAATTAGATAAGCGCTGCCAGAAACTCTCTGGAGATTGTCGTCTAGAAAAGTTGGAAGTTTTAGTAACAAAAGGTGATTATCCATTTGACAGGCGCTGGTATATTATTGGTGATATCAAAAGCATGCTTGAGCTCGGTAAAGAGGGAAAGATGCATATCCCCATTAGTGCGTTCTTTTTCGAAGAAATTCTTGAAATTTTGGATCGCTAATGAGAGTTGGTATTGCAGGATATACAGGCCGCGTTGGCCAGCTTTTAATAAAAGAGCTTCAATCCGGGGAATGGAATGGTTTAGAACTTTCTGGTGGCTGTGCACCGGATGCTGAGGATAGCTCTGATTTTTTTACCAGCGTGAAGCCGGAACAACTTTTTGATCACAGCGATGTTGTGATTGACTTTACGCGCCCCGAAGCCACGATTACGCACGCAAAACTTGCTGCTGAAACCGGAACAAAGCTTATTATCGGTACAACCGGTCTAACAAATGACGATGAAAAAACCTTGCATCATGCTGCCGATAAAACTGCAATTCTTTATGCCGCCAATATGAGTGTTGGTGTGAACATGCTCCTTGCGCTTGTTGAAAAAGCCGCAAAAGCACTGGGTCCGGAGGATTGGGATATCGAGATTTTCGAAAGCCATCACAAGCATAAAGTTGACGCGCCTTCTGGCACGGCGCTTGCTGTTGGAAAAGCCGCCGCAAAGGGGCGTGATATTGATCATGATCAGGCATCAGTACGCGCCCGCGATGGCATCACCGGAGAGCGCGAGCAAGGCTCAATCGGATATTCTGTTGTACGCGGCGGCGATGTTGTTGGTGAACATACTGCATATTTTTATAGTGAAGGGGAGCGTATAGAGCTTACGCATATTGCAACAAACCGTGCACTATTCGCACGAGGTGCGCTAAAAGCTGCACAATGGCTTGGCGGAAAACCGAACGGGCTATACGCGATGAATGACGTTTTGGGGCTTTAGAGGGCATGGCCTCCAGGCCATGGCAATTGCATTTGAACTTATAGCTTGTAAAAACCATCGTCATCCTATTCTCCACCGGCCATACTATTTCCCCCAATTGTCATCCCGGCGAAAGCCGGGATCTCTTCGTTTCAAGCATGAGATCCCCG
>CAWUJS010000044.1:0-15398 GCA_963922705.1 uncultured Alphaproteobacteria bacterium | reverse complement strand
TTAAAGCGAAGAGATCCCGGCTTTCGCCGGGATGACAGGTGGGGGGGAATGGGATGACGATGGATTTTACAAATCACCATTTCAAATGCAATTGCCATGTATTTATTAATTAACCTCAACTACGGATAAGAGTATTTTATAGTCGTTCCAGTTTATAATCTCTTTCGGGTCTAATTCCCCGCCCCTTGTGGCGTTTTAATGATGATAAAGAAAAAAACTTAACAACCTAAACGGGATTTCTCCTGCTCAGCTCGCCTTAAAACAGGAGCCGCCGCCTGAAAACCTTCTTTTTGAATTTGCGATAAGGCAACACAAGCGTCATTCTTTTTATCCAACGCTGCCAAAGACATCCCTAATTTCAACAAATTATCAGCAGTCTTGGAATTGCCTGGATATTGCTTAAATCCTTCCGCAAAAATTCTTGCCGCTTGAACAAAATCCCCGCGCACATAAAAAGTTTCACCAAGCCAGTATTTCGCATTACCTGCCAAAACATGGGTTGGATACTGATCGAGAAAAATCTGAAACTCTTTTTCCGCCATATCATATTTCTCTTTTTTTATGAGCGAAAAAGCATTTTCGTAAGTAGCAGCGGCCAAATCCGCGTTGGCACGCACACCGCCATCCACGCTCTCACGATAACTGCCTAAATTTCCTTGACGTGAATTATTACCTGCCTGACTTTGAGCAGAATCCGTTTGAGAATTCCCCGAATCCCACTGGTATCCACCGCGCGTGCGCGGTGCATCGCCACCAGAGGCCAATGAAGGTGAGCGATTAATATATCTTGCACCACTATTTGGCGTAGTATTTGAAGCCTGATTATTTGGTACTCTTCGCACCCCACCTTCAAGCTCCTGGATACGCAATTCCAAATCTCCTTTGACACGTTCAAGCTCTTCACGCAATTGACGCATCTCATAGCCCTGCTCTTCAAACTGACCGCGAATATTGCGCAATTCAGTCTCGAACTGAGATAATCGAATTTCAGCATCTGCACGCGCAGCATCAGAACCACCACCGGTAAAAGAACCGGGAGGCGGATCTTCACCGCGAAATAATGCACGGCTTAACGTTTCAATCTCTTTTTCAAGGCGATCAATACGATTGCGCAATTCCCGGTTAGACTGCGCCTCTACCGGAACGCCAAATGACAAAACACCCATCCCAAGAACCAAAAGGCCCAATAAAAATCGGGCCTTAAAACGGTTCGGTTTTGCAAAATACTGCATCATACCTATCCTGATATCTTACTTAACTCTTGAAACGCCGCGGCGGTTTTGTGACCACGCACTCTCATCAAACCCGGGAACAGCTGGTCTTTCCTTACCAAAAGTCACAGTTTCAATACGGCTCGGATCAACACCCAAGGCAACAAGATAGTTTTTCACTGAATTTGCACGACGCTCGCCCAAAGCAAGGTTATATTCACGTGTACCGCGCTCATCCGCATGCCCTTCAACAAATATGCTAAGAGAAGGATATTGAGCCAGCCAGTTCGCCTGTCTTTCCAAAACCATGCGCGCCTCAGAACTAACATCGTAACGATCAGTGCCAAAGAAAACACGATCACCAACATTGACAACAAGGTCTTGCTGAGACCCCGGCACTGCACCGGATGTATCTAAAGTTTGAGCATCATAAATATCGGAAAGCGGTCCACCTGCATCAATACCGCCATCCAGAGTCGTCTGACTGTCTAAAGTTGCATCCTCATCCGTCGTAGAACAGGCAGACACCAAAACTACAACTGCAAACATCATTAAAAAGCGGGAAAGCATGTATTATCTCCTTTGATTACCAATAAAGCACTTTGGGTACTTTTATATAGCTTTACTATTTTTATTAATATTCTCTTCGTAACATCCTTGCAAGCGTTACACAATCAACTATTTTTTTTGAACACAATTTTAGTTAAGCCGCCCGCGCAATTCAGCAAGCAATAACTCCGCTTCGCGCGTCTCACCTTTATAAATATAAGCTTTGGGAACCCTGGATATATAGTCTTCCAAAACACGGATTGCCGCGCCATTTTGTTCAACCTTTGCATATAAAACACCGCAATCCAGCAATAGCCTGTATTCATTCGGATCAATTTTCAGCATTCTTTGAACAGTCTTTAGCGCGGCTTCATAATCCTCATCTTCAATTTGTCGATGCTTGATATTATTCTGCAAACGAATCAAAATATCACGATTGTTTGCTGGTTCAAAAAATTGCGCTGATAGCTCAGCCCGCTCTCCAATCGCTTTTTTAACCAAAAATCTGATATCCGAAGCCTCAAGAATCTTGCCGCCATCAAACGGATCAAAAATAATGCGCTGCCCTTGATAATCAATCCGGCACAGAAAATGCCCTGGAATATTCAAACCTTCAACGCTCCACCCTTGCGCCCTGCCTGCGCAAATATACAAAATCGACAATGTAATAGGAATCCCCTTGGCACGTTCAATCACACGAATAAGGCTGCAATTTTGCAGATCATCATAGTTCTGCAAATCACCCTCATAGCCATGCTCATCATGAATGACATCACACAACACCTTTAATTGAATATCAACGCTTTCTGCCTTACCATCCTGAAGAAGGGCAAGATATCGGGCTCCAACCTCATCGGATAAAGTTTTCAAATGATGAACGTAACGCTCCATGGATATGCCTTCTTGATCAAGCGTAGCCAGAGCTATAGAAACCAAGCCCAAATCGATGTCAGAATCATCAAGAGACGCAACAGCATCAATTATCTCTGGCGCATCATATATCATAGAAATAGATAGCGCCTCATTACCTGCGGTCTTCCCACAATAAATTTTCCGAACGGATAACATCTGTCGTTGCAACGCCGCTATCAGAATCCGTCAAAACAGGTTCATGCCCCTTCACATTCGGATAACCTTCCGGCGGCGGAATAACAACAACCGGATCTTGCGCGACATCACTCTGAGCAAATGTTTCTGGCGGCTTCGCATATTGCTGACTTGTAATCGTCGAACGCGCCACAGGATCATCTTTCTCACCCACAAGCTTAACATAGCTAACAACCTGCTCAACATCACTAATCGTCCGTGCAATCTCCATCACACGATTAAGCTCGGCCTGATCCTGCGCCCAACCCATCAGGTAAATAACACGATTAACCGTATCGATCGAAAAATTGACCGATAACACATTTTTATCAAACATTAACGCGGTACGCAGACGACCGGAAATCCATGCATCCCTTGCAAAGCCAGCAATACCGTTACCATCAGCAACTGTAATTTCATTAATCACCTGCGTTACACCTTTTGGCTGCCAGGCAAGCCTGACCGCCTCAACACGATGTTCCGGGTTCTGAACAACGCCGGTTAAAAGAACACGCCCGTTATTGACCGTCATATCCAGCTTAGTGAACATCTCAGTATTATAACGGAACCACAAATCATTAATCTGTGTTTGTATCAAAGCATCCTTGGCTGCACGGCTCAAGCCACCTTCTTGCACCGCTGCAACCCCTGCCGTAGCGCCAGCACCGGCAAGAACACCCGCACAGCCTTGCAAGCCTAAAAGCCCAACAAAACATAAAGGAAGTGTTAAAATAAGATTCGGTTTCATAAAAAAATCCATATTTGTAAAATTATTATACTTGCTTATACTATGACTCCAGCATCCACGCATTGTCTAGATGTTCACCCCAAATACCCCCACCCTTAAATATCATCACATCAAAACGCATATCAAAATCATTATATTCGGGATATTCGGATAAAAACCAAAGCGCAGATTGCTCAATCCGCCGCCGCGATTTTTCTGTCACAGACTCTAATGAAGCAGCCTTGGATTGATGCGCTTTCACCTCAATAAATGCAACCAAATTATCCTTTGCGACAATCAGATCGATTTCTCCAAATTTCGTTTTATAGCGTTCCTGAAGAACCTGATACCCTTGCAAGCGCAATTGCATTGCCGCCCTTTTTTCAGCCAAAACACCTTTGCTGTAGGATGTCATCGCCTCACGCATCTTTAGCAACCTTTAATGCTAAATCATAAAGCGCTTTCTTGGCACGCCCCGTCTTTTCAGCAACCTTAGCCGCCGCCGCCTTTGTCCCATAATGTTCTAGTGCCTCACGCAACATTGCCTCAATTTCTGAATCATCAAAATCTTGCGCGGCAGGCGGCGCAACCACCAAAACAATTTCACCTTTGGGTGCGCTTTCTTCTTCATAATATTGCAACAGATCCGCAGGCAAACCCTCTCGCACCTCTTCAAACTTCTTTGAAATCTCACGCACCACAGAGACCTTGCGCCCTGCCATCATCGTTTCAATATCATGCAACGCCGCCTTTAAGCGCGAGACACCCTCAAAAGCAACCAAACTCCCAGGCACATCACGCCATTTCTCCAAAACAGCCCGCCGCGCTGTCTGTTTATGTGGCAAAAAACCGATAAAAGAAAACGAATCACTCGGCATCCCGGAAAGCTGTAACGCCGTTAACGGCGCATTCGCCCCTGAAATGCTTGTCACATAAAATCCTGCCGCACGCACGTCATAAACCAGCTTATAGCCCGGATCAGAAATCAACGGCATGCCCGCATCGCTAATCAGGGCAAATTGAACACCTTCACCAATGCGCCGAATAATATCATCACGCCTGATTTTATCACTATGGTCATGATAAGCCTCAAGCCTTGCTTCAATGCCAAAATGGGATAACAGTTTTTTTGAAACCCGCGTATCCTCACACAAAACAATATCGACAGCCGCCAGCGTATCAAGCGCCCGAATGGAAATATCCCCCATATTCCCGATAGGCGTAGCCACAAGATAAAGCCCGGCTTCGCGCACCTGATTGTAATAAGGCGGCAAAACCCATCCTCTTGATGATTGATTATCCTGACGGCTCATGCTTGAATGCATAGCATATTTCAGACCCCAATAAAAACGGATCACGCTTAAAATCATGCGCTCACATAAATTTAGAATAATACCTGTAACACTTGCCGTCATAACAATGCTCACCGCATGCTCATCCGGAAATACATATCAAAAGGATGCGCAATGGGATTACAGTGAAAACGCTGTGCAAACAGCCGAAGAAGTACCAAAGCCAATCAAGGATACAAAGCCTCCCGCCGCACTCGAAACTGTAGAACAAGAGCGCATTGCCGCGCCGTCTGAATCAATAAATACAGCCAGTAACACACCAATAGTAAAAGTCGCTCTTCTCGCCCCATTATCCGGAAAACATGCAAAATTAGGACAAGCGATGCTGAATGCCGCACAACTTGCTTTATTTGACATCGGCTACAGTAATTTTCAGCTTATTCCAAAAGATACAAGCGGAACACCAGGCGGTGCCAGAGAAGCAGCCAGACAAGCCATCGATGAAGACGCACAAATGATCCTTGGACCGCTTTTTGCTGAATCCGTCCGCGCTGCAAAACCGATCGCCAGCAATGCGCGTATCAATATGTTAGCGTTCTCAACAGACTGGACATTGGCAGGCAATAATACATTCATCATGGGATTCCTGCCTTTCGATCAGCTCGAAAGACTCACAAAATATGTTGCCGCCAATAATTACAGCCGAATCGGCATCCTCGCACCCAATGATAATTATGGCCGCGTTGTTACAAATGCATTTAACAATCTTGCATCGCGCTACCGCTTGCAAACTGTTAAAGCTCAAAACTTTAATCCGCGCAGCCGTGATTTAGCCTCAGATATCAGACGATTTTCACAAGTTGATACAAGACGCGGACAAGAAACCCCGCCGCCCTACGATGCGGTTTTAATGCCTGTTGGCGGGCAAACAGCAATCACAGTCACAAATCTCATGACTCAATTTGGCCTGCCGCCCAATCGTGTCAAGCGTTTAAGCACAGGCCTTATGGATGATACAGGCCTTGCAGGAGAGCCAGGTTTAAACGGCACATGGTTCGCTGCGCCATCCCCTAATTTGCGCCGTAATTTTGAAAAGAAATATTTCACCACTTATGGCAGGAAAGCACCGCGTCTCGCTACATTAGCCTATGATGCAACAGCCTTATCCGCAGTTCTCGCGCAAAAAGGGATAGCAAAAACCGGACGCCCCGCTTTTGATAAAGCCTCTCTTTTGAGTACAAGCGGCTTTTTTGGCATCGATGGCATATTCCGCTTCCGCCCGGATGGAACAGCCGAGAGAGGATTGGCGATATTAGAATTCTCACGCGGTCGGATTAATGTGATAGACGAAGCACCCACAACTTTTCAAAGAACCCAGTTTTAGGGTTAAAATTCATTAAGTCTGCAACCGCGCCGCACGTAATGCCTCAAACTCGGCAAATGTGATATTCGGTTCCGTTGGAGCACCTTTAAGCCGTGCTTCCATTGCTGCAAAAATTTTCTGCGGAATATTCACATCGCAACAGGATTCAAGCCCTTTAAATCCTGGGAAACTATTCGCCTCACAAATTGTATAGCCATTCTCATCATATAAGAGATCAATCCCGGCAACTTGCAAATTCAAAATTTCCGCCGTCCTGATCGCCATATCAGCCGCAGCATCATCCGGTACAAACTCTACCACTTCCGCCCCTTGCGTGTAATTGGCTTTAAACCCACCATCCGTTGCGCGCCTCTCCATCGAAGCCACGACCTCGCCATCAACAACAAAAAGGCGTAAATCACGCCCTTTGCTCTTGGCAATAAACTGTTGGAAAATAAGTTGAATATTCGGATTGGTTTGCGCAATCAAGCTCATCAAATCTTCAAAGGACTTATAATTTTCCATCAGAAAAACACCGGAACCATTCACGCCCAGCAACGTCTTTACAACGACCGGAAACCCAATCGTCCGCTCTACCAGTTCAATATCAATCGGAAACTTCGCGAGCATAGTCGTTGGTGTTGGCAAGCCACTCTCCGCCAAAACCTGATGTGTATGCATCTTGTCTGAAACCATTTCAATGGAACGGGAATCATTAAAAATACGAACCCCCAACCGCTCTAGCTGGCGAATAACAGCCAGGGCAAAATACCCGCTATCAATGACATAGGTTCGAGGCAACACAAAATCAGGTAATTTCATCAGCTGCCCATCAATCAAAATCGATTCGCGTTCATCTTCAGAAACAAGCAAGTCAAATTGTTCAGGATGGAACACTTTGACGACATGCCCCATCTTTTCACCCTCTGACATAAATCGTCTGATTTCAAAAGCTTCCGCGCTTGGTGCTTCTATTTCTTCGTTAAAAAGAATCCAAACTTCCATCGTAATTCCTGATCTATTTGTATGATTAAATCCGAATATAGAGCAAACATGCCATATGGAGCAAACACTGTTTTTCAGGGGTGTGGGGAATATCAATAAACGTCGGTAATGAGTAAAATGGAGCGAGTGAAGAGATTCGAACTCTCGACTTTCACCTTGGCAAAAGACTAATTCATTATACCGGATAGTTCCAGCATGTATTTTGATGCGATAACAACGCATTGCAATTATTGCGTTTTTTAGTTCTGCGCTGTTCCAACTTGTTTCAACCAATAACCACTACTTCTGCTCCCCCGACACTCTCCCAAAACAAAAGGGGCACTTGGGAGAGCGAAATTAGCCCTTGACTTTTAAGCAATTGTATAGGATATTATTCCTCATAAACACCACAGGTGCGCCTGCGGTGTTTTTTTATGCGCGGTGCACACGCAATTTTCCCTGAAATTTCAACAGCAATAAAGAAGGAGTAAACCCATGGGACTCTTTGGCGCTTTTGCCGATTTTTTGAAAGGGTCGGTCGGAAACGGCCTGACCAACGATCCTGCCGATGTCAGAAACACGAAGCGCAATTTGAATCGCAGCGGCTTTTTTGACGACGAAATCGAAAACGATTTTATAACTGGTGAGCTGGACAGCTCTATCCGCAACTTTCAACGTGATCGCGGATTGAGAGAAGACGGGCGGCTTTTTCCTGGCGGCGAAACAGAACGCGAGATATTCAAAACACTGGAGCAACGCGATCCTGATCCGTTTTTTAGCCAAGATGTTGATGATGGCGGTAGTGTTGGTTTTGGCGGCAATATAAGAGGCACGTTAGAGCGAAAACCGCGTGAGCGCAGACGTCCTGCATTCTCATCCGCTTTTGAAAATCCGTTCACAGACATACGTCCGGCGATTGCCCGTGATCCGGACTTCTACGATGATCGGAGATTTGACGAGCCGATAGCCCGGCCCGCTTTTCCAAGCACAGCGGATTACAGACCTGAAAGAGACGGACGTTTGCCGTCTGAGCCCCGTACGCTTGAAATGCCTGCTTATGATGACTTGTTTGATAGCAGGTTTGATCCTTATAAAGATGGCATCGGGGATACAGGCCGCAAGCCGCTGATTGATTTCCTACCCGGCTTCCTAGAAGACCGTGCACCGGAAGACCGGCCTGATATTCTGCGCGATCCTCTCACGACGCTGCTTGATCCGTTGCGCTTGGAAGATTCTATCCGCAACGGCAGAGAGAATAATCAAGATGATGTTTTAAGGTTGCAACGCAGGCTCGGCGTTCTCGGGCTGATCCCGGATGATCGCTTACGTGATCTGACCGGCGTTCTCGACCGGGAAACATCAGACGGGATTGAAAACTTTCAGCGTATGCTTGGCCTGAAAGTCGATGGTCTTGTCACGCCAGATGGTGAAACTGCGCAAGGTTTGGAAGCGATTTCTAACGTCTTAAAAGCTGGCCCGTTTGCTGGCATGAGCGCGGAGGAACGCCAGGCGCTCGGTGATCAACAACGCGCCGCCATCGTCGGCCAAGCCGTAGGATTTGTAAAAAGCATCGTTGATGCGGTGAAGGGCAAAGGCTCCACTGCCGATAAAATCAACGCCTTTGCACCAGTCGTTTCGCTCGGCCTTGGAGCGCTTGCGGGTGTGCCGGGCATTGGCCAGGTTGCAGGGGTCGCTTCGCAGGCGTTTAGTGGCGCGCACTCTTTCTTTAATGTGAAAGATGCTCTGGACAGTGACGGCGATGTGCTGCAGAAGATCAATCAGATTTTGCCCGCTGTGGCCTCCGGCGCAAGCGCGGCTGCCGGTCTGGCCGGATCAGTAGGAAGTGCTTTAAGCTCCGCCGGAAACGCTATCGGTGAAGGTTTCGGTGATCTATTCGGCGGCGACACCGCAGGACAAACCGGCCTCAGCGCGGGTGACGCCACACAGGGCATCGGTAACACGCAAATCGCCAGCAGACGCACGGCAGGCGGAACAGGCGGCTTTAATAAAGATGCGATTTTGGAACAAGTGCGCCTGCAACAGGACGCCGATTCAAAAAGCCTCGCCGAAACCGGAAGCATCCGCCGCAGCGACAGCTTTGTATCCGAAGGTACTTTTGCACTCAGAGGGCAAGCATCTGATGACAGTCTGTTCGGCAGTGCGGGTAATGACCAGTTGCAGAAATCCACGCCACCCACCCCCGAACGCAAGCCCGAATTCGACGCCACAGGCCGGATGATAAGGGATAACACGCCGCCAATTCCAGAGAGAAAACCTGAGGTCATATCACCGACCCGGAAGGGAAATGAAATATTGGATTTTATCGGTAAAATTGAAAGCAGTGATAACTATAATGTTATTGTTGGTGGCGATAAAAAGCCGCTTACAAATATGACTGTAAAGGAAATTTACCAACTTCAAGAAGAATTAATTAACAAAGGAAAAGATTCAGCCGTTGGAAGGTATCAAATTAAAAACTCTACGCTCAAAGAAACAGTTGATGTTTTAGGCATAGATGAAAATGAAATTTTCGATGAAAAGCTACAGGATAAAATGGCGAGGAGACTTTTGACTAAACGAGGCTATGAGGAGTTCAGGGCGGGAAAAATTAGCACAAAGCAATTTATCAGAGAATTGTCAAAAGAATGGGCAGCTTTTCCAGAGGATGAATCCAATCAAAGCTATTACAAGGGTGTTGGCAACAATAAAGCACTTGCAGACTTCAAAACTGTGAAAGATTTATTGGAAAGACCTTAAGGGTTAAATCTGTAGCCTGTAACCCTAGCAAAAGACTTATATTCTTCATACTCTTCACCTTTGGTTACAACCCGGAGCCTATCACCTTTTTTATTTTGAAAAAGGAAAGCGCAATATGTTGCGCCACCGCTGCATGTTTGTATTTCTATGTAGCCTTTACTCCAGAATAGTTTTCCTTCCCCATATTTTGTGGTTATTTTATGATCGCGCGTGCCTTCCTCAAGGGTTTGCATGGGGATCCAGCCTGCACCAATAATGATGGGCCTGGCTTCGTGGTAGGTTAGGCCTTTGATATTCAATAAATCTGGTAAGGATTCATCGTAACCATACCAGCCATCGGGATGCGGCTTTTTGTCCCAGAAGTTATCTTCCGCATGCGCCGCAAAAGAAAAAAGAAAAAGCACCAAAAGTATTCTTATCATGCATGCATGGTACACGCAGATTGAAATGAGAACAAGAATCGGCAGCTGAAATATAAAGCGCTCACAGACTTCAAAACTCTGAAAGATTTGTTGGAGAAAAAGTAGTTTAAAGCTATAAATCTTGAATGGCTCGACATTTAAAAAATGTTTTCCCGTTTATATTAGCAGTTTCTTTTATCTTAGGGCTGCTCACGCTCTCTGCTTGCGCGAAGAAAGCTAATTGGCAAGCCCAGGTTATTGATATGCCCTATTATGAGGCGAGGAAAATTATTTTGAATAACGGCTGGATACCGGCGCAAGCCGAAAGAACAGACTTAGATGCAGAATACCGTCTACCCCACTTTTATTATGATGCAGGGTATACTGAAGTTCTTGCCTGTTCTGGAACTGGAATGGGATATTGCACTTTTAAGTTTCATAATGAAAAAGCTGAATATCTCAGGGTAACAACCCAAGGCGGCGATTATAGTCCTGACGATGAGCACCCACCTACTGTCATATACGTAGGTCTCTCAGAAGACTTTGATTAAGGAACCATGGAAGCGAAAGAGATAAAAAATTACTGGGTTCCCCCAAATAAGAAAATGCAGCTTTATTGCAAAATCTATCTTTGGTTTTCAGGTTTTGCTGTGATCGCGTGGTCTATTTTCCTAATGTATGTATTTATAGGCGAGGGAAAAGACGGCGAATTTTGCATCTATACACAAGACCTAAATAACTACCACATTATATTGGATGGTGAGCCTTGTTCGCTGCAATGGTACACGTTATTTGTGTTTCTATACTTTATCATTATTTTTCTTGTTCCTGCCCAACTTCCGGCTTGGATTTTGCTCTTATATCTAAAATATCTTCAGAAAAAAGTGCATTAAATCTACATGGGCTGATTATCCGGTACAGCCCCTAAAATTTTTAATCCGATATTACACCCGTAGAGGTCGAGGAGAGCCGCTGTTATAAACTCCACCTCCTTAGGGTACAGGTGTTTTCCTGCAATACTCCAGAAGCGTATCAAGATTTTTGATCCAACATTACATTCGGAGAGCTCTAGGAGAGCAGCTATTATAAAACTCTACCTTCGTAGGGGAGGCTTGTTTTCCTGCAATGTTCCAAAAGTACATCAAAATTTTTGATCCGATATTATGCTCGGAGAGGTCGAGGAGAGCCGTTGTTACAAACTCCACCTTAGTAAGGTGCGAGTGTTTTGGCGTAACCCTCCGTTGTAATGAGCCTATTTTTGTACGCATGCTACGCGGGGAGAGCAGCGGGGGAGCGAACCCGTAAAGCGTAATTATACCCGTAAGCCCAAAAGGAAGTCTCTAAGCCAGTTTTTACGGTTTTACGGTTTTTACGGATAAAAAGTAATAAAAATAACACCGTCAAATTTAAAAATTCTCTCGCAATAAAAAACTATCCGTAAAGCGTAAATTCCGTAAACACGGCTAAAACGGAATTTTGTCTTCATCCGTATTTTCATCTGTAACTATGCAGTCTCCCCACTCCTGGGCTTCTGGGTGCGCCCATTCCGTTTCACCATATTTACTTACGAATGCCTTACGCATATCTTGCAAGGGTGGAAAAACCCATCCCCGGTTTTTTCCATCTGTTATATTTTTACATCCCCACTTTTTAAGTATAGCTGATAAAGCCCTATCACTATTGCTGCGCAGCTTAGGCACACTTTGGCGGGCGTAATCGTATAAGCCCAGGTCGTATTCTTTTTCATCTCTATTAGAAAAAGCTGTATGAGGACCTTTTGACGTTTCATTAGGAAGCGTAGCGTTTTGAAGAAGCGTGTATATCCACTCCTCTTCTGGCTGCATACTTTCAAATTTTTGATCTTGAAGAGCTTCTGTTTGCGGCACGGTACGCACATCGTAATCGGAAATATCGTGTTGTAACAAATAATGCAGCAAGGCCTCACACCCTCCATTTCCCAGTTGGTTGGCCATGTTTTTAAAATAATCCGTATCCTGCTTATTGTTATCTGCAACTTCCAGCATAAGGAACCTGCGCTCATCGGCTCCTGCAGGAATTACATGGTCTTCATTTGATGCCATTATCAAATGCACGTAGTTGGGCGAAGTCTCAACATCTACCCCCTTTGCTTCCACGGCGATAGTATCTTCTGTAATCAGCGTTTTAAGGACACTGGTGTGCTTTTTATCGCCCGCATAAAAGGCCTCATCAGCGAACAATACAACAACGTCACGCAAATGTGCGTTGAAGTTTCCTACTAAATGAGAACCATTGCTGACTTGTAAAAAATGCCTACCAAAGAGCTTACCAAATTCTTTGGCAAAGAAGCTTTTTCCGACACCGCGCCCACCACGCAAAACGATAGAGACTTCACTCTGGCTAGCAGGTTCTTGAACACATCGGGCCATCCAGCCGATTAAGTAGGCAAATATCTCTGGGTTGCCTGCACATATATTTTGCTCCACGTGGTTAAGAAATAAACTGCAATCGCCAGGGCGGCTTTCGCAGCCAAACCCTCGCCATAAATTATAAGCATTGCCTACATTGTCTGTGCCGGGTGCAAAAACGATATTGTTATATTGCCTGCGCTTTGGATGTTTTGTCCACCACTGCCCTGCAGGTTTGTATTGGGGGTTTCCTTCACTATCTTCACCGACAACAATATATTGGTTATTGAAGCGGTTATGGAAGTCTGCAAAACTCTGTTTGGTAAGTCGCGGGCGATTTAAAACAGGGTCAATAATCTCTTCAATTATTCGGCATTTTCCTCCTATATTACCAATCACCGCGAATGTTTCATTAAACTCCACAAGTTTTGGGTCAATCGTCCACTCCTTGGCACGTTCAATTTGCCGGATGGCATATTTTTTTGCATTCTGTTTGTGATCTAAAACACTCTCTGCAATCGCCCATTCGGGGTCTGTGAGGATGCTATAGATAACATCGTCTGGTACTTCTGAGCGCACAAGACTGCAAACACAATCAAATAACCACGCAGAACGAGAGTTATCGCTCGCCTTAGGCTTGTCGGGGTCGTTTCCTTGGGCGATGATAATTTTAACCCTGTCAGGTACATTCCAGTCGTTGAGCTCCTCAAGGTCTGTAACCCTTTCAACATTTCCAGGGATATTGACGCTGGTATCGGCACCGGAGAAGCCTTTTTCTCCTTTTATCTGAACTGTTGCGGCTTTGGTGAAATCATCAATGTCGTAACTATATGGCTCAAATTCTATGGCCCTCGCCAATTCACGCTCGCGGCCTTTTTTACGTTTACGGGCATCGGGAATATTTACTGTTCCGGGCAACCGCATAATGCGGTCAACATTGTGGCAATTGTCAGCGCCGAATAGTAATTCAAGCTGTTGGTTGAAACGCTTCGCTTCTTCAGCTAAACCCATATCCCCATTAATCGGGATAGGTGTTTCAAGGCGCCAGAACCCCTGATATCCACCACCGGAGAAAATAATGCAGGTGGGTGGGGGGACGCCCTGAGGAAGTTTATTTGTTAAAAGGTCTAAACAGCGCTCACGCTCTTTTTCAAGATCTTGTCCGGCTTCGGGGTCTATATCAACATGCAGCCAGTCAACGCTTTTAATATCTTCGCGGTTAGCTTTTTTCTCAAGGTCACGCATTGGCGTATTCACATGAAAATAAATATTCCGTTCGCCATTATATAGTTCAAGCCACGCATCTAACTTGTCTTCAGTGACGGGGTAGAACGTCTTTGTCTCAATACCTTTTTTGTCAACCTGAATAGCAGTGAGCACCCATGGGCCTTCCGGCTTAAATTGTTTTAAAAACGCTTTTGCCTTGTCACTGGCAGGTTTGATTGTTTTATCGCCATTATCGGCGTTATCATTATTCATAGTATTATCCTTTATGCGTGCACGGCAATGCACGCATTTTTCTTATCTGGCACTTACGGAATGCAAGGCGCGTTGGCGGCGTAATTCAACGCCTTCGCCTTGCTCCCTTGCGGTGAGGCGTTCTTCAATCCACTCATCAACCTCACGTTCTAAAAATGCGATCTTGTATGCGCCGAGCGGAATTTGTTTTGGAAATTTGCCTTCGTTAATCAGGCGGTAAAGATGCGTGCGCGATATGCACACGCGGTCAATCACTTCTTCAATCGTGATAAAGCGGTTCTTGCTCATGGCTTGTTCCTTTCAGTTTGGTTTAACTAAAAGGAACGATGCCTATTTTAAGCCGTCACGCATACGACACTAAATAGCGGGATTAATGTGCTATTTAATTTTTACGGCCTATTACAGTATGAATGTTGGAAAGAGTATATTCTGGTGACAGACAGTCTATACATTCCTTAAAAAAGAAAGCTGCGGCATTATTGATAAATAGCTGGTTTGGGTCTTTTTTCTTTTTCTTATCATTAGCTCAACGCCTGACATTTCTTTCCACGGCTTCTTAAGAGTGTTTGCAAAGGCGCGCAATGGTTCAAGAGGAACACCAGCTGAATATTTTCCGGTGCGGCTTTTGGAGGTGTTACCGCGACTTCGCGAAAAAATGTTGACGTATTCCTCGAGGGTGGTAAGATTTTTGGCCAGGCTAGCAGAATACTCCTTATAAGCGCGGACGGTATCAATTTTATATTCTTGTTCTGTTATTAAACAATAATCTCCACCAGCATAACTTCCGCTGTTAGCAACAACCATACCTATTCCTTGATGATGCCGTGAGTCAATATCATCCCAAGCGGTAATAATTCCTCTCATTTTTTTAGAGAGTTCTTTTAGCGCCTTCATATCATCACGCGTATTTTCAATATCAGTTATAAGCAACAAGCATTCGTCATGGTTTTCTGCTGCCTTCGTTAAGGCTAAATGCAATTCATTTACATTGGACCTCAAATCTATAGGTTTAGCGTTAAGCTCATGGGCTGAATTATCGGCTAAAGTCCACTCATAAAGACGTTTTGCTATATCTTCTGTGTACTGAAGCGTAAAAAAAAAAGATTTGGGGCTGACACCTGACTTTGAATAAGTTAGGAGTCAGAGATGTACGTAAAGCATT
>CAWUJS010000043.1:0-15537 GCA_963922705.1 uncultured Alphaproteobacteria bacterium | reverse complement strand
TGGTGATCACCGCTGTCCCCCTTCCCTAATATTATGGAGCGGGGTGTTAAGGCTTTGATCCGTCACGTGCGTATAATATGACCAGCCAAAAGATTCGCACAATTCTTTTACCTCTGAGAGATGGGTTTGGATATTGTCCTGATAAGCATCACGAATAGAAGAAATATTATCGATTGTATGTCGTCCGGAAGCATGATCATCAAAAACCACATGCCCGTTATAGGGTAGATCCCGTTCGGCAGGGTCAAGGATCTGCACAATAATCCCTTGAGCATTCCGCCCGGCTATCGCGCTAAAAGCCGTTTCAATCTCTTCAATAGGGGATAAAAAATCCCCCATCAAAATGAGAGTGCTTTTTGAAGGGGCGTGACCATGGGGAAGGGAATCTTCATGATTTTCCAACAGTACACGCCCAATGCGATCAAGCGCATGCTCACTCACGCCGACCTGATTTTGCCCAAAAATACCAACCCTTTCGTCACTGCGTGCAAATAACAAAGCCAACGCAAAACATAAAATTTGCGCTGCCTCTAATTTCGAATAAAGCGCTTCTTTTGATTGAAAGCGCATGCTTTGGCTTGTGTTTACCCAGAAATAAACCGATTGCGGCGTTTGCAGCTCTTTTTCGCGGACAAAAACATGATCGGTTTTTGCCGATTGCCGCCAGTCTATATCTTGCGGTCTGTCGGTAGGGCTGTATTCCCGAAATTGCCAAAATTTCTCATATCCGCCGGATTTTTTTTGCCCGTGCGCACCGTGAATAATATGCGCCGCTACCTGCTGCGCCGCATTTTTGAGCGCCGGTAAATCGCGAATGGCGTCTTGTGAGCGCTGGCGAAGGTTGGGAAGGGAGAAGGCCATAAATCACAGGCCCTCGGCAATCTCTTTGATAACAGATGTCTTGGTAATACCGGAGCTTTGCGCCTTATAGCTCAAAGCCATACGGTGTTTCAGGATCGGCTCCGCCAATGCAACCACATCATCAATTGACGGCGCTTCCTGCCCTTCCAGTAGAGCCTTCGCCCGAACTGCGAGCATTAGCCCTTGCGAAGCGCGCGGACCCGGCGCCCATGTCACATATTCTTTCACATGCGCAAAATCAGATGTTTCAGGACGTGCCGCGCGCACTAATGTTAAAATCGCCTCCACAACCCCTTCGCCAATCGGCATATCACGGATAAAATGCTGAATATCCAACAGCTCTTGTTCTTCAAAAACGGCTTTTATGTCTGGCTGGTCATTCCCGGTGGTTGCCAGCAATATCTGCCGCTCCGTCTCTGCATCAGGATAATCAACATCTATTTGCATCAAAAAGCGGTCAAGCTGTGCCTCGGGCAGGGGATATGTGCCTTCCTGCTCAAGCGGGTTTTGTGTGGCTAATACATGAAAAGGCTCTGGCAATTTGTAATTTTGCCCTGCGATGCTTACCTCATGTTCTTGCATGGCTTGCAGGAGTGCGGATTGCGTTCGCGGACTGGCGCGGTTAATCTCATCTGCCATTAAAAACTGCGTAAATACAGGCCCTTCAATAAAGCGAAAGGCACGTTTTCCTTTGCCATCTTCTTCGAGAACCTCAGAGCCCAAAATATCAGCAGGCATTAAGTCAGGCGTACATTGGACGCGATTGCTGGATAGCCCTAAAACCTGCGCCATAGTTTCAACGAGTAAAGTTTTCGCCAGTCCCGGAACACCAATCAGCAAAACATGCCCACCGGAAATTAGTGAGATCAAAGTTTGATCAACAACATTGCTTTGCCCAAAAATAACTTTTCCGATTTCTTTTCGTGCATCCGATAGTTTTTTTGAATAAGCCGATAAAGTTGCTTCGGGGGATGATTTAGCCGTTTCGGTCATAACGCGAAAACTCCTTCTTGAATTGGGCATTAGACTTTATACTAACCGCTTGTTATCACGGTGCAAGCCGGAATCGTATCGTAAAACGTGAAACATGAAGATCGTTAAAACAATAGAACAGCAAAAATGGATGCAATCGCCCGAAACACAAAAGCTTATGGGTGTTTTGGGGCATGATAATGCGCTTTTTGTCGGTGGTTGCGTGAGAAATGCTTTGCTTGGTGAAGATGTTACCGATCTCGATATTGCCACGAAACACCGTCCTGAACAGGTTATAAAATACCTTGAGGATAAGGGTATAAAAGCAATCCCGACAGGAATCGATCATGGAACAGTAACGGCGGTCATTGATCAACTTACATTTGAAATAACCACTTTACGAAAAGATATAAAGACCGATGGGCGACGCGCTGTAGTCGCGTACACGGATGACTGGCGGGATGATGCGCAGCGGCGTGATTTTACGATGAATACGCTTTTGATGAATATACACGGCGCGGTTTTTGACCCGCTGGGGCAGGGTATGGCTGATCTTGAATCCCGGATTGTCCGTTTTGTCGGAGAGCCGGAAAAAAGGATCAGGGAAGATGTTTTGCGTATCCTGCGGTTTTTCCGGTTTCATGGTGCATATGGGCAAGGCGATCCTGAGGATACCGGGGTTAAAGCTTGCGCACATTCTGCGGATAAAATCTCCACGCTCTCCAGAGAGCGCATCACACAAGAGTTTTTGAAAATATTATCACTGGATAACCCTGTGGATACTTTAAGGATAATGTTCGCGCATGGTGTATTGAAAGAGTTTGATCACGGGCAAGAAGCGCAAGATAATTTGAACCATCTTTGTACATTTCAAAATAATTATAGCCTAAGCTTTATCGCATCTCGCCTTTATGTTCTGGCGGGGATGTCGACTGACAACGTACAAGTTATGGAAGCACTTTTGCTCCTTCCTAAAGTCTTCAAAAAAGACATACAGGCGATTGATTCTGTTTTGAAACTGCCGAACATGGATCATGATCATGCGGTGAAAGTCGCTATTTATAAATTTGGCCGTGTGCCGACGGCGCAAGCCTTAATGATCGAACTTGCAACAGACCGTGTTATGAATGGCTACGCCCCCAAAGCCGTCGACCTTATTCAGAACTGGGACATTCCTACATTCCCGGTCACGGGTAATGACCTTATCAAGGAAGGAATCCTGAAAGGTCCTGAATTAGGTCAGGAATTAACCCGTCGGGAAGAAGAATGGATTTATAATGGTTTTTGTTTTTAAAGTAGAATGACTATATGCTTATGCTTGTCATTGCGACCCTCGCGATGACGTTTTTTTTTAATGAAGGGCATATCACTCCATAGTCAAAATAGCTGGTTCAATTCCTGCAAAGGGTGTGCGTTCTTCTGAATGATCTTTCCGCCTTCCGGCTTTGCCTTTTTGGTCTAAATAGGTTTCTATATCCATAACAAGGTGATCCCCTGCAGCGCCAACATTGGTCGCTTGTCGCGATAGGGTTGCTTCTTTTGGATCAAAAGCAGGCTCATTCGGAAACGCCTTACGGCTGGCATCTTGAAGATGTCCGGCTAAGTGATGAATCTTATCTGCCGTTATCTCATCAACTCTATTAAATAAATCCGAATGTGTCGCCAAAACAACAGGAGATTCGTGCACAGGAATAACATGCGTATAGCCCGCTTCGATTAAAGAGCCTCCAGAATCAACCAGTTCTCCGACAACATCAACATTCGACATGATGATCGGCTTGTGTTCTCCGCCGCCTTTAAAGCCCACAACTTTGATATTATGATCATGCCCCAAAGCTTCTTTCAAAAAACGCTCATATAAAGGCTGATAGGTCTTCGCAACGGCAATTCTTTCCTGCTCTTTCAAAGCGATCAGGGTATCTTTAGATTTCGCAGCAAAAACAAGCCCGCCCTTTGTGGTTTGTAAAGTGGTGTGAATTTCAAAAGGAGAGTTTTCGCCTTTTTCTGCGCGGCGCATGGAAACGGATCTCATGCCATCATAGCCAACCATAGCAACAATAGGTAGTTTTAAGCCTGAGCCGTTAATTGTTGAGAATCCGTTACAAATATCAATTAGCGTTAACGCATCTTCCGTGTGTTCAATTGAAACGGCATATAAATCACCTGTTTTAGCATTAAGAGCAAGGGTTGTATCAATTCTCTTAGGCTGCGATTGAAAGAGGATAGGGCTTTGTTGAAAAACCTCTTGAGCTATCCTTTTCAAGGCCTTTTGCTTGGGAAGCATAATATGGGCAACCGGTGCGCCATATTCACCCATTAAAGTCTCTAAATCACTTGCATCCAATTGGCGCTGAAGCGTTCGCGCATCAACATTAAGAGTGCTCATATTTTTTACTCCGTTTTAATATGGACACAAATTCTAAACCTGATAGCTACTTACAAAGCGATAGCTGAAAAAGCAATAAAAAAGTATAAAAAGATGCATAAAGTAACAAATATATTTGCATATTGATGCGCTTGGTTGTACAGAGAAAAATATGCTCAGTAATTTTTTGGAAATATTCAAGGCACATGACCCCCGAATGTCTCGGTTCGCAGGTTTTGGTAAAATATTTTTTCATCAATTATGTGATGGCAGCAGAGTCAGCTATGGCATAAAGCATATCAATAAAATCTTTGAAGAAGGGCATAATGAGGATTATTTACAGGCAAGAATTGTCAGTCTTATGGAGGGGCTGCAAACCCGGAATTCACAGATGTTTGCACAATATAAATATGCAGAGCAGGAATATCCTGCGCATTACAGATTGCTGGTTGAAGGTTTGTCTGATCAAACGCTGAAAATTATTTCTGAAATAGATGTTTCCGCTGGTGTTAGCGATGAGCCTGCGGATTTGGGACAGAAATTTGTCGCGCAGTTATTGAAAGATCGGGAAGCTCTAAAATATCAAAAGATCTATAAGCCTTTATCATTACACATGTAACCTAAGCCCACTTCACTTCAGGGGGAAGAGACATTAAAATCGCGTCTGTATTGCCGCCTGTTTTCAGGCCAAATTGCGTCCCGCGATCATAAAGCAGATTATATTCCACATAGCGCCCCCGGCGGATAAGCTGATGCTCGCGCTGCTCATCCGTCCATGGCGCATTCATATGCTTGCGGATAATCGCTGAATATCCTTCTTTAAACGCCATCCCTGTCCCCTTTGTATAGGAAAAATCGGCGTCCCAATCTCCTGAGTCCAGATAATCATAAAATGTACCGCCAACGCCGCGTGCCTCATTTCTGTGGGGTAAAAAGAAATACCGATCCGCCCATTCTTTATGCTCCTTGTAATAAGTCGGATTGTGCGAATCACAATTTTGCTTCAATGCCGCATGAAATGCCGCCGTATCTTCATCATTGGGAATCATAGGCGTTAAATCCCCGCCGCCGCCAAACCAGCCTTTAGAGGTTACAATCATCCGCGTATTCATATGCGCCGCCGGGACAAGCGGGGATTGCATATGCGCGACAAGTGAAATGCCGCATGCCCAAAATGCGCCGCCGCTTTCATCCGCGCCGGGGATTTTGGCTGCAAATTCTTTGGAAAATGTTCCATGGACTTGTGAGAAATTGACTCCGACTTTTTCGAAGACGCGTCCGCGCATGACAGACATAACACCGCCGCCATTAAGAATACTGCCCGATTCATTGGGCTGCTCCGTTTTTTCACGATCCCACGGTTTTTTCTCAAAACGCCCGGCGGAAAGGTCAGCCTTGTTTCCACCCGATAATTCAACTTCTATGGCTTCAAATTCATGACAAATTTGATCGCGCAAATCCTGAAACCACTGCGCCGCTTGCTCTTTTTTTGTATCCCAATCCATTTATAGGTTCCCTGTCTGTCTTAACGCTTCACCTGTGATCATTGCAGTTGCGTTAACAATATTCAAACTCCGTGCGTCTCCATGCATGGGTATGAGAATGCGCCCATCCACAATTTTATGCACATCCTCTGGAACTCCCGAACTTTCACGTCCCGCCAGCAAGATATCATCCTCATGAAACACAAAATCCGTGTAGGGAATTGATGCTTTGGTAGTCATGAGAATAATACGCCTTGTCTGTTTTTCTTCATAAAAAGCATCCCATGATGCGTGCCGCGAAACATTGACCAAAGTCAAATAATCCATGGCCGATTGCCTGATTTTCTTATCATGCCATGGAAAGCCGCACGGCTCGATAATATCCAGATCAAGGCCAAGGCAAGCTACCAGCCGGATCATGGCACCGACATTTTGCGGAATATCTGGTTGATAGAGTGCTATTTTCATCATGATGAAGATTTATGTGTGTTTTTAATAAAAAAATCAATCAAATCTGGATAGACAAGGGTTGATCATTTATAAAGAGAGGAGTAAATAATTCTTCGAATATTCAATCCTTCTTAGGTATGAGCAATTTATGGCAGCCAAAACTGATAATCCTAATGATGACGAAGCGCCTGAAGAAACACGTCGTGATTTCCTGCAAATGAGTGGTGCGGCAATGGGTGCCGTTGGTGTGGCATGCTTTGCAGCGCCACTCATTAATTCCCTGAACCCCGCAAAAGACACGCTTGCGCTGGCGACAATCGAAGTTAATGTGAGTGATCTTGCGCCGGGACAGGCCAAAACTGAAATGTGGCAGGGCAAGCCTGTCTTCATCAAACACCGCACAGCTGAAGAAATCGCGCAGGCTAAGGCTGACGATAGCGCAGCATTGATTCATGCCGAAGCCGATGCGGATCGCGTTCAAAAAGATGAATGGCTTGTTGTAATTGGAATTTGTACGCATCTTGGCTGCATTCCGTCGGGACAAAAAGCTACCGATGCAGGCGGCGATTATAATGGCTGGTTCTGCCCATGCCATGGCTCGCACTATGACACATCAGGGCGTATCAGAAAGGGGCCGGCACCCAAGAACTTGCCTGTACCCCCTTATGAATTTATATCAGATACAGTGATTAAAATTGGATAATTTGGAATGTTAGAAGATTTGAATAATGGAAAATTGTCATCCCCGCGGCGAATAAAGCCGCAGGCTGTTTCTCGAATACAGCGGGGATCTGGTTGTGTCTTTATGGATCACGTTTGTATAAGCACGCTATCGCGTGCCAACGGGATGCAGGGAGTTTGAGAGGTTTAAGCTATGGGATCTGGACAAAGAACACAATTTGAAAACCCGACAATAGAATGGATCGACAGCCGCCTTCCGATCTTTACGCTCTTGCAAAAAGAATATGGCGTTTTCCCTACGCCACGCAATTTTAACTATTTCTGGAATTTTGGCGCTATTGCCGGGATCATGCTGGTTGTTATGATCGTAACCGGGATTGTCCTCGCGATGCATTATACGGGTGATACGAATTATGCATTTGATTCTGTTGAGCGCATTATGCGTGATGTGAATGGCGGCTGGCTTATTCGTTATATCCACTCAAATGGCGCATCGTTTTTCTTCCTCGCGGTTTATATCCATATTTTCCGTGGCATGTATTACGGCTCCTACAAGGCTCCGCGTGAAATATTGTGGATGCTTGGCGTTACGATATTCCTGCTGATGATGGCAACGGCCTTTATTGGCTATGTTTTGCCGTGGGGGCAGATGTCTTTGTGGGGCGCGACGGTTATTACAAACCTGTTCTCCGCCATTCCGGTTGTCGGGGATAGTATCGTGACATTGCTTTGGGGAGGCTTTGCAGTTGATAATCCAACATTAACGCGCTTCTTCGCATTGCACTATCTCTTGCCGTTTGTGATATTTGCGGTTGTGTTTTTGCATGTCTGGGCGTTGCATGTTACAGGATCTAACAACCCGCTCGGGATTGATACAAAGGGGCCGCAAGATACCCTGCCATTCCATCCTTATTACACGATGAAGGATAGTTTCGGTGTTCTTGTGTTCCTTATCATCTATGCAACGTTTATTTTCTTTATGCCGAACGCATTGGGGCACCCGGATAATTATATCCCTGCTGACCCTCTCGTTACACCGCCGCATATCGTGCCGGAATGGTATTTTCTCCCATTCTATGCCATTTTGCGTGCGATTACGTTTGAGACCAATCTTGTGATGCTGGGCGGTGCAGGGATCATGTTTATGCCATTCTTTTGGAATTTCGGCGCATTTCTTGCCAAGAGTTTTGTTGGTATGAAGCTCCCGAGATTTCCTTCCATGACACCGAAGCCAATTTTTCTGTCAGTTGGTTTGATCGTTGCGGGATTAGGTTTTGTTCTACATGGAAAAATCCCTGTCTTAACGGATATCACTATTTTGGACGCAAAGCTGGGCGGTGTCCTTGCCATGTTTGGTTCAATCCTGATCTGGTTTGTTCTGCCCTGGCTTGATGGACACCCTGTTCGTTCTGCACGTTTCCGTCCTATACAGCGCCCTGCATTCTTGCTTTTGTGTGTGCTTTTCTTATTCCTTGGATATGCTGGGGCAAAAAGTGCAGATGCAACATTATTAGGTATTCCGCTTTCACTCTTGGCACTCGCGGCAACAGCCTACTATTTCGCATATTTTCTTGTTATCTTGCCAATCTTGGCAAAGCAGGAAAAAGCCCTGCCGTTGCCGCCGAGTATCCATGAGGCTGTTTTGGCGCAGAAGGGCGAAAAAGCACATAATCAATCAGCGGAGGCCGCGGTATAATGTCAGTTCGTATGATTATAGCAGTTATTGCGCTTTCAATAATGCCTTTCAATTTAGCCTTAGCCGCTGGCGATGCAAAAAAGCCGCCCGAATATGACTGGTCATTCAACGGCCCTTTCGGAACCTATGATAAAGCAGCGATGCAGCGCGGCTTGAAAGTTTACCGCGAAGTTTGTGCGGCCTGTCATGCTATGAAGCGTATTTATTTTCGTAATTTAGAAGCACTCGGATATTCAGAAGCGCAAATCAAAAATATAGCGGCTGAATATACCGTTATCGATGGTCCCGATGCGGAAGGTGAAATGTTTGAACGCCCTGCAAAGCCAAGCGATGCCTTTCCATCGCCTTATCCGAATAAAAACGCAGCTAAAGCCGCTAATGGTGCATACCCGCCAGATTTATCGCTTATCAAAAAGGCGCGTGCGCATGGCGCGGATTACACAAAAGCTCTTCTCACAGGTTATGTAGAACCGCCTGAATATTTCACCAAGAAAAACGGCCCGCTTCTGGACGGACAATATTACAATAAATATATGGCCGGCAATGTGATTGCGATGG
Organism: uncultured Alphaproteobacteria bacterium; assembly: GCA_963922705.1. Classification (GTDB taxonomy): domain Bacteria; phylum Pseudomonadota; class Alphaproteobacteria; order Micavibrionales; family Micavibrionaceae; genus TMED27. The sequence goes on along the minus strand of CAWUJS010000043.1, from coordinate 6,470 downwards.
CATCGCCTCTGATGGATGGTCAGATCGCCTATGAAGATGGTTCACCGGAAACTATTGAGCAATATGCCAAGGATGTTACGCATTTCCTTGCCTGGGCTGCGGAGCCCGAAATGGAAGAGCGTAAGCGCCTCGGTGTTCAGGTTTTGATTTTCCTATTCGTTTTTGCCGGTATTATGTATGGCATCAAAAAGAAAATCTGGGCAGATGTGCATTAGAGTATTGGAGTTCTTGCTTTTCAAAGTCTTAAATTTTCAATACTCTTAATCTATGCGTGATACAAAACACGAAATTAATCACTTTTGGTTTGAAGAGCTTGAGCCGCAGCAATGGTTTCAATCCAGCGATCAAGTCGATGCAGAAATCGCCGAACGTTTCACCGTTAATTACGACATGGCGCGTGATGGGCTATGCAATAAATGGGCGCAGGATGCCGAAGGCGCTTTGGCGCTCATTATCGTTCTGGATCAATTCCCCCGGCATATGTTCCGCGGTACGCCAAAATCCTTTGAAACTGATCAGGATGCGCTTTTAATCGCCAAGGAAGCTATCCATAAAGGCTTTGATCAAGTACTCGAACCTGTTAAACGCGGTTTTTTGTATCTTCCGTTTCAACACAGTGAAGAGCTGCATGATCAAAAAAAGTCATTAGAGTTGTTTGGCGCAATGGCAGAGGAAAACCCGGCGGGGGATATGTATGCCAAGCGCCATTACGTTCCGATTGAAAAATTCGGGCGCTTTCCACACCGGAATGCAATTCTGGGGCGTGCAAGCAGCGAAGAAGAGATTGAATTTTTAAAAACGCATAAAGGATTTTTGTAGCTTAAAAAAGCATCGTTCACGCAAAGGTCGCCATGAAGACGCAACGGGAATAGTTTTTATGGGATAAAACTAACCATGTAGCCAAAGTAGTTTATTATGATTATGCATATGATTGTGCGGTCTATGAAATTTCGGATTGAACCCTTTGCGTTTCCTTTGCGTCCATCGCGTGAACGAAATAAAAACATGATAAAGAAAAAGGAATGCATATGAGCAAATATAAAAAACCACTCAAAAGCCTCGGCGTGAAAACAGATAAAAAAGGAAGTCTTGAGGTTTTTACGCCCATTGATGGCTCATCTTTGGGGAGAATTGCCGAACATTCCAAAAGTGATATTGATACCATCGCACAAAACGCCCAATCAGCCTTTGAAAGCTGGAGAAAAACCCCGGCGCCTATACGCGGTGAATTTGTCAGGCTGCTTGGTGAAGAATTACGAAATGCAAAAGAAGATCTCGGCAAGCTTGTTACGGTCGAGTGCGGAAAAATCCTGTCCGAAGGCTTGGGCGAAGTGCAGGAGATGATCGATATTTGTGATTATGCAGTCGGCCTCTCGCGCCAGCTTTACGGTCTGACAATGCCATCGGAAAGACCCGAGCATCATATGCGCGAAGTCTGGCATCCTTTGGGGGCGATAGGAATTATATCAGCCTTTAATTTCCCGGTTGCAGTTTGGTCATGGAATGCTGCGATTGCGCTTGTGTGCGGCAATGCGATTGTCTGGAAGCCATCGGAAAAAACACCGCTGACGGCGCTTGCCTGCCAGAATATATTCGACAAAGCCGTGACAAAATTCAAAGCAGCAGGGCATGATATACCTGATCACCTCTCGCAAGTCTTAATCGGTGGCCGTGACCTCGGCGAAGCCTTTGTTCAAAATGATACATTTAAACTTGTGAGTGCTACAGGCTCGGTTCCAATGGGGCGCGCCGTTGGTGAAATCGTTGCAAGGCATATGCGCAAAAGCTTGCTTGAACTAGGCGGGAATAATGCCATGATCATTGCGCTATCGGCTGATCTTGATATGGCTCTACGCGCAATTCTGTTTGGTGCAGTGGGAACAGCGGGACAGCGCTGCACGACAACACGGCGTTTATTTGTGCATGAAGACATTTACGATGATTTGATACCAAAATTAACCGCCGCTTATGCTCAGGTACGCATTGGTGATCCTCTTAAAGCCAATACTCTGGTGGGGCCGCTCATTGATCAGGATGCAAGCATGCAAATGATGCGCGCTATTGGGTCTGCGCGAGAACAGGGCGGGACAGTGCTCGCGGGAGGAGAGGCGGCACAAGGCATAAAGGGCGGTGCATATGTTGAACCAGCCCTGATTGAGATGCCGGAACAAACGCAAATTGTATGTGATGAAACATTCGCGCCAATTCTCTATGTGATGAAATACAGCGATTTGGATTCTGCCATTGCGCAACAAAATGCCGTCCCCCAAGGGCTGTCATCTGCTATTTTCACGATGAATATGCGCGAGGCGGAGTATTTTCTATCCGTCGCCGGAAGTGATTGCGGCATTGCCAATGTCAATATCGGGACATCCGGCGCAGAAATTGGCGGCGCATTTGGTGGTGAGAAAGAAACAGGCGGCGGGCGTGAAAGCGGTTCGGATGCCTGGAAAGTCTATATGCGCAGGCAAACACAGACAATCAACTACTCTGATGAACTCCCTCTCGCGCAAGGCGTGACGTTTGATTTGTAATGTTTACCTATCCTTAAGAATAGGTGTGTCATAATCAAGTGATATGATTGAATCATGCTTTTCCGATTTTTGGCGAATCTCTCCCAAAATACAGAACGAAAAATTACATTATAATTTATATCTAAAAAAATCAATAAAATGAAATATTATTTTATTTTTAGATATTCCTTTGAAATAAATTTGCATTTTGTGAAAAGAATGATCTAAGCTATGAACAATCAAAACATCTAGTGAAAGGATTGCAGACATGACCTTAGCTGCTTTAGAACCATCTCAAGATTCATATCTTGAGGCACTTAGAAGTAAACATGCGTTATTATCCAGCCGCGTTAAAGAAGCACAGAAAAGCCCAGGCACCCCGGATGATGCGTTGCGCCTTTTGAAGAAACAAAAATTAATGATCAAGGAGCAAATTGAAGGCATTCGTGCGCACGAAAGTTTGAAAGACGATTAATATATAGTACTTTTTAGTGTCATCCTTGCGCTTAAGCCAAAGGATGACATTTCTTTATTAAGCTGGAATTTCCTGGCCATCCCATGCAAAGATTTTTCCGCTATCATTTGCCGTGATACCGTTAATCAGATTTAATAAGCATTGCGCGGAGTGGTCAGGGGTAAAAAGTTTGCTTTCCTTTACATTGCTTTGAAAAGGCTTTGATAGGCTCGTATCCACAGTACCGGGATGAAGTCCAATGATACAGGCCTCTTTATAACGGCGTGCCGTTTCTATGGCTGTATTTTTAATCATCATATTGAGTGCGGATTTTGATGCGCGGTAGGAATACCAACCACCAAGGCGATTATCCTGAATGCTGCCAACACGGGCAGAAAGCGCAGCGAAAACAGATTTGCGTTGCCTGGGGATTAAAGGAAGGAAATGCTGTGCAACAAGCGTGGGGCCAAAAACATTGACTGCAAAAACCTGTTCCATATGCGTCATGCTTAAATCCCGCAAAGATTTTTCCGGCATTAAACCATTACCATGCAAAATACCCGTTGTAACGAGTATGATATCCAGCTCTCCATCTACTGTTTGAACCGCTTGCTCTATGCTTTGCTCATCCGTGATGTCTATACTGCCTGCTGAGACTTTGTCGTGATCAAAAGCTATGGCGTTGCGAGAGAATGCATAAACCCTTTTAACAGACTGGCATGATGCCAAATTTTCAACAAAAGCACTACCAATGCCGCCCGAAGCGCCAATAACAGCGACTTGCAAATCACCTGTAAAAGAGGAGAGATATGCGCTCACAATAAAATACGCTAATCCTCAGAACTGCCGCTATCGCTTGGTGTGCCAAGAAAGTTCGAGAAGTCAAACCCGCCGGAACCGCTTTCTGATGACGATGTGCTATCGCTTTCTTCTTCAGAGATGAGGCTATCCTTTTGTGCCGCAAGACGTTCAGCTTTAACCGCTTCCGGGTCTTTGCCTTGCGCTCTAAGGCCTTTTTCAATGGCTTTCTCATATTCTGAATATGAGCATAGGCCAAGATCGGCAGGGTGGCGGGGTCGTAAGTTTGATGCATTCGGGTGCGTGCGGTCACGAATATTCCCGATTGTCGGTTTTGTTGTTCCGACAAGCTTACAAATTTGCGCATCGGAGATTTCCGGGTTGTGCTTAAGAATATAAGCAATGGCATCCGGCTTATCACCACGCTTGGATACAGGTGTGTAACGCGGGCCTTTTGCACGTGCTTTGACAGGTGGCAAAGTAGAAAGAGCCATTTTGAGGATAGCATCAGAATCTGCTTCACAGCGATCCAGCTCTTCTTGTGTTAGCTCATTATGATCAATGGGATTGCGGCCAACAATGCCTTTAGCTGTATCGCCATCCGCGATTGATTCTATATCAAAACGTGACATTCCGGTAAATTCAGCAATTTGGCCAAATGTCAGGGTTGTGTTGTCAACCAGCCAGACGGCACTGGCAATTGGCATGAGAAGTTTGGTTTCGTGTATTGCGGCTTTGCGCGCCATGTTAAATCTCCATAAAAAGTTACGCCCGAAATTTGATCCCGGGTACGCTTTAAAATCCTTAAAGTCAGGGAATAAAATATATATAAGCGATGCTTGCGCGAATTGCTACTAAAAAATCAGATTGATTTCAAAAGCGCTAAAGCCTATTGTTACCATATGTTTGATGACTTGCCGCCGTCCAGAAAAGATAATAGTGAATTTCCGCGCGATCTTGAGAATATGTCTCTCCATGAGCTTGAAACTTATATGACGGAATTACAAAATGAAATGTCCCGCGTGCAAGCAGATATAGAAAGTAAAAAAGCATCACAAGAAGCGGCTGCATCCGCTTTCAAATCATAGTATAATCAAGATAGTAGCAAGAGACACTGTAAAATATGCGCATTGAAAATGATGAAAAACTTGATTTTAAGGATGTATTGATCCGTCCCAAACGCTCGACCTTGCGCAGCCGATCCGATGTAGATATTCAGCGTGAATTTACATTTAAATGGAGCAAAAAGAGCTTTAGAGGTGTTCCAATCATTGCTGCCAATATGGATGGGGTAGGGACGTTTTCAATGGCAAAGACCTTTATTGAAAATGATCACGGGTTAACCGTAGCGCTCCACAAACATTATCCGTTGAAAAGTTTGCAAGATTTTTATCGGGAAAACGGTCATCAATCGGTTTGGTATTCCATTGGCATGGTCAGGGATGACGAGGAAAAGCTCGATCAATTCATCAAAGAAGGCGGGCAGCCGGATAAAATTTGTGTTGATGTCGCCAATGGCTATAGCGAGCATTTCGTGGATTTCGTCAAGCGCGTCCGCGATAAACTGCCTGATACAACTATTATGGCCGGAAATGTTGTTACAGGTGAAATGGTCGAAGAGCTCATTCTCGGCGGTGTTGATATCGTCAAGGTCGGCATTGGCCCGGGAAGTGTGTGTACAACACGGAAAATGACAGGCGTTGGTTATCCGCAACTCTCCGCGACAATCGAATGCGCTGATGCTGCGCATGGGCTTGGCGGATTAATATGTGCTGATGGTGGCTGTACGGTTCCGGGTGATATTGCCAAAGCCTTCGGGGCAGGTGCAGATTTTGTGATGCTTGGTGGCATGTTTGCAGGACACGATGAAGCAGAGCAGGAAATTGTTGAAGAGAATGGTCAAAAATTCGTTCAATTCTATGGCATGAGTTCCGATACCGCGATGGAAAAGCATAAAGGCGGCGTAGCTGAATACCGCGCATCAGAAGGTAAAACCGTTAAAATCCCATATCGCGGAAGTGTGAATGGCGCATTACAGGATATTCTGGGGGGTATCCGTTCAACCTGCACTTATGTCGGTGCGCGGCGTCTCAAAAGTTTGCCGAAATGCACAACTTTTATTCGCGTAAGTCAACAAATTAACAATGTTTTTGGTGTAAGTTAAATTTTCAATCTCATAAAAAAGGACTATAAATATGGAAGATATCGCAAACCGTCTTAAAGAAACATCAGCGCAATGCTCTACAGCTTTGGAGAGTTGGTTGCAGGACAAAAAAGATGCTCAGGCGCGTGAAAGGCTTCAGGAGTCGGTGCATGAACTGCGTAAGGTTGCGTCACGTCTTGAGATTGAACTTGCCATTAGCGAGCGTGATGAAATGTCACAAAGACCTATTCCTATTCCTTCGCATCGCGATGCTAAAAAAGGCGGTCATAAGAATGATGACCGTGGTAACCGCGCCCCCAAAAGTGCAAGTAGCAAACCTAGAAGCAGAAAGCCTGCACCCAAAAAGGCTGCTGGTGGTGGGGAAGGTTAGATCTGAAACTGTCATACGTCATTGCGAGCGTATGCCATGGCAATTGCATTTGAACTTATGGCTTGTAAAAACCATAGTGATCCCACTCCCTCTCTTGTCATCACATCCCCCACAGCTGTCATCCCGGCGAAAGCCGGGATCTCTTCGATTGAGGCATGAGATCCCCGCTTT
>CAWUJS010000042.1:0-15824 GCA_963922705.1 uncultured Alphaproteobacteria bacterium | reverse complement strand
GGTCGTTGACGCGCCAACTGTAATCACTACGCATATTACAGAGATTATTAAGGATAATATGCCCGATCTTCTCAATTATGCGGAGACACAGAAATTACTGGATGAGATGGCACCGGATTATCAAAAATTGGTGGCAGATGTCATTCCCGGGCAAATTTCGATTAGCGGTTTGCAGCGGATTTTGCAGAACCTTTTGAGCGAGCGTGTTTCTGTACGTGACCTTCCTGCTATCCTTGAAGGCATTTCCGAAGCCGCAGCCTTTACCAAAAATGTCGCGCATATCACCGAGCATGTGCGTGCGCGCCTCTCCCGTCAGCTTTGTGATACCAATACCAACCAATCGGGCGTGATGCCTTTGGTCACGCTCTCGCCGGATTGGGAACAAGCTTTTGGCGCGGCTTTACTTGGTGATGGCGAGGATAAGCAGCTTGCCATGCCGCCATCGGAATTACAGGAATTTATCGCCGCTGTCCGCACCCGCTATGATGAGCTGGCGGCAGAAGGAGAAGTGCCTGTTTTGCTAACATCCCCCGCAATCCGCCCCTATGTCCGCTCTGTCGTAGAACGCTTTAGACCACAAACCGTGGTCATGAGCCAAAACGAAATCCACCCGAAAGCAAGAATTAAAACATTGGGGCAGGTTTAGGGGGCTGGTTTGGTGACTTCAAGTTCAGGAGTTTCAACAAACTTGATATCATAATCCGGGTTGGTGCTGTCAAATGCCCGCCCCAAAGAACTATCTTGCCCTTTCAATCCGGCAATCGCCATCTTCAAATCAACATTCTCTCCATTGTTCAATGGGTGTGCTCCTTTAATGATATCACCTGTCTCCACAACCATCACTGCTTCTTGGACACCATTGCCGAAATCAGTCTTTAGCGTCACATTTTTATCTTCAAAAAAATTGAGTAGGCGCAAGATAGTCCGCCTATCCATTTCACCGCTTATAAGGGTTACTTCCAATGGCTTTTTTGACTCTAGCTTGTGCATGAAGTTATTAAGACTCCAAACGCTGGACAGTGCATCAAAATGTGCCAAAGCCGCACGTGCAGGAATTGTTTCACCTGTTTGTGGATGTTGCTGCTCGGGCCTTCTTATAAAAACCATAACACATGGAGCAGCACCAAGTGTGCCAATTGTATTAATATCGCTAGTTGCGTCAGCAATACCGTATTCTCCCTGAAGAACGCCCCTTGTTGAATCTTGATCAAATTCACGGCTTTTATATTCCGCAGGTTTATCCATCGCGGCTTTTAAACGTTTTTGGTCTGCAGCAACCCGTATCTTCTCATCTTCATAGGCTTTAAGATCATATTCTGTTGGCTCAGGCAACTTCAAAACAGAAGAGATATAATCATGAATGTCAGGACTGTTTTCTTGTAGTCCAAGTATCATTCTTGTTAGGTCTGAACGAGAACGGGGAGAATAAATTTGAGTAACTTCCCCTTCGTTATTCTCTAAAAATAAAAGTATAGTTTGTCCATTTGGATCGAGTATGTATTCTCTATCTCTCCCCTTCAGATGTGTAGCCTCTGGAAAAGCGGACGTAACACTAGACAAAGAAAAGTAAGGAGGGTTTTCGGAAACGTTTGTGTAGCCTATTTCTTGCGTCATTGACTATTCTCTCAAGATTGGTGTCATTTTATATTTACAAAACATATTACCAATACTCGTAAAATATGTCAAAATTTAAAAACAAGAAATTTCTTATGACCACTAACTAAAATGTGTAAAAAAGCAGCTGTATAATCAAAATACTGGCGGTCATGAGCAATGCGATAAAAGTGCAAACCATACCTCTGATCCGATATTTTACATTTTGCAGCTTCCCACCTTCAAGGCGTTCAGCATAGCCCAAACCATAGGCATGGTTGATGCGACCAAACAAAAACAATAGCCCCAAAGCATGAACAGCGTAAAATGGCAAACCCTGATATTCCACAAGTGCCAATAGCACGACAAAAAAAGGGGTATACTCTGCAAAATTACCATGCGCCCGCATACGTTGCCGCATGGCATACTCTCCAGCATCACCGAGTGGAATTTTATAACGGCGCCTGCCTTTAATCACGTATATCGATAGGCCAACAAACATAAATGCAAATAGGCTAGCATATAATGACGTAATCATAGCAATAGCTCCTTTTAGCAGTCATCTGAACCGCCCCAACCTCTTGTATTTTCACCCTTTTACAAGGATCGAACGACAATGCGTTCGGTATGGTGCGGCCGAGAGGACTTGAACCTCCAAGGAGCTTACGCTCCACCAGATCCTTAGTCTGGCGCGTCTACCAATTCCGCCACGGCCGCAAATTGGGATGAGCATTGATGTATCAAAAGCAAATTGATCTTGCAATCACAAAATAATCAACCTATGAAGTTATGTGATGCAAGCACAGCACAACACGCCACAAGATATTCCGCCGATGCTTCTGGAAGCGCGCTCTAAAATCGAGACAGGTCAACTGAAAGAGGCTATCGATATCTGCCGTGACTTGCTTACTGCTGATTCAGAAAACTTTGATGTCTTAAACACGCTGGCAATCGCCTACCTGCATAATGCCCAAATTGTCGATGCCGCTGAAATCTTTGCCTTGCTAGTTTTAAAACAGCCTAATACTATAAAATACAAAGGTAACTTCATACAATCTATCAGCATACTGGCCAGGCAATCATGGACAACAGAAAAGGCTGGCCTGATCAAACAAGCGATTCAGATTTGTCTGGAAGATGAAAAAGTTAGCCATACTGCCTTTATTCGCGTTTGGCATTCCATTTTGATGCAGGATCAGGTTTTGAATACGCTTCCCCAAAAAACCTCCTTACATTCTGTTGATTTTAAAACCCTTAAGGAAGCACTCAACGATCCTTTTTTAAATTATGGCCTAAAGCGTTTTATTGGCGCAGGTGGCGCTTCGTTTGAGTATCTCATGACGTTTTTAAGGCGCTTGTTTTTGTTACGCGAACGTGATTATGAAGCGCTTGTTTTTTTGCCGTTTTTATGTGCGCTTGCCGAGCATTGCCACCTCAATGAATATGTATATGCCATTGATCATGAAGAACGTGCAAAGCTTCGTTTACTGGAAGAGTATTTAAACACGCAAGAACTTGATATCCAAAATCCGGACATCATGGCTAAAATCGCTTTGCTTGGCTGTTATAAAGATATTGACCGCTGTGAGTTTGCATCCGCGCTCAATAATTCTGCTGATGCAATTGCGTATAAACCCTTTGCAGATGCGATCAAATTGCTGATAACCGATCCTTTGCGCGTCAGAGCATTACAGACTGATATTCCGCTTCTATGCCCTATTAAGGATGATATATCTTCAGCCGTACGTGATCAATATGAGGATAACCCATATCCACGCTGGCGTACGATTTTAGCACCGTCCTTAACGGATCAGCTGCGCGCAAAAGGACATGAGCGTACAATCCTGATTGCAGGGTGCGGTACGGGAAAAGAAATTCTGAACATGGCTTTGCACTATCCCGAAGCTGATTTAATTACGGGCATTGATTTAAGTACGGCTAGCCTTGCCTATGGACAGCAAAAAGCACAGCAGCTCGGGATTAAAAATGTTGAGTTCATACAGGCCGATATTCTACAGCTTGCTGAACTGGACAGACAATTTGACATGGTTGTTTGTTCCGGCGTTTTGCATCACATGCGCGATCCCGTACAAGGGTGGAAAACGTTAATCCCGTTGCTTAAACCCGGCGGTATTATGAAGATCTCTCTTTACAGCGAGATTGCACGGCGAGATGTGATATGGGTACAAAAATGGATACAGGAAAAGGGTTTTGCAGCAACACCGCAAGGCATATCCGATTTTCGCCAGGAAGCCATAAAAGCGCAGCATAGTCCTGAATTGCAAGCCGTTACACAAATCATTGATTTTTATTCCATGTCAATGTGCCGCGATCTTCTATTCCACGTGCAAGAACATGTATATACCTTTCCTAAAATTGCGAAAATGCTGGATACGCTTGAGATGCAGCTTGTAAAAGTCAATGTGACTGACCCGGGCATTATCAAACAATACAAAACACTCTACCCGGATGACCCTATGATGGTGAGTTTGAATCATTGGCATGACTATGAACAGCAAAATCCCAATACTTTTATAGGAATGTATAATTTCTTCTGCCGTCCTAATAATTATAGTCTTGAGCCTATGCCTGACTGGATTTTTGTTGAATAATCTAAAAAACATTCACTGACCAAGCACTATACTGCACCGCAACACAATCACCCCTTGCCACGAAACTCTTTATTCGTTACCTAATATGAAATTTGGTATGAAGTGCACAATCGAAAGCAAAAATATACAGCAAGAAAGAGCATATTATGGCTAAAAAAAACCAGACACCGGATAGCAAAAAAGCAGAACAGCAAGCCGCTTTTAGAAAAGATGCGCTTGACTATCATAACTATCCGAATCCTGGAAAAGTGGCTCTCAAGCCAACGACAGCATTAGCAACGCAGCGTGATTTATCTCTGGCCTATTCTCCCGGTGTTGCAGTGCCGTGTGAAGAAATCGCCGAAGACCCTTTGAAAGCCTATGACTACACCGCCAAAGGAAACCTCGTTGCTGTTATCAGTGAAGGGACAGCCGTGCTTGGGCTTGGCTCCATCGGCGCGCTAGCATCAAAGCCTGTGATGGAAGGAAAATCCGTTTTATTCAAGAAATTCGCCAATATCGATTCTGTCGATGTTGAGGTAGACATGAAAACAGATCTGGATGCGGATGATTATGATGCCGAAGCCTATATTCAAAAATTTGTAAATATCGTTGAAGCGCTGGAACCGACTTATGGCGGTGTTAACCTTGAGGATATCCGTGCACCGGAATGTTTTGAAATTGAACGCCGCCTCAAAGAGCGCATGAATATCCCCGTCTTTCATGATGATCAGCATGGGACAGCGATTATTGTAACCGCAGCATTTAAAAACTGGATCAGATATTCAGGCCGCGATCCGAAAGACATTAAGCTGGTTGCCAATGGCGCAGGCGCCTCTGCGATTTCGTGTTTAAGATTGCTTTTAAGTGCGGGTCTTAGGAAAGAAAATATTATTGTATGCGACCGTAAAGGCGTGATCTACGAAGGTCGTAATGAAGGCATGGATTCGCAAAAAGAATTCTTTGCCAATAAAACAGACAGGCGCACTTTGGAAGAAGCGCTTAAAGATGCAGATGTTTTCCTTGGTCTTTCTGCTGCGGGGGCGGTCAAAAAAGAATGGGTGCAAACGATGGGTGATAAGCCGCTCCTTATGACGCTTGCCAACCCAACCCCGGAAATAATGCCCGAAGAAGCACGAGAAGCCAAACCGGATGCAGTTATCTGTACTGGGCGCTCCGATTACCCGAATCAGGTAAATAATGTTTTGTGTTTCCCTTTCCTCTTTCGCGGCGCGCTTGATGTAGGCGCGACAGCGATCAATGAAGAGATGAAGCTTGCTTGCGTGGAAGCTATCGCAGAACTTGCCCGCAAAGAAGTTACAGCCGAAGTCGCCAATGTTTACAGCGATGAAACACTGGAATTCGGCCCTGAATATCTGATTCCAAAGCCATTCGATCCACGCTTGATTGTCGATCTGCCTATCGCCATTGCAAAAGCAGCCATCGAGTCCGGTGTTGCAAAGCGCCCGATCACCGACTTCGAAGCTTATGAGCAGCGCTTGCAGCAATTCTTTATCCGCAGTCAGCTTGTTATGCGCCCCATTTACAACCGTGCAAAAGAAAATCCAAAGCGCGTTGCCTATTGCGAAGGCGAAGAAGAGCATGTGCTGCAAGCCATCCAGACATCCCTTGATGAAGGCATAGTAGAGCCTATTGTCATTGGTCGCCGTGCGGTTGTTGAACACCGGATTGAAAAGATGGGACTGCGTATCCAAATCGATAAGGATTTTGAGCTTGTTGACCCTGAAAATGATGAGCGTTACCGCGATTACTGGGAGACATATCACTCCATTATGCAGCGCCGCGGCGCAACCCCTGCGCTGGCGAAAAAGCTTGTCCGCACCAACACTTCTATTATCGGCGCATTGATGGTTCGCAAAGGGCAAGCTGATTCCCTGATTTGCGGAACAGTCGGACAATATGCGCATCATACCCGCTCTGTTATTGATGTGATCGGCCTAAAGCCGGGCGTAGAAACACCGGCTGCGATGAATGGCTTATTGCTTGATGGCGGAACATATTTCTTTTGTGATACGCAGATTAATCCAAACCCGTCCATAGCACAAATCTCCGAAATGACCCTTCTTGCCGCCGACGAAGTTAGACGCTTTGGTATCAAGCCAAAAGTCGCCCTGCTCTCTCATTCCAATTTCGGCAGCGGGGATCATGAAGGTGCGGTTAAGATGCGTCACGCCTATGAGGATATTCGCCGCCGTGATCCTGAGCTTGAAATTGAAGGCGAAATGCATGCCGATGCCGCGCTTAATCCAGCCATTCGTGATATCATCATGCCGAATTCGAATTTCGAAGGAAAGGCCAACCTCTTCATTATGCCAAACCTTGACGCCGCCAATATCGCCTTTAACATGGCAAAAGTCCTGGCAGAAGGCATATCAATCGGCCCGATACTGCTTGGCTCTGCCCGTCCGGTTCATATCCTTACGCCGTCTGTAACGGCGCGGGGTATTGTAAACGTCACTGCGCTTGCAACAGTCAGCGCTCAAGTTTTTGAAGACTCCCTGAAAGACGAAACAAAACAGCGCGTTGTGAGCCACCTATAATCGTTTCAGCTTAAGATCAAAAAGCCTCCCTTTACATCGCCAACACAATGATTCATTGTTGTGCCTATGAGCGATCAGGCACAAGCAGCATTGGAAACAGAAATCGATGAATCGCTTTTTCATCTAACTGATGAGAATATCAAGAATATCGTCGAAGCCATCGAATCTCAGGATTCCGACACTGTTACCCATGCCATCACGCATTTAAGCCCCGCCGATACGGCGGAACTGATTTCCAAGATCGGCAATGAAAATCGTGAAGAGCTTTTGTCGATGTACGCCGAAACGCTCTCGCCGGAATGTTTCCTTGAAATGGATACCGAGCTTCAGAAAATCACGCTCTCATCCATGCCTGCGCACCAAATCGCAGCGATTATTTCCGAGCTGGAGTCCGATGATGCGCTGGAACTAATCGTATCGCTGGATGAAGAGCGCCAGCAAAAAATCATCCGCAAACTCTCCGCAAAGCTCCGCGTTGTCCTCGAAGAAGGTCTCTCTTTCCCGGAAGATTCCGCAGGACGTCTCATGCAGCGCGAGGTTGTCGCCGTCCCGGAACTTTGGACAGCAGGAAAGACCATCGATTATCTGCGTGCAGCGAGCAATGATCTGCCCGAAGAGTTTTTTGATATTTTTGTGATTAATCCCGCCTATCACATTGTTGGACAAATTCCACTCGGGCGGCTTATCCGCTCACGAAGAAATATTAAAATCAGCGAATTATTACGCGAAGAAATAACACAGGTGCCGGCAACAATGGATCAGGAAGATGTCGCGCATCTCTTCCGCCGGGAAAATATTATCTCTGCCCCTGTTGTCGATGATGCAGGACGCTTGATCGGCGCGATAACCATTGATGATATTGTTGATGTTATCGATGACGAAGCGCAGGAAGACATCCTGAAAATGGCCGGTGTCGATCAAGGTGACTTTTACCGTGCAACCCTATCAACAACAGGAACACGATTTCGCTGGCTTTTTGTAAACTTACTCACTGCAATACTAGCCTCAATCGTGATTTCATTGTTCGACACAACCATTGAACAACTGGTCGCACTGGCTGTACTCATGCCAATCGTCGCATCCATGGGCGGCAATGCAGGGACACAAGCCCTAACCGTTGCCGTGAGAGCACTTGCCACGCGAGAGCTCTCAGAAACCAATACATGGCGGATGATCTGGAAAGAAACGCTTGTCGGATCTCTCAATGGCTTCGCCTTCGCCGCAATTACCGGCGTCATCACAGCACTCTGGTTTTCCAACGCCATGCTCGGCACCGTCATTGGCGCAGCAATGATCATCAACCTGTTTGCCGCTGGCTTTTTTGGCGCATGCATTCCCATTTATCTGGACAAAGCAGGCAAAGACCCTGCCGTCGCCTCAACCGTATTTTTAACAACCATTACAGATGTCGTTGGCTTTTTTGCGTTTTTGGGATTAGCAGCTTTATTCCTTTTGTAAAAAACGATATAAAGTCTTTGTCGTTAACAACAAATAAAGACGCATGACCGCCTCAAAACTCGTCAAACCAGCTCTTGAGCATAAAGACAGCTATCTGGAAGCTTTAAACGAATATCACACCGAAGGACGCTATAAATTCCTGGATGTAAATGATATCGGCGAAAATTTTGAAAATTTCATCAAAGACCTCAACGCAGGGAACCGCCACCTCCATAAACCTTACGCCGATTGGGTCGAGCCTGTGCCAGAAACAGCTCTCTGGCTTGTCAAGAATGAGAAATATATCGGTGCCTTTAATATCCGCCACCGTCTGAATTGGCATCTGGAGAAATGGGGCGGACATATCAATTTCGTAATACGCCCATCCATGCGCGGCAAAGGCTTTGGGAAAAAGATTTTACAAAAAGGCCTGCCCATCGCTAATTATCTTGGCATTGAGCGCGCTCTTTTTACGATTGATAAAGACAATCTATCCGCAATCCACGTCATTGAATTTTGCGGCGGTGTTTTGGAAGATGAAACACAAGCCACAGAACAATTCCCCGCACGCTTGCGTTATTGGGTTGATACGAATTAGGATTAAGCGCCCAAGTTTTTGTATTTCAATACTATTTTCCACCCGTCATCCCGGCGAAAGCCGGGATATATTCCCCTACCTGACACAACTATAAAAAACCGTTCACGCAAAGACCGCCATGAAGGCGCAACGGGTGCAGTGCTTGCTTGATAGCCACAGTCATAAAATCAAGAACTGAACCCGTTGCGTCTCCTTTGCGTCCATGGCGTGAACGACAGAAAACAACCTCTCAAACTTTTCCTGTCATTCCACTCTCTCCACCCGTCATCCCGGCGAAAGCTGGGATCTCTTGCCCAATAACAAGATCCCCGCTGTAGATGCTAACCATGGCGATTGCATTTGGATTTAACAGCTAGATTTTTAATACAATACCGTCATCCCCGCGAAAGCAGCGTAATCGCAAGAAACCCTAAAGCCAACCCAGTTCGTCATTGCGAGGAAGGCCAGAGGCCTGACGCGGCAATCTGGATTGCTTCACTGCGTTCGCAATGACAACAGCGTTATTGCGAGGAAGCCGCAGGTTTGCTTCGTCGGGAGTTGCATCCGCATTATGGATGCTGTTAAGTAAAACAATCATAGAAATATAAAATTTCCAAAATAGAAATACGTAATTTAAAAAGCTTTACAGCCAAAAAATATTGCCCTTTTTATCATAACCCATTATCACATGATGATGGCTGCAAAGAAGAAGAAAACACCTGCAAAGCGCAAACCCACGACTGCCTCGACGCAAAAGCGAAAGACACAGGCAAAGGGAAAACGTAAGAGCACCCGCAAGAGCAAAAAGCAAAACATCTCATGGTTTCGCTTTGCTTTTAAATGGGCATTTGTTCTTGGTTTCTGGACAATGCTTGCCGTTGCCGCACTTTGCGCTTATTACGCAACTGACCTGCCGGACATCACCCAAAAAGCCAGCTTTGAGCGTAGAAGCTCTATCATCGTAAAGGCCTCCAATGGAACCATTATCGGGCGTTATGGTGATTTGGTGGGCGAACAGGTCAGCGTCGATACTATCCCTGCGCACTTAAAACATGCCGTCATTGCTATCGAAGACCGCCGCTTTTACTATCATTTCGGCCTTGATCCCATCGGCCTTGCCCGCGCTATCTTTGTGAATGTTCAAGAAGGCCGTATCGCGCAGGGCGGCTCTACTATCACGCAGCAACTTGCCAAAAATCTTTTTCTCTCACGAGAGCGCACCTTAAAGCGTAAAATTCAGGAAGCTATGCTGGCATTCTGGCTGGAATGGGAACTCAGCAAAGATGAAATTCTCTCAGCATATCTAAACCGTGTCTATCTCGGCGGTGGGACATATGGTGTTGATGCGGCCTCTCGGCTGTATTTTAAAAAACCGGTTTATGATGTTACTTTACAAGAAGCCGCAGCACTTGCTGCGCTCCTCAAGGCTCCCTCAACATACTCGCCTATTGCTAATCCGGAAAAATCCAGAATGCGTGCTAATCTGGTGATTAATGCTATGGTTGATGCGGGATATCTTGAGGCAGATCAGAAAAATCAGCTTAAAACCATAGCGCCAAAGCCGCGTAGGAAGCCAAGTGGGAATGCGCAGCGATATTATAGCGACTGGATCGTTGATGAGGTTAATAAGCTTATCGGAACGCCCGAAGAAGACCTTATTGTTGAAACAACGATGGATATAAGCGTTCAAAAAACCGCAGAGAATGCAATTACTTCGACAATTCGTAAATATGGGCTGGACAAGAATATCACGCAGGGCGCAGCCGTGATTATGCGCCCCAATGGCGCTGTTGTTGCTTTGATCGGTGGTAAGGATTACAGCGTAAGCCAGTTCAACCGAGCCACACAAGCCGCCCGTCAACCCGGCTCCTCTTTTAAACCTTTCACCTACCTAGCGGCGCTTGAGCATGGCTGGCGGCCTGATGATCTTGTGATGGATGAGCCGATCACACGTGGGCGGTATAGGCCGAAAAACTTTGGCCATCAATATTATGGGGAAGTCACGATAGCTGAGGCGCTTACCCTGTCTTTGAACACAATCGCTTATCAACTGATTAAGGATGTTACTCCCGAGGCAGTTATCGATACTTCCCGCCGTCTTGGCATCACATCAGAGCTTAATGCAGATTTAAGCCTTGCATTGGGTACGAATGAAATTTCTCCTTTAGAGTTGACGGGCGCTTACGCATCGATTGCCAATGGCGGGGTTATGGTCAAACCTTACGGGATTACAAAAATAACCAATAAAGACGGGCTGGTTTATTATGAACGTACCAATAACCCCAGAGGCAAACGTGCCGTAAACGGGCATCTTATCGGCATGCTCCAGGCCATGATGCAAAGCGTTATTCAAAACGGCACCGGGCGCGGCGCGGGTTTTGGTAATCCAAATGCTGCCGGGAAAACAGGCACATCGCAAGATAGCCGCGATGCATGGTTTGTGGGATTTACCGATAGGCTTGTAACCGGCGTATGGCTTGGTAATGATGATAATGCCTCCATGCAGCGCGTAACAGGCGGGAGTTATCCTGCGCAAATCTGGCGGGATATTATGGCAGCGAGTAATCCGCGTTATGCGCCTTATCAATATGAAACCCCATTCTTTGATCGCTTCGAAGGGCTGTTTTCACAATGGGGGGGCTTTGGTTTAAGCAATAATAGCAGACCCGCCGAATATCAAGGCGCAGCCACGCGAAACCGCCGCCACCATCAACAACGCCGCCAAGAGAACAGACAAACCAATACGCCGGATCGTGGGCGGTATAATGATTAAAAAAAATTTGTGTCAACAGTCGTAATTACAAGGATATCTAGTCGTTCCAGTTTATAATCCGACGAAGCAATCTACGGTTAGCCCCCTAAATCACAGATATCCCTTTTCGCGCCAGCGCATCGGCGCGCTCATTATCCGGATCTCCTGCATGCCCTTTAACCCAGTGAAATGCTACATCATGCACCTGCACGAGAGCGTCAATTTCTTGCCAGAGATCGACATTCTTGACCGGCTTTTTAGCCGCCGTCTTCCAGCCCTTGGCTTTCCATCCCTCAAGCCATTCAGCAACGCCTTGCATGACATATTTACTATCGGTGTAAAGTGCGACTTCTGACGGGTTTTTAAGCGCCTCCAAAGCCCTAATCACCGCCATCATCTCCATGCGGTTATTGGTGGTTTCTGCTTCGCCGCCAAACAACTCTTTTTCATGCCCGTTCCAGCGCAGCAACACACCCCATCCTCCGGGGCCAGGATTGCCGGAACATGCGCCATCGGTGTAAATTGTAATCATTTTGTCAGTCATATAGTTTCAAGTGCCTTTAAAAAATAAGATGACAATGAATAAACGTCATTGCAAGGAAACAACGCCGACGAAGCAATCCAGACTGCTTCACTCCGCTCACAGTGACAAAAATGTCATTGCGAGGAAGCCGAAGGCTGACGTGGCAATCTAGACTGCTTCGTATTCATTTCTCTGTGCTCACTGTGGTTAAGTTATTATTATTTCTATCCTTGAATCAAATCCAAAAATTCTTGCCCCGATCCTACCGCATGCAAATCCTTCGCCTGAACCTTAATGCCATATTGCGCCGCCAGCTTCTCATATTTCGGCAAGCGGGATTGAAAGAGCTTTGGAAACACCCAGCGCGAAAAATCCCCCGGCTCTATCAGATCAGGCAAGACACCGCGCAGAGCACAAAATTCCCGCAACCATTCATCAAATATATCCGGCGGGAAGAATAGCGGCTTTGGATAAGCCTGCGCTCTTGCGATAATATCATCATGACTATCGGGGTCTGCTTCGACATAAATAAATACGCCTTGCTCGGCAACGCGGGCAATCAATGTTTCGTCAGTTATCTCGCAAAAACTGCCCGTTGAATCATTCACAATATTCCCCTCAACAGCGACACCCGCCAAATTGTCCAAAACCAGGCATTCCGCATCATAATATTGCCGCTGCCGGTCTTTAAAATCTTCCAGTGACAAGCCGCCTTTATCAGGATCACCTAGCTGTCCGATAAAGTCCGAAAGCGGCGATAAATCATCAACATTGACATCAATACCGAGCAATTTTGCGATCTCAAAATCGTTGGAATAATGCATCCATCCCCATTGCGCCAAACGCTGTGAGAAATGAGTCTTTCCCGCCCCCGACATGCCTAACAATGTTACAGTTTTATTCATAAAGCACTCTCTCATGAGAAATCTCATTATTCATCCTGAGACCCCTCACATACGTTCGGGATGACAGTGAATATAACGTCATTGCGAAGCCCGCAGGGCTGAAGCAATCCATAAGCAGAAAATGACGAGTATTGTCGTTTTCTCTTTGCTCAAACATCACGCAACATCCTTCAAAATGCCAGGGATTTTAAAATTCACATTTTCCTGAGTAATTGCAATCTCCCTGATCGTCACATCAAAGCGCTCTTTAGCGGCTTCAATGACTTCATCAACCAGAACTTCCGGCGCACTCGCCCCTGCCGTAATCCCCAGAGTACCAACATCATCAACCCAATCCCATTCTATATCGCTCGCGCGCTGCACCAGCATCGCCTTATCGCATCCATGCAAAGCCCCGACCTCGACAAGGCGGTTCGAGTTCGAAGAATTCGGCGCACCAATGACAATCAGCGCATCGGCCTCTTTTGCTATCGCTTTGACTGCGGCTTGACGATTTGTTGTTGCATAACAAATGTCTTCTTTATGCGGGCCTTGAATAGCTGGAAAGCGGGCTTTTAACGCTTCAATAATTTCCGCCGTATCATCAACGGATAATGTTGTTTGCGTGCAGTATGCCAGCTTGTCGGCATCATACACAATCTCGTCATTGCGAGGAGAACCGACAGATTCGACGCGGCAATCTTGACCAGTATGTCGATTGCTTCGCTGCGCTTGCAATGACAATTTTTCAACATCCGCCACAGTCTCCACCAAAATCACAGCGCCTTCGGGGAGCTGCCCCATCGTGCCAATCACCTCAGGGTGTCCTGCATGGCCAATCAAGATAATTTGATGCCCGTGTTTATGATAGCGTTCAGCCTCGCGGTGGACTTTGCTCACCAACGGGCAAGTCGCATCAATATAAAACATTTCCCGCTGCTCCGCACGTTCTGGAACAGATTTCGGCACGCCATGGGCGCTAAAAATCACCGGCTGTCCATCATCGGGAATTTGATGTAGCTCTTCAACAAACACAGCGCCCTTGGCTTTCAAAGAATCCACAACAAATTTATTATGCACAATCTCATGGCGCACATAAACCGGCGCACCATATTTTCCCAGCGCACGCTCAACGATCTGAATAGCGCGATCAACCCCCGCACAAAACCCGCGCGGCGCAGCCAATAACACTGTTAATGCTCTCTTTTTCTCTTCACTCATAGCTTGCTTTTTGCGTGTCCTTGCGCTCATATAGCCGATAATTAAAGTTTTTTAGCATCAGGACACATGAAATGAAACCTTTTCTCAAAACATTCATCCCAGCCACCATCCTGGCCACCTGTCTTTTCACGCTTTCAGCTTGCGAGACCGTGGAAGGGATTAAAAATGATATCGCGGATATTGATTTTAGCCTCGATAATTTTACAACTGCATCCAGTACAGAAGAAGAAGAACATGCTGAATTTCTTATCGATGGGAATTGCCCGGATGTTCAGATTGTTCAAGATTTAAGCCGTATCTATGATTTCAAAAACGCACAACCATCAAATCTTGCATCATCCGCCATCATGGAAGAGGTACAATCAACCTGTGCATATGGAGATCGCAGTGTCACCGTTGATCTAAAACTTGCCATAAACGGCTCGACAGGCTCAAACACGCCACAAGATAAAACATTCTTCTCCTATCCGTTTTTTGTCGCGGTGACATCCGATAGCGGTAAAATTCTGGCTAAAGAAATATTTGCAGCTTCGATGAACTATGATGCCGGACAAACTGCCCAAACCTATCACGAAACATTGCGGCAAATCATCCCCGCAGATGACCGCATACAGGGCTCTCGTTACAAAGTCATGGTCGGCTTTCAGCTCACGGAAAAGCAATTGGCTTATAACCGCCAACGCATGGAAGAAGAGCGCCTTGCCGCAGAACAAGCAGAAAAAGCACGCATAGCCGCACAGAAGGCAGCAGAAGAAAAAGCAGCGGCTGAAAAAGCAAAAATGGACGCTCAGAATGAGGCCATAGCAATAAAATCAGATATGTTGAAAGATACTGACAAAGTCTCTGCGCCCATCGCTGCACCTGCCGTTAAAGCGCCTAGCCCTTATGATATGTTTAAAACGGATGAAAATTAATAAACCTGTTCATCCTGCGGTTTAACCGCAAGATCTCAACTAAAAAAGAGCAAAACTATGATCGATCTTAAAACAAAGCAGCCTGAATTTCACGCCCCCAAAGAAGATATCTGCGCCCGCACCTATTGGGATCACGTTCGCGACACACATATCCTCACGGCTGAAAAAATGTTCAACACACAATTTGATGCATTTAACGACCTCATCGAGGCCGCAGTCCCAGCCATTAAGCGCGGTAATAAAATCATCATGTTCGGTAATGGCGGCTCCGCAGCCGATGCGCAGCATATCGTCGCTGAAATGTCGATCAAGCTCCATAAAGAGCGCTCACCAATCGCCGCACTCTCGCTGTCCCTTGATTCCTCTGCGATTACCGCTTGCGCCAATGATTTCGGCTTCTCGGAAATATTCTCCCGCCAAATCCGCACGCTCGGCTATGAAGGGGATATCGCGATCGGCCTGTCCACCTCCGGAAATTCTGAAAATGTACTAAAAGGCCTAAAAAAAGCCAAGCGCATGGGCATGACGACCGTCGGCTTTTCCGGTGAAGGCGGCGGCAAAATGCGCGATCTCTGTGATATTATCATCACAGTCCCCCACACAGATCCGGGCCGCATTCAGGAAATGCACATCACGCTCGGCCATATGTTTGTCGGTGTTTTAGAACAAAAATTGGGACTGGTCTAATGGGGTTGGTCTCATGGCGATTGCATTTGAAATCGTGATTTGTAAAAATCATCGTCATCCTATTCCCCCACTTGTCATCCCGGC
>CAWUJS010000041.1:0-16001 GCA_963922705.1 uncultured Alphaproteobacteria bacterium | reverse complement strand
CGGATAACAGGAGAATGTCATTGCGAGGAAGGCCAAAGGCCTGACGCGGCAATCTAGATTGCTTCACTGCGTTCGCAATGACAATATAGTCGTTACAGTGAAGAACCATGCGTTGGTAATTGCGGCTTCTCAAGCCCAGTGAAACTGCTACTTAATGCTGCATTTTCCTTATCCCACATTTTGATGAAATCCTTTGCACCATTAAGCGCTGCTTTTTCAGATCCTGAAAGTACATCTTCTTGTTCTTGCGCTTCCAGGACAGTTACAAGCTCACGCGCCATGGCATAACCCTGCTCTTTATCCTGCTCTATGGGGCCAATACCATAATAAGTATTATGAGCCAAGTCGCGAATAGCTTGCGGATTGCCCAGCTCCGCAGACCATTTTAACAAAGTAACTCCATCTTCCCTCGTCTGGTCTGTTACCTTAACGCCATTTCCGTTATTCATAAAAGCATACGCTAAATCTTTAATGGCCTGCGCTTTTGCATTTGGATCGATGTTATTCGTTGCCCGACTCAAAGCACTTTTTGCAAGCTTTTGAAGAGGTTCAGGTTCATAACTCACTAAAATTCGCGCTCCCTCTGTCCCAAGCGCTCCGGGCTGTGCCTTACCATCAAAAATTTGCGCAAGAAATGAGCCGTCACTTTCAGAAGTAGTTTCAATATTTTCCCTTTTTAGTCTGCGCTCGGGTAATGGCGGGAATTCATCTGCTGGTTCCGTCTTGACTACTTGTTGTGGTTCTTCATCTTCATCGCCAGAAGTTGGATCTTCTGCAAGCGTTTGATCTACTGGCTCCACTTTTTCACTCAACAAGTCCTCCGGCTTTGTGTCATCATATTCTTCAGTAGTCGGAGTAGGAACAATCTTAGCATAAACGACTTGCTGCTCATCACCGTCATTTGTATTTTGAGTTTCCATAACATCAGTCTCGGTTTCCTGCTTCGGAATCTTTCCCCCCCCAGTAAAATTAAATCTTGTACTTATACTTGTATCATCACCCGCACTAACAGCTTCGCCAATATCCTCAGCATAATTAAATGCATTATCTATATCTTCTTTTGATAACTCCTCAAGCACCATCTCTCGTCTGCGACGCCCCAATTCCCACAAAATATCAGATGCTTTTCCATCCAAACGGGCTTTAATCCTCTCAACCAACTCCTGCACCTCGTCAGAAGTATCAATTCCGCCAACCTCCAGGAGCGTTGTCAACGCAGCCTTGGCATCAAAACCGTCCTGTTTATTCTCATCAATATATAAAACGGATAATGCGGTGACAGGAAAGTCTGATCCTTCACTATCAAAAATCGCTTTCATGCCTTCAATGGCATTATCGAACTCTTTTTGTGTTTGCGCATAATAGACCGCTTCATTGAGCATCCATTCAGAACTTAAAGCCTCCCCAAGCTCAGGGGTTCTAGTAAGGGCAAAATCCACTTTGCTCTTTAGCGTCGCAAACTTTTCAGGGGCGAGACGATCTTGCACGGCACGCTGGATAAGGGCATGGTGCACAACGCTATCACCGTCTTTCTCTGGCATGAAAAGCGCGTGTATTTTCTCGGGACTTATTTGCGAGAGCATTCCGGTAAATTGATCTATATCTCTTATCAACGGGGTAATAACGGCATAATTATCTGTTTCCTGAAATTTTTTGGCAATAATATCCCAGTAAAGCTGTTCCGGGCGTTGAATGGTAATTTTAGTGGCGTCCGAGAGAAGCATCCCTCGATCATCCGTGACAAGAAACCCCATGGATTTGAGAACCATCTCAATAGTAGACCTTTGCAAATCGCCGGTCACATCGCCGCGCTTCCAAAGCTCTATAATGCTCTCATTAGTTAAAACATTCCCGTTTTCATCTTTGGCACGCGCAATAAAGTCTCTCACTTTATCTTCATTTGTGGCGTTATTTGCAAGATTCTCATCTGCCATGCTTGTTCTTTCAGTCTCTTTCGCTACATGGGTTTTGTTGTATTTATGGTAAGATTATAATCAATGAAGATTAAGAAAATCTTAAGCACCCATATTACTGCGCAAATTGGCTTGAAACTTACCAATCGCTGCGGCTTCGGCTGTCACTGCCTGCTTCTGATCCGCCGTTAAATGCTCATCAATACCTGCTGTGTCAAAGGTAAACGCATCTTCGTCATCAAGCGTATCTAAAACACGAAGCAAAGCCTCCGCATATTCGCCGTTCGTCGGGCGCTTTCCTTCTTCCGGTAAACGCTCGCGATAGAGCTTCGAGGCCTCAGTCGCGAAGGTCGAGCTGACAAATGTGCCTGCCTTGTTATAACCTTCGATGCGTGCAATCATCGCTTCTAGTTCTTCGGTTAGATCATTACCCAAAAGCTCTTTGACCGTGTCGATGGCATCCTTGACCAGATCATGATCCCTGTAATTATTTGTGATGCCGTTAAAGCGTTTGCTGTGTCCGCCGCCTTCTTCATTGCGCCACCCTCGCCCATCGAGCAGCTCTTCAATTTTTAAGATTTCACCTCTATAAGGAGATTTGTAGAATTCTTCCCTATCATCTTTTTTGTTCTGCTGCCCTGTGTATTTGGCATTGCCGGGATCTACTGTTATCTCTAGCTGTGCATTATCTTCTTGCTCTGGCGGCGGTTGCGGCGGGACATTGATAACTTTAACATCTTCTTCTCCAGTTGAAGGCGCGGGTTTTTCAGGCGGCGGTTGTGTGTGCGCTGCATCATCATCTCCGTGCTCAATAATCAACCCCGGTATTGTTTGCTCATCTGGCTCCTGATTCTCTGCCGGGGAAGGGTCTTGATCTTGATTCGCAGTAACTGACGGAAATTTCTCATCCCTTATCTCTTTTAACGCTTCAAGGGCGGCTGCCTTGCTTGGTTCAAAATCCTGATGAACTTCAGCATTCCCAACCTCCTGAATAAGCGCATTAAACTCTTCTTTCTTATCAACACCGCCAGCATCAAGGAGCGTTTTAAGCGCTGCTTTGGAATCAAAATTCTCATTTTTGTTCGCAAAGAGGCTAATGACATTATGCGAGCTCACATCAAAGGGTTTATTCTCATCCTTAAAAACCGCTTTCATCCCGGCAATTGCGTTTTCAAACTGACCTTGTGTTTGCACATCAAACATCGCTTGATAAAACATCCAAGCCTCTTTAAAGGTTGTTTCAAATCTATTCTGATACGCTGCATCCATGGCATTTTCAATTTTGACATAGGTTTCGGGCGTTGCATCCTTTTGAAATAAATTAACAATAAGCGCTCTTGCAAAACCATCATGACTGCCTTTATCATCATCTGGAAAAAATAATTGTTGTAACTGTTCGGGCGTGCGGGATTTCAGCATCGCAATAACCTGATCAGCGTCCTCAACAAGGGGCTGCAAATCCCTGAAATTATCAGATTCTTTCATCTGCGCGATGATTTTGTTGTACAGCACGTCGGATTGTGACTGCTCTTGTTGCTCAACACCGACAATCTCCCGCGCCTCTCGCCTTGCTTCGCCTACTGCTGCTTTTTGCGCATCGGTAAAGTTTGCAGGTCTTTGAACTTCAACCACATTGTGTGTTTTACCGTCTTGCATTTTAGCTTTGGTATCAAATATAAAACCCAACATTTCGAATAATTGTGTAATAATATCGCCAAAATCAGGATCATCCCGCATCTCATACAAAGCTATCGCAGCGTTATCCCCTACTTCACCGGACTTTAAGAGATCAGCGGCGAGTTTATCAAATTTCTGCTGTGCTTTTTTTGCTTCTTGCTCTGCTGTTTGTGTCTCTGCCATGCTTCACGCCCTCTTTTTACTTCGCTCTTACGCAGTTCATAATATAGTTATGTGCAAAGTATAGCGGTCAAAGATTAAGAAAGTTTTAAAGCTTGGGTATTTTGCACCTCCACTGCCATCCCACGCCCCCACTGTCATCCCCGCGCACCCCAATGTCATCCCCGCGAAAGCGGGGATCTTGTTATTAAATCGAAGAGATCCCGGCTGAAGATGCGAACAAACCTGTGGTTTGCTTCGCCGCCGGGATGACAATAGTGGAGAATCGGGATGACGATGATCATGGTGCGATGTTTTTATTGACGCTCTTTGGTCATTCATGTTTTCTGTAGTGCATGACAAATAACACAGATTCAAACCACGCAAGACGCAGGAGAACAGCCGCAGTACAGGCCGGCATTGGTGCGGATACCGCACATCAGGCCGTCATGCCGCCGCTTTATTTATCCTCAACATTCAAGATTGACGGGATCGACAAGCGCCAGCCCTATGAATATTCCCGCACCAGCAACCCGACACGCGATATGCTCGCCGCGGCTTTGGCGGAGCTTGAGGAAGGCGCAGGCGCGTGCGTCACCGCCAGCGGAATGGCGGCTTTGACGCTGATCCTGCATCTCCTTGAGCCGGATGACCTTGTGCTCGCGCCCTATGATTGTTACGGGCGCAGCTTTTGGTTATTGCGGGCTTTGGCGGAGAAAAAGCATTTCAAGCTGAAATTCATTGATCAATATGATGCGGCGGCGCTTGAAGGGGCTTTACAAGAGCCTGCGCGGATGGTTTTGATCGAAACGCCGAGCAATCCCGTCATGCGCATTGCCGATATCACCGCGATCAGCAAGCAAGCAAAGGCCGCAAATCCCGATTGCCTCGTGGTGGTGGATAATACCTTTCTCTCGCCCATGCTCCAACAGCCCTTAAAGCTTGGCGCGGATATTGTCTGGCATTCCAATACCAAATTTTTGAACGGGCATAGCGATATTGTCGGCGGGTCTGTTATCGTTAAAGATGAGACGCTTTTGAGCGAGCTTAAGCTCTGGAATAATTCGCTTGGGACGATTGGCGCGCCTTTTGATTGTTATCAAACTTTGCGGGGCTTGCGCACTCTGGAACTGCGCGTGGCGCGGGCGCAGGATAACGCAATGGCGGTGGCTGATTTTCTGGATGCGCATGAGAAAGTGGCGCGGGTTTATTATCCGGGACTTTCAACGCATCCGGGGCATGATATCGCGGCGCGCCAGCAAGACGGTTTTGGCGCGATGCTGAGTTTTGAGCTAAAAGCGGATAAAGCGCCTGTCTTTGTGGGGGCGTTACAGCTCTTTTGCCTGGCGCAATCTTTGGGCGGGACGGAGAGCCTGATTAACCACCCCGCCAGTATGACGCATGTTTCAATGGGTGCAAAAGCACGGGCAGAAGCGGGTGTTACGGATGCATTATTAAGGCTGTCGATCGGCATTGAGCATATTGATGATTTGATCGATGATCTATCGGCGGCACTTGATGCTGTTTAGACGCTCATCCCAATAAATACACTATCATCATTCACGCCACGGACGCAAAGAAGACGCAACGGATCAAGTGCTTGCGGCTGCATCTGTCAAAAAAATATTTTATTTATTGTTTCATTTTTTCTGTTTGAAACCGAACATCCCATTGATAACAAAACCCGTTGCGACTCCATCGCGGTCTTTGCGTGAACGAATTGTAAGGGTTCATGATGCCAATTATAGTCGTTTCAGTTTATAATTGGACAATCATCGACGGCGGCGGGACGCACCTACGGCTTTTTTCGGGCAAGCATTACTAACGCGCTCATATTCTTCAAGACTGTCAACAGCTTGCTGTCTTTCAGTACGCTCAAGCTCCATCTTTCGATATTCAAACTCTATCAACTGAACAACTGTCTGCTGCATACGGTTGATAATCTGCTGCGCGGCATCCGCTCTCACCGGGCCAACTGAAAAACCCCGTGATTTCAAACCATTATAGAGTTTTTTTCCCATAGACTTGGCGTATTTATTGACGATTTGTCGATCCACCGCAACATGCTTTAACTCGTGCTCTTTGGTCGCTTTGTATTGACATGGATCAGCGGCAACTTCTTTGGCGATAAAGATTTCAGGGGTAATGGCAATATTAATATCGATCTTATCATACCAGATACAAACCCCCTGATTGGCCAGTACATATTTATAATCCAGAACCACTTTTGGCTGCATAGAAATTTGACCGCGCATAAACCCATGGGTTTTGCTATCTGAATCAAATCCATAGGGGTTGATTGTGTCAATGTTATATTGCTGAAGCTCTGCAAGAGTTTGTGATGTAACGTATTTAATCTCTTCTGTACGCGGACGAACGTTAATTTCTGTCGGTTTTGGAATCTGACACAGCGCGGACTGCTCCATGCTGACGAGGCTTAGAATACCCAGCGCTGTTGTTGGATCAAAGATGTTCAAAACATTAACCATGGCAGGAGAAACCTTTTCTCTTATTAGAGAACCATAATATCAAAAGCTTTTGAATGAAATATTAACGCCGCATATTCATGCCCATGATGAACGCGAGGCTTTTAATTTGAAACAACATATGCTAAATCCCTATCTTTAAACGTTTAGAGGTATTTATGGGCGCTATTTTAGGCTTAGTCAGTTTAGCCATTACGATTTATATCTGGATCATCATTATTCAGGTTCTTGTGAGCTGGCTCGTTGTTTTTGAGGTTATTAATGTCAATAACACCAAAGCACAGAACCTTATTGCGCTGATGCGTAAAGCAACTGATCCGGTTTTTACGCGTCTTCGGAAATATATTCCTCCTATTGGCGGTATTGATATCACTCCCATTATTGTCATTGTTGGCTTATCACTCCTTCAGCGCGCGCTATATGGGATGGGCGCAGGAATGTGGATGTAGATAATATGGAGGCAAGATTGAATCATAAAGAAACAGCAATGATCATTGACGGAAAAGCCATTGCAAAAACCTTACGTGAAAAGCTTGCACAAGACGTTACGGGTTTGGATCAAAAACCGGGTCTGGCGGTTATTCTAGTTGGCGATGATCCAGCCTCCCAGGTTTATGTTCGTAATAAAATCAAAGCCTGTGAGAAAGTCGGTATAAAGAGCTTTGAATCCCGCCTTCCTGCTCAAACAACAGAAGCCGAAGTCATTGCGGAGATTGAGGCATTTAATGATAACCCGCATGTTCACGGTATCCTTGTTCAGCTTCCCCTGCCCTATCCGCTTGATGGCGATGCGCTGATCCAACATATAAAGCCTGAAAAAGATGTCGATGGCTTGACCTTTCTCAATCAGGGAAAATTAGTGGCAAATGATACAACCGGCCTTGTCCCTTGTACGCCGCAAGGCTCCATGATGCTGATTAAATCTGTGCGTGAGGATTTATCCGGCCTTAATGCTGTCGTCATCGGACGCTCTTTATTATTCGGCAAACCCATGGCGCAATTGCTGTTGGCGGAAAATTGTACCGTAACGACGGCACATTCGCGCACGCAAGACCTTAAAGCAGTTTGCCGCAATGCGGATATTCTGGTGGCTGCCGTTGGCCGTGCGAAGATGGTTCAGCCTGAATGGATGAAACCCGGCGCGATTGTGATTGATGTCGGCATTAATAGAGGCGAGGATGGAAAACTCTGCGGAGATGTTGATTTTGATGGCGCACAAGGCATTGCAAACGCTATTACACCTGTTCCAGGTGGCGTTGGACCTATGACCATCGCATGCTTGCTTAAAAACACCATTGAAGCTGCAAAAAGAGTATAAAAACAATAAGGCTAATAAATCATCATTCGAAATGGTGGATATTTATGCATAACCTGAACTGACTTTTGGCGCGTTCGAAATAGATTTGCAAATCTATCAAGCTCTTCCTTTCTTCCAAAATTTATTGCGGGCACTTGATATTGATAACGGTTATCAAGATCGTATAGCATTTGCAACATTTCTTGATTATTCCTAACCCAAAGACGCGCTTCTACAAAAAAAGCTTTTACAATTGCTCTATTTAATTTGAATGAAGTTCGCAGCGCCGGATCAATATCTTCATGATTACTAATTTCTATTTCTATATCATTAATCTGCTGATTTATTGTGTCTTGCCAATGATCCAACATAATTTTAGCATTTTTTGTATTCGTAATTTCCACCAGTAATTGTCTCTTATTTCCCAATGCATGAGCGCCTGCAACACGGGACATATAACGCCTCAATTCATAACCATAAAGGTCATATTCTTGGGGGATAGAGACCTTGATTCCATATAGCAACTTGTCTATGCGGTCATGAAGCGTTTGTACAGGTGGCATTTGATAAAATTGTATCTGCGGAAAACTGGGCTCAATATCAGGTGTATAACGGTAGCCTATGGACACATCTTTTCCATATATAGCCTCTAAATCAAGTTGCGACTTTAAATGCGGATTATTACCAGTATGCAGACCATTTAAAAAAAAGAGAGGCTCTTTACCTTCGGGGCTTTGTCGCATTTTCTCTTGCAAATAATGTACTCTATCACGTGCTTTTTTTAATGACCCGGCATATTGTGCGTCTGCGCTATTAGACAATAACGCTTGCAATAAGAATGCAAGAAACAATAATAAAATATAATTTTTTACTTTATTCACCTTGCGCAACTGTAAATCCTGGAACACCATCATATTTATTAAGCATAACAGATTTTGTGAAGTTTAGGCCAGCATCATTCATTCGCCCCATAAGTGCAATGACCTGACTAGTCTTGATATGCTCCTCATCTGTGCTCATAAAACGCATGCGCCAGTTATCGGAACAAAAAGTCGAGGGATTGCCATCCGGCCAGACTTTTGTCCCGCGATTTGAAATCATATGCAGGCCGAGATTATCGGTGACACACGGCAAAACCTGCGCCACCAAATCTTCTGTAGTTTTATCCCAATTGATACCAATATCAACGCCCACACGCTCTTTGGTTTGCCATGTACTTTCGCGCACAGGAGGGAGCTTTAAGCCGCCAGCCTGATTGGGATATTCCTTGGCGGCGAGCGTTTCCGGTTTTGCGCCCAGACGCTCTATGATGGCTTTTTTCATACCATCAGTACCGACTTTTTCCTTTGAGATGCCTTCACGGAAAATTTCGCCTGTGTGAATACCATCTTCCAGCGTTTTCAGCCATGCATTATGAATTTTGGAAGCCGCATCGCCTTGCCCGATATGGGTGAGCATCATCACCGCGCCAAGCAAAAGCCCGGATGGATTAGCAATGCCTGCCCCTGCAATATCAGGCGCAGAGCCGTGGACGGCTTCGAACATACCAAAATCCGTTCCAATATTCGATGATCCGCCAAGCCCGACTGATCCGGTGACTTCTGCCGCAACATCAGAAACAATATCGCCATACAGGTTAGTCGTAACAATCACATCAAACATATCCGGCGCATTCGCGACCTTGGCCGTGCCTATATCAATGATCATATGATCTTTTTCAATCTCCGGATAATCTTCGCCGATTTCATCGAAAACGCGGTGAAACAGGCCATCGGAGATTTTCATGATATTATCTTTGGACATGCATGTGACTTTTTTGCGGCCATTGGCACGCGCATATTCAAACGCATAACGCATAATCCGCTCAGTTCCCGGACGGGAAATAATTTTCAGCGAAGCCATCACATCCTGGGATTGGCGATATTCAATCCCGCCATAGAGATCCTCTTCATTTTCACGGATAATCACAAGATCCATCTTCGGGTGATTGGTTTGCACAAATGGATGGTATGAAACGCAGGGGCGAACATTGGCGAAGAGCCCCAGCGATTTACGGATCGTCACATTCAGGGACTTAAACCCACCGCCCTGCGGGGTTGTAATCGGGGCTTTTAGGAAAACACGGGTACGGTTCAGGGATTCCCAGGATTTCTCGGCAATGCCATTTTGCACACCGCTTTCATAAACTTTCTCGCCAATTTCAATTTCCTCAATCGCAAGCTGCGCATCCGCCGCATCGAGAATTTCGAGTGTTGCATCCATGATGGCGGGGCCGATGCCGTCACCTTTTGCCACAGTAATTGGTGTTTTTGTCATAGTTTGGTATCCTTCTTAAGAATCGCTGAACAGCTTTATAAAGGATAACAAAACCAGTATCGAAATCTAGGCTTTTTGTTCGGCCGCCGTCTGATCGGCTGTTTTACTGCATGCTGGCGCATAACGCAAAATGCAGTATCCAACAATGGCAGAAATCGTCGATCCAACCAGCACACCAAGGCGAATAGCGGCCTGATGCTCCATATCATCAAAGGCAAGCCCGCCAATGAAAAGCGACATGGTAAAACCAATTCCACACAGCGCAGAGACTGCATACAAATGCATCCAGTTTGTCCCGCTTGGCATTGGCGACCATCCCGCTTTTACCGCAAGCCAGAGCATCGAGAAAATCCCGACCTGTTTTCCAACCACAAGGCCCAGAATAATCCCCAGCGTGGTTGGGTCACCTAAAGAGTGAAAACCCATCCCTTCAAACGGAACACCCGCATTGGCAAAGGCAAATATCGGCAGAATGAAAAACGCCACCCAGGGGTGCAAGGCATGCTCCAAATCCTTACAAGGGGTGATATTGGGGTCTTTTTTGGAAACAACAGGAATAAATAAGGCGGTTACAACACCGGCCAAAGTCGCATGCACACCGGATTTTAAAACTGCAACCCAGACAATAATCCCTAACAAGATATAGGGCGCAGTCTTGGTCACACAGCGGGCATTGAGGATCGCAAGTCCGATCATCGCCACACCGGCGAAATAAAGCGGCTCTAACTGAAGATTGCTTGTGTAGAAGAAAGCAATGATCAAAATCGCGCCAAGATCATCAATAATCGCAATCGCAGTGAGCAAAATCTTAAGACGCACAGGAGCGCGTGTTCCCAAAAGGCTCAAAACCCCAAGCGCAAAAGCGATATCGGTGGCCGCAGGAATCGCCCAGCCGTTTAAATTTTCCGGCGTGTCCATATTAATGAACCAGTAAATAAGCGCCGGAACGACCATCCCGCCAACAGCAGCGACCGCAGGCAGCAAAGCACGGGAACGTGTTGATAACTCACCGGATTTCACTTCACGCTTAATCTCAAGCCCCACAAGGAAAAAGAAAATCGCCATAAAGCCGTCATTAATCCAGAGCAGGATAGGCTTTTTGACTTCAAAATGCATATCGCCTGCAGATTCACTAAAACCAATGGTGAATTTAATGCCGTGGAGTATGTAATCATAGAAGCTATAAAGCGGCGTATTCGCAACAATCAAAGCCAAAATTGCGGCAATTCCCAGTAATATCCCACCGGATGCTTCCATTTTCAAAAAAACATTGGCGGCTTGCACAATACGCTGCGTGCTGCTTTGAAGCGGACGAGAATAAGGATTTGTTGTATCGGACATTTTTGATCTCTAAAATATTTGTGAATGAGATCAAATATAGAGATTTTTACATGTTAGAAAAGCCCTTTTCGGCTACTTATTCCAAAATATAACTTCCTGCGGACCAAGTTTTTTATCATCACTTCTTTTATAGACATAAATCCCAAGAACAGACAGGCCAATCGCCCATATCGCAGAAAGCGATCCCATCGCCGCCATAATGGTTCCAGCCTGATCCGTATCGAAAATGATTATATAAGCAATTCCAAACATTTGCGCCGCCCAAGTTAAAGCCATAAGATAACCAAATGTCGGGCGCATGCGACGCACATATTTATCCTGCGATGCTACTTCAGCGCGAATTGTCTGGTTTATTTCTGAAAGGGTTACCTTGAATTCCTCAGATTGCATATGCGCAAGCTGCTCCAGATGTCTGTTTGCTTCTTTCATTTCATCTGCCGATATATTTCCGGCCTTTAAAGCCTCATCGACCTTTTCAAGCGCATCCGCCGCGC
This sequence comes from uncultured Alphaproteobacteria bacterium, assembly GCA_963922705.1. Taxonomy (GTDB): domain Bacteria; phylum Pseudomonadota; class Alphaproteobacteria; order Micavibrionales; family Micavibrionaceae; genus TMED27. Next base: position 4,318 of record CAWUJS010000041.1, on the reverse strand, counting down.
CGCGTGTCACGGGTGAATTAATCTCCCGCAAAGCTTCTTGAATAAATGTTACCAATAAAGGCAAGCCAATTCTGGCAAGAATTGTTTCGATCATGATATTGTCCTTATGATTATTTTTACACGTGAGATAACGAAGATAACGAAGTTTTTTATTTAATTGACCACTCTGTTATCTCTGCTATCTCACGTGTGCGTTGAATGCGTTTAAAGAATGCGATAAAAAATATGCCGTCCGATTGTGATGGTCGGCGTCTCGCCCCTGGCCCAATAAGGGGCGACATAATCAGCATGGTAATGGGTTGCACCGCATGTATGATCCTCAAGCCGCCCAATGACGGCGCGCCTTGCGATGCGCAAACATGTCGCGAAATAGAGATCTTTGTCGGTTACCGCCTGCAAGCGTTTAAAATTCGGATCGGAACGGTTCCAGCACGAGAATTGATAAGGCTTCTGACAGACGGTGATAATATTATGCCCCCACCAATATTTCCCACCATGCTCTTCGGCAACCCTAACACGGTTCAGTATCACATGCGCAACAGCTTCAAGGCCTAACGTGCCCTCTCCGCGTGCCTCGCCCCACAACGTACGGGCAAGTACATCGATTTCAAGCTCAACATAAAATTCTTTGGCATCCGCACGCGGCGGCACGTCAGACCCGCCGATAGCGGTCAGTTTAGGTTTTTTCATTGTAAAAGTTCCTTTTTGATAATACGTCATTGCGAGGAGCACATGCGACGAAGCAATCTTTTCAGCACAGACACGATTGCCGCGCTCCCTTTGGTCGCTCGCAGTGACAATGGATAAAATTATTCAGATTTCGCCTTCAACGCTTCAGCCTTGAGCGCTGTCGTGTCGAGCTTGGATTCAATACGCAGAAGATGCTCAACAAGGCGGTTTTCAACCCCGCGCAAATCTTTTTGCGAGGCATAGTTTTTAGCAACTTCCAGCTTGAAAGCGCTCAAAGCCTCACGCAATTGATCACACCGATGATCCAGCAATACTTGCAAATCATCGCTGCGCGTCTCAAATTTCTGACGCGTCCGCCAGATAAATGCGAGCAGGCCGGCCAAGGCTGGCAGTTCAACAACTGTGATCCACCAGACCAAATCTTGTGTAAAATTCATGTTGATTTCCTATATTTTAAAATCCGTATCTGCCCTGTGCGCAGACATATCACGCATCCAGCTATGCCCCTCACGCCCATAAACATGACCATAAATGCGCGCTAAACGTTCAGGGCTTTGCGCCAGTGCACCGGCAACAGCATCGAGGCCATCATCATGGCCTTTATGGCTGCCCGGTCGCCATTCCTGCATCTCTGTCATGAAGGGTGTTTTCAGGACAGATTCATGCACATATAAACGCTGCGCAGCCAGCACAGCATCAAACGCCTCAATGATCCGCATATCCTTATTTTGTGTTTGATGGATCTCCCGCACGCTGCACGGCACATGGGATTTTGCCAATTCATTCCTGAGGATATTGGGTAGAAATTTTCCAATCCCGTTGGTTTCCAGCGTCAATGACGGCAAAAAATGTGCTTTTGCAATTTGTGCGATTTGCTTGCATTGCTGCGTTGCCTCGTCCTGCGGATCTTGCTCGTTAATTTTAATATAGGCGATATGGTGCAAATAATAATGACCATCTGTATCAGTAAACATCACCGCCATCACACTATGATCACCCTTTGCACTCCCAAAAGCCGGGTCCCAATAAGCACTTGCCGAAACAAGCTTTTTCTGCCCCAAAAACAGCGTACGCAGCTCTTTTGCGTAATCCAGCCTTTCATCATAGATTTTCAGCAATTTTGGATTCAGCCTCCCTTCTGCGATATTGCGCGGCTCGAGCATCATCTGGCTCGCAAACTTATTCGGCCCCGTAGCACGCTTCATGCGCTTAATATCATGCTGCGTATAACGCTCATGCCAGGCACTTTGCCCGCTTTCATCCAGCACAGGGATTTGCAAGCGCTTAAAACCGTGCAAAAATTCCTGCGCCTCATCCAGCTCAAGACGCGGCTCATCGGCATAAATAGTGTGATAATGATGCGGCGTTCCGACATAAAGCTGCGTTCCGCCCGGCACCAGCACATATTCCATCTCCCCTAGCCGCTCACGCAATTCCCGGCGCTTTTCCGGGGTATCACAGGTATTCGGCACCTCAACATCATCGCAAATAATCACATCAGCACGCGATCCGGTGATATTAGATGTGATGCCCTTCGCCAGCATAGACGGGTCGCGCAATTCCAGCATGCGCTTGATCGTAAAACGATCCGCCGCCCATTGCTCCGCTTTTTCCGGCTTTAGCTTTGCCGTCAGAGGATGACGCTCAAGGATACGCTTAACGTTATGCACCATCTTTTTCGCCAGCGAAAAATCCGCCGCCAATACAAGAATGCGCAGATTATTATTCCGATACAGCAACCATGCGGCAAATAACCCAACAATGGTACTTTTCCCGGCACTGCGGAAAGCCATGAGCAAGAGCCGCGTATTGCCCTGCTGCCAATGCCATTCCAGCCATTGCGCCATTTTGAGATGAATATCAGGCGTGCGCAGCTTCATCCGCTGGTTCCAAATCACAAGAAAAAGCTTAAAATCGGCTGATGTGATATCATAGCGGGTGCTTTGCGGATTATACACCGCCTGTGCATCAATTGTTTCATCCATGATTAACGCTCCAATTCTGTATTCGCAGCGCCAATAATTGTCGCCAATTGCTGTTGTTGAATTTCATCCGCGAGTTCCGGCGGCGGGATATCCGCCCATTTCGCCAACTCAATCAAAAGCTTGATATGCGCAATACAGACCTTGCAGGCATCATGATGATCTTTAAATTCTTTGGATTTTTTAACTTTATCCGGTTGTTTTGCAGGATCGGTTGCTTCTTCTTCTGAAAACGCAATGTAGGATTCCAGCGCAGTCGCGATGGCATCAGGCAGGAATGCGGCGATATCACGGCGCATGCCTTCTTCTATTGTCGGCATAATACTCCTTTATGGTTGTATGTTGTTGAGAAATGTGGTTTTGTCGCTTTATGCGACATTATATTTTTCTATTTTCTTTTTTGTTTTTGGCCTTCACCCCAATAAGCGCCCATGCACAGGATAGCTCCTATGATGATCGATGGGGCAGGGATAATCCTTTTGACAGCCAAAAAGACGACTGGTCACGCCGCTTTGATGACAGAACATCAAGCGATGACCGCTTTAAAACAGACAGGCCACGCGATAATAACCAGCTTGAAAATAGCTGGCGACAGCCCCGGCAAAAGCGCCAAACCATCGGCGACATCCAGCGCAGGCAGCTTAATACGATTGGGGATTAAACCTGCTCATACGCCAATACAATTTTGTTGCCATGAAAATCTGTTGAGTCTTTTATTCTAACAACCGAACCGGGTAAAAACTCCCAAATCTCATCTTCAGGATCATACCAGGGCGTTGGCAACAACTTGCAGACCATAATCTTATAGCTGACGAAATAAGCATAGCATACAACCACAAAAACGCGATCAAAGGCTCGCCTACAATGCATGGCGATTGCATTTAGATTTAACAGCCCGATTTTTAACGTAATATCGTCATCCCCGCGAAAGCGGGGATCCCATTATTAAAGCGAAGAGATCCCGGCGTTCGCCGGGATGACATAAAAAGTTTGAAGTGCTGTTTTCTCTCGTTCACGCCATGGTCGCAAAGGAGACGCAACGGGTTCAATTCTAGATTTGATGGTTATTTTTAACCAATAAGTGCTGCACCCGTTGCGCCTTCATGGCGGTCTTTGCGTGAACGTGTTTATAGGAAGCAAACCGCAGGTTTGTTCGCAAATACAGCGGGGATCCCATGCTTAAAGCGAAGAGATCCCGGATCAAGTCCGGGATGACGGTTGGGGAAGTGGGATGACAAGAGAGCGAGTGGGATGACTATGGTTTTTACAAACCATAAGTTCAAATGCAATTGCCATGGCCTACAATGTAAGACCAATCAATCCTGCATGGTCTGTTCCCATCAAAGAACTCACTATCCTCGACAAAAATACAAATATCACGACCACTTTCAAACCAAATTGCGGCCAAAGTAGCCAAAGACACATAGGACAATAAAATAAGTGAGCCCCATAGAATATAATATTTCAGGATTTTTTTTAATCTAACTTTCGTCATATTTTTTTGAAAGCATGCGATATGTTAAAAATATGGGAGCAAAGAGCATCGCATATAGTAACACTGCAATAAATATCGGTTCCTTAACAAAATACCACCAATCAATTAAACATGCGTTATTGTCACTGACTGCAAAATGGTAATATTCCGT
>CAWUJS010000040.1:0-16146 GCA_963922705.1 uncultured Alphaproteobacteria bacterium | reverse complement strand
TTCGCATCTATATAGCGGGGATCTCATGCTTAAATCGAAGAGATCCCGGCTTTCGCCGGGATGACGTTTGTAGGCGCGGGATGACAGGAAAGGTTTTAAGTGCTGTTTTCTTTCGTTCACGCCACGGACGCAAAGGAGACGCAAGGCGTTCAGTTTCAGATTTTATGGTTATTTTTACCCAATAAGCGCTGCACCCGTTGCGCCTTCATGGCGGTCTTTGCGTGAACGGTTTTTTATAGTTGTTTCAGTTGGGGGCGTCTGATGCTTTTTAGAATAAAAGAATTATAGTTTCACTTATTTTATTACAAAGAATTGACGCCTTCTAAAATTTATGTTTATTTGCAACGTATAAAATAAAATACACTATACATAAAAGGATAAAATTAATGGACGTACAAGATTTAAAAGAGCGTATCAAGCGTGCCATATTGAACGATGATATTGCATACATTCAATTTATCTCGGAAGGAACTGATGTAGAAACCTACACAGATAGGAGTAGCGTAGAATCCTATGAAGAAAATGTTGCTGCTTCGGGAGCGCTGGAGCGCCTAGCTGATAAGTTTAAGCAAGCGAATGCAAACGATAACAGAGCCTCGCTTTACAGCGTTCTTGCGCAGGTTGCGTTTGCAAGTGCGTGCCTTTATAGCAGGGATGGGGACTTTGGCTATTCTAATGAGCGCGAACGCGTTGAACGTGATGAGCTTATGGCAGTAAAAGTTGCAGATGAGCTAGCCGACGCGTTATTTAAAGATCCCGAGATACAGGCGAAAACATTTACTTTTGGCCCACCAGAGTAAGGTTAGCTAATTTTAGAGGCTGCTTTGTATATTATGAAGCTGTACCTCTCCTTTTATCGTCATTGCGATCGACTGCGAAGCAATCTTTTTGTTTTAGCAAGAGATTGCCGCGTCAGCCTTTGGCTTCCTCGCAATGACGTTTCCTTTTATCGCCGTCAGCCTGCGGCGGCGCTAGCTGGATAAAGTTAAGCCGGACTGGAGGGGGGGTCAGTCCGGCTTGTGTAGAAAACAAGCTTGGTATAGCTGTTTTCAAACTTTGAATTAGTATTTATGAGGCTAAAAACAAGTCTGATTTGTGTTTTACATCCTGATTAATTGAATATTTTATTTTTTCCATCGCGCGGGCTTCAAGTTGACGCACGCGCTCTTTGCTCACGCCGAGCTCTTTGCCGAGTGCTTCGAGTGTTACATTTTCATATCCGAGGTGGCGTTCGCGGATAATTCGCTGTTCACGGTCACTGAGTTGATGAAGGGCTTTATTGAGCCAGGCGGAGCGTGTTTCCGCATCCTTTATACCTGTCACAAGCTCTTCAGGTGTCGGTGAATCATCGCTGATGAGGCTTTGCCACTCATTATCGCCATCTTCGCCAATGCGCGCATTCAGGGATTGATCGCCGCCGTTGAAGCGGGCTTCCATGTCTTGTATATCGCTGATTTTGACGCCCAGCTCTTCTGCAATTTCTGCACGGCCTTCATCGTCAAGGGCAGCGCCCTCATTGCGGTCTTCAATTTGAGCGCGCAGGCGGCGCAGGTTGAAAAAGAGAGATTTTTGTGCGGCTGTTGTGCCTGTCCTTACGATGGACCAGTTGCGCAGGACGTAATCTTGTATGCAGGAGCGTATCCACCATGACGCATAGGTTGAAAAGCGCAGGTCGCGTTTGTAATCGAAACGCTGTGCAGCTTGCATAAGGCCTATATTGCCTTCCTGAATGAGGTCGCCCATTGGAAGGCCGTAATTTCTAAATTTAGAAGCCAAAGAGATGACGAGGCGTGTGTAGGATTGCACGAGTTCATGTAACGCGCGCTCATCACGTTCTTCACTCCAGCGACGCGCAAGATCAAGTTCGTGATCTTTTTCAAGCAAAGGCTCGTTCATCGCATCTTGGATGTATTTCAGATTTGCTTTTTGTGTTTCTGGATCATCAATATATGACATCGTATTCCTTCCAAATTAATATAATTGTACTGAGCAATACTTATACCTATTTGATATCAAGAATTTGGTTACAGTGTATTTAAGGTTTCATTACAAAAAAGTAATAAAACTGTGATCAATCGCTAAGTATATGATTTTTATTTGTTATTTATGAGTTTGCTTCGATTTTTTATGGGGGCATGCGTATGATTGAGATATTCGAAACGACTATTACATGCCGTTTAAAATACCGTTCACGCCAAAGCCGGGATCTCTTTGCTTTAATAATTAGATCCCCGCCGTACATGCGAACAAACCTCCGGTTTGCTTCGCCGCGGGGATGACGGTATTGAGGCAGTAATGACTATAAATCCAAACGCAATCGCCATGGCGTGAACGAAAGAAAGAGAAGCAACGATTTGACGCGAGAATCGCTTGTGATGTAAGCAGATTGTTTCGCCTACACCCGCAATGACGGTAAATTGAGAAGTGTCATCAAATGGTATGGAGATTCTTTACATGCACTCTGAATGACACCTTTAATAAACAAAAAGATTGCTTCGCAGTCGCTCGCAATGACGATAAATGGAAATGTCATTGCGAGGAGGCCGAAGGCTGACGCGGCAATCCTCTTGGGATGCATCTATTTTATATTTCAAATGCCTGTTCTTGAGGCTTGGATCTGGGAAAATGTTCGCTATTCTGTAATCGTATAAGAACTTGATCTGCTATATTTTCAATGTCATGAACCTTAAAACTGATTGGTGCATAGCTTGGTTCTCCAGAAAGCATTGGAAGTGTAACTGTTACATCAGCTGAGTCTTCTTCTGCACTCGTAATTTTGCATAATATATCTGCAGGTTGTCCGTTCCATGAAAGTTCTGTCGTTGTAGCAATTTCTTCATCAACATAGATATTAGTATTACGTGATAGTATTGCTCTGTCCCAATAAATGTCACGATCGCTTTCAGTGTATGGCTGCATATTTGAATCCTCTTGATATGTTAAAATTGAATAACATTAACATAAATATTTTCTTTGGGTCAAGTATAAAAAAAGCGCGGGAAATGCCGCGCTTTTAAAGATGCTATGCTGTTTTTAAAATGGCTTATGCTGCCAATTTGTCTTCTTCGCTTTCAAGGAAGCTTTCAGGGTCGACTTTGACGACGCCCATAATATCTTCGAGCTTATCAGCGGCTTCTATTTCCGAGAGTTTTTCAACGGCCGCAACTTCGCGTGCAAGACGCTCAAGTGCTGCCTGATAGATTTGACGCTCCGAATAGGATTGTTCGCTGTCATCATTGCTGCGTTTCAAGTCACGCAAGACTTCTGCGATGGCAACAGGGTCGCCGGAGTTGATTTTTGTTTCATATTCCTGTGCGCGGCGGCTCCACATCGTACGGCGGATACGGGCGCGTCCTTTCAAGGTTTTAATGGCGTCACTAATGTAGTTTTCTGTACTTAGTTTACGTAGGCCGGAGCTTTCAGCTTTTACCACAGGGATTTTTAAGCGCATGCGTTCCTTTTCAAAAGAAATTGCATAAAGGCTAATATCCATACCGCCGATGGTTTGTGTTTCTACGCCTTCGATTTGTCCAACGCCATGCGCCGGATAAACAACGTAGTCACCTTTGGTAAAGTTGAAATTATCGTTATTCGCCATATTTAGTCACCTTTGTTTGTTGTTATTAACAATATTTTGCCCTGGCTCCATAAAAGAACCTTGGCATTTGCGCACAGCCAGTTAATCTGACGATCGGTAGAATCAGGATAAAAAATCCTTGTGAGCAAATCGTCACGTTGTCGTGAAGTTTTTATACTATACTTAATTTTTCGTTAATTTTCAACTTTTTGTGAAAGTATTTTTATACCAATTATTGCTTAAGGAGATTATTCCCTTTTCTATCAATGGCTTATCATGCGTATTGCGAAGTCATTTTTTCATTTTCGTGGTGGTTAATATTATGTTCCGGGATAAAATCCTTGTCCAAAATGAGGGAAAGTGATGATAATTTCACGGAGGCATTGAGCAAATTATGCGCTGAGCCTTCGAAACGATGACCAAATTCTTCCGTCATGAGGTCTTTTGCTGTGCGGTCAGCCATAGCAGCCATTAAGCCAGGCAGGTTACAAGAACGAACGCAGATGCCGTTTTCATGATGTGTTTGTATGCGCGCTATAAAAAACTTGGTGTTGCTATCTTGTGGTTCAAAGAGTTTGATTTTTACAGATTTTAGATTGAACTCTTTTGCAAAGGCTTCGCCAAAACATTTGAGATAGTGATTTTGCAAGTTGAAAGCATGGCGTGAAATCTCCCCGACGCTTTGTATAAGCGGGGTGACATGCCGCAATTCCATTGTATCGGCAAGGTTGATTGTGTCATTATTGCTGACAATGAGGGCATTGATTTGGCATGCCTTTTCAAGAAGACAGACATATGATAGTGCCTGCTCTGGTGAAAATTGATCTAAACGCAGCTTTACAAGATGCCTTTCGGTATGGCGATGAAAAACGTTTAAACTATGTTTATTGCAAGCATAGTTGTAACGAAATCCAGTACCCCACGCTTCAAAAGACTCTTGTGTTGTCTCCCTGTAATGCAACACGGTCTTTATCCTTATTTATGCAATTCTCTTGCTAGTTGTATATGAATAGATTATGCACGTTTTAAGAAATTAGTCAAACGTCTTATATTAGTGCTTTGTATTATAAGGAGAAATCGGTTTGAAGTGTTTTGTTTTTTGTATCTAAAAAAGCAGTTTTTCCAATGATAAACGGGTGGAGAGATTGGCCGTGCCCAAACGGGGCGTTCATGATAATAGGCATTTTCGTATCATCTGTATGTTCGAGGATAATATCTTCAAGTGAAAAACCAAAAGGGCGGGTGCTGTCCTGTAAATCAGTGAATTCGCCCAATATTAACGCGTTGATATGATTAAAAACGCCAAGTCTTTTGAGGTGAATGAACATTCTGTCAATGCGGCTTAGCTCTTCATTGCAATCTTCGAGGCAAAGAATGGCACCATCAAGCCAGTTTCCAGACAATGTTTCGGGAAGGTATTGGAAAATGCTTAAATTGCCGCCGAAGACTATTCCTTCAGCACTGCCTGGTTTTAAGATTTTACTGTTATTGAGTGGCATTGAAGTGGATTCAGAGAAAAGATCTTCAAAGTTTTGATATTTATGAATATTTTTAAAAATAGGGCCATGGATGTTAATAATGTCCGTTTTAACTGTGATGGCATTAAGGAGTGCGGTGGTATCACTAAAACCTATCATGGGTTTTGCGTTCGAGCGGATAAGGTCATAGTCAAGGTGATCGAGGAGCTGTAGTGATCTATTCCCGCCGCCTGCTGCCCAGATACAATCTATAGATGAATCTTTATATAGCTCATGAAGAGCCTTCAGTTTTTCCTGAACAGTGCCGGCAGATTGATTGTGACGCGCAAATGTTTGCGGGTGAATAAAGGTTTCAATGTTTTGCGTTGCTAAAAATGCTGCAGCGGCATCTATATCGTTTTTTTCAACGTAAGAGGAGGGGGCGCAGACACCTATTTTTTTGAAATTGTTCATATAAGAATTTATACCATTAGAATGACGTCATTGCGAGTGCAAGCGAAGCAATCTATTCATCGTTAAGGAGATTGCCGCGTCAGCCTTCGGCTTCCTCGCAATGACATCGCGATTTTATCGTCATTGCGAACGCAGTGAAGCAATCCATTCATCGTTAAGAAGATTGCCACGTCAGCCTTCGGCTTCCTCGCAATGACATCGCGATTTTATCGTCATTGCGAGCGCAGCGAAGCAATCCATTCATCGTTAAGGAGATTGCCACGTCAGCCTCCGGCTTCCTCGCAATGACAATCCTGTTTTATCCGTCATTGCGAGCGCAGCGAAGCAATCTTGTTGTTTCATGGGAGATTGCCGCGTCAGCCTTTGGCTTCCTCGCAATGACAAAAATTTTAAGTATTCTGTTTCGTGCTTTCCAGTGCTTTTAGGGCGCGTTCGCGGGATTCTTTTAGATCTACGATGGGTGCGGGGTAGTTGGCAGGGGGATTGGGCGAGTCCCAGGGGTTATGGATATATTTCGTATCAAAATTCTCAAGTTCGGGGACATATTGGCGGACATAGTCTCCGTTTGGATCGAATTTTTCGCCTTGTGTGACCGGATTAAAAATTCTGAAATAGGGCGCTGCATCGGCGCCGCTGCCTGCGACCCATTGCCAGCTTGCGGCATTGCTGGCGAGATCAGCATCAACGAGCGTATCCCAAAACCATTGCTCACCTTGCCGCCAGTGAATAAGCAAGTTTTTAACCAGTAGTGAGGCGACAATCATGCGTACGCGGTTATGCATCCATCCGGTCTCATAAAGCTGGCGCATACCGGCATCAACAATGGGAATTCCCGTCTGCCCTTTTTCCCAGCGTTTTAGATCATTGCTGCGGTTTTCATCCCATGGAAAGGCATCGAATTTTTTTCTCAAATTCTCCCATGTGATATTCGGAAAGTGGTAAAGTAGGTAATATGAGAATTCTCGCCAGCCTAGCTCAGAGGCAAAATGATCAATATCTTTTTCAGGTATACCATTGGTTACAGCGTAAGATTTTGAGATATGCCAAACCTGATGCGGGGAAATTTCACCGTGATGCAAGTAGGGTGAGAGGCGTGAGACATTCTCCATATCCGGTCTGTTGCGGTCTTCTTTGTAGCCTTTCAAGCCATTTTCAAGGAAATCTTGCAAACGTTTATGCGCGCCGGATTCTCCTTTCTCCCAAAAGCTATCCATTTTGCTGTACCAGGAAATATGAGGCATTAATTCCAAATTATCGAGCTTGCCTTTGTCGCCTGAATGCTCTGCGTAATGGATTGTCCCCGGTGTTTCAAGCGGTTCTCGCGGTTCCGTTTTGAGGCATCCTTTACGGTAAAAAGGCGTGAAGACTTTGTATGGCGTTCCATCATCTTTGAGGACTTCCCATGGTTCCCAGAGTAGTGAGGCATTGAACGTTTTGATGGTAATATTATGCTTTTCAAAATCAGTTTTTATGTTTATATCACGTCCAATGCGCCATGGCTCGTAGCAGCGATTCCAGTAAATGGCAGAGGCTTTTGTTTCCTCTAAAAGTTTGGGCAGGATCTCATCTGCTTTTCCTGTTCTGAAAATAAGGTTGTGATCAAGGCTTTCATTAAGCGCTTGTAAGGATTGATGTAGCCACCAGCGTGAAGCGCCGCCTATACGCCATTCTCCTGCATTTTCATCATCAAGAACGTAAATAGGGATGATGTGATAACCATCTTTTAAGGCATGAAACAGGGCAGGATTATCTGATATGCGTAGATCTTGACGGAACCAGATGAGTGCGGTTTTTTGGGTCATTAAAAGAAGATGGCGTGCATGCTTGGAAGTTCAAGAGGCGTTAACCATCTTTATTGATCTTATCAATCAATTCCTGCAATGATTCCTCTGCTCTCAGGTTTTCAACCTGGCATGTTCCAGCAGCATTGTGTCCGCCGCCGCCATAAGAGAGGCAAAGCTCGCCTACATTGGTTTTTGAAGTTCGGTTTAAAATAGATTTTCCGACTGCAAAAACGGTGTTTTGCTTATTTTTGCCCCATAGAATATGGATAGAAATATTAACTTGCGGGAACAGGGCGTAGATCATAAAGCGATTTCCTGCCCAGATTGTATCTTCTTTACGCAAATCAAGGACAACAAGGTTTTTGTGAACAACGGCGCAGCGCTCCACCTGTTCTCTGAATTTAATTTGATGCTCAAAATATAGATCCACACGTTCTTTGACATCGGGTAACTCAAGGATATCCTGAATATCGTCATGGTCACGGCAATGATCAATAAGTTTCATCATGAGCTGATAGTTTGAGATATTAAAATCACGGAAACGGCCAAGGCCTGTGCGTGCATCCATGATAAAACTTAATAATTCCCAGCCATCGGGGTTAAGGATTTCTTTTTTTGAGAATTGGGCAGCATCTGCTTTATCAACGGCAGTCATCATTGCATCTGAAACATTAGCGAAGCGTTCTTCGCCGCCAAAATAGTCATAGACAACGCGTGCTGCGGATGGAGCCTTGGCGTCGATGATATGGTTTTCCGGTGCGCCTTGTACCCTTTCTACTTCGGAGGCATGATGATCAAAGGCAAGGTAAACGCCCGGCACATAGGGGAGGTTGGTGGTGATGTCATTTTCACCAACATCGATCAGCCCATCTTGCATATCTTTTGGGTGTGCAAAGGTCACTTCATCGACCAAGCCCAGTTCTTTTAACAGAATTCCGCAAACAAGGCCGTCCATGTCGCTACGGGTTATAAGGCGATATTGTTGATTGGGGTTTTTAAGAATTTGTGCGGCAGTCAGGCTCATTTTTTATCCTTTTATGCTTTTGATCAGAACAGATTTAGTTGAGATCAATATTAACCAATGTGAATAAAAACGCAGTTGAACTAATATTGTTAACCAAAATGATAAAAATAAAATGAATAAAGGGCAAATGAATTTTGGGATTTGGAAGGTTGGAATTTTAGAAGGTTGGAATTTTAGAAGGTTGGAACTTTAGAAGGTTTTAAAAGCAGGAACACTTTTCCAGAACTCTAATATTCTAATATTCTAACCTTCTACCCCTATGCCGCGTCTTCCTTTTCTTTTTTGTCCGCCTTTTTCTTAGCTGCTTTTTTCTTGGATTTTACAATCTGCGGAGCCTTGTCGTCTTCCCGGACTGTATCGCCATCGATGATCACCTCCACGGCATCGTCCATATCGGGGACTTCGAACATGGTATCAAGTAGTAAATTCTCGATAATAGAGCGAAGCCCGCGTGCGCCTGTCTTGCGTTCGATTGCTTTTTCAGCAATGGCTTTTAATGCGTCATCTGTGAATTTCAGTTCAACGCCCTCAATTTCAAAGAGTTTTTTGTATTGTTTAACGACAGCATTCTTGGGTTCTGTCAGGATTGTTATGAGTGCGTCTTCATCAAGATCCTCAAGCGTTGCAATGACCGGCAGGCGGCCAACAAATTCAGGGATGAGGCCATATTTCAGGAGGTCTTCAGGTTCTAAATCCTGGAAAAGTTCGCCAATGCCGCGATCATCATCGAGGTCTTTGACATCCGCGCCAAAGCCAATTGTTGTCCCGCGCCCACGCTGTGCGATGATTTTATCAAGCCCTGCGAATGCACCGCCACAGATAAAGAGGATATCTTTTGTGTCGACTTGCAGAAATTCCTGCTGCGGGTGTTTGCGTCCGCCTTGCGGTGGAACGGAGGCTACTGTGCCCTCCATGAGCTTCAAAAGTGCTTGTTGAACGCCTTCGCCGGATACGTCACGCGTAATTGAAGGGTTATCGGATTTGCGGGAAATTTTGTCAATCTCATCGATATAAACAATCCCTTTTTGGGCGCGTTCCACGTTGTAATCACTGGCTTGTAGCAATTTAAGTACAATGTTTTCCACATCTTCACCCACATAGCCGGCCTCGGTCAGGGTGGTTGCATCTGCCATTGTGAATGGGACATCGAGAATGCGGGCAATTGTTTGTGCCAAAAGTGTTTTACCACAACCCGTTGGTCCGCAAATGAGGATATTGGATTTGGCAAGCTCTACATCTGAGCCTGTTGCGCCATGTTCAAGGCGTTTATAGTGGTTATGAACCGCAACAGACAAGACGCGCTTTGCCTCTTCTTGTCCGATTACATAATCGTCAAGAACTTGCTTGATTTCAGATGGGGCAGGGGTGCCTTCACCACCTTCGCGCACAAGCTGTGTTTTATCTTCTTCGCGGATAATATCCATACATAGCTCTACGCATTCATTACAAATGAATACATTTGGGCCTGCGATGAGTTTACGTACTTCATGCTGGCTCTTGCCGCAAAAAGAGCAGTAAAGGGTGTTTTTGCTATCGCTTTTGTCTGATTTGCTCATGGATAAGGTGATCCCTAGAATCTTTGTTTTATTATTGCTTTACACATATACTAACTTAGCGAACTGGCTTTACACCGCGCAAGTCCTTATATAAAGAAAATAGGGTTTTATTCGTGGAAATAAAGTAATGACAAAAGATATAAATGAATTGATTGATAATTTCGCCTTCTTTGATGATTGGGAGGAGCGTTACCGTTATCTCATAGATTTGGGGCGGGGATTGCCGAAAATGGATGAAGCCTTGAAAACCGATGAGAATCTGGTGCGCGGCTGTACATCGCGTGTCTGGATGCAAGCTGATATTTCGGGCGGTAAGCTGCATTTTGTTGCTGACAGCGATGCGCATATCGTCCGTGGTTTGATAGGTGTTTTAATGGCTGCGTATCAGGATAAGCCGCTTAAGGATATTGCAAATATCGATATTGAAGGATCATTTAAAGCTATCGGCCTTGATCAGAACCTTTCTCCTAACCGAAGGAATGGCTTTTTCTCAATGGTGGAGAGGATTAGAGGGTTAGTTGCGCAAGCGGCATAAGAGCGGTTTTTTACCATTTTGTGGGATCGTGTTCGTCCGTGTTTGAGTTGTTTTCGTTGCCTTCAATGCGTGTGCGTTCTAAAATGTGTTTTGCACGCGCAATGACTTCGGTAGATGTTTCGTGATCACCGTCCCATCCGGCCTCTTGAAGTGCAGCAGAGGTTGTAAAAGCAGCCTCAAGGTCTGATAAGGTAGTAGGATCAATTGTTTCAGCGATTTGATCAGCCAGTAAAGTAGCGGCTAAATTTAATTTATCCTCTGTTAGTTCTTGCCCTTTATAGCCAAGCCTTTCTAAGATTTGAAGAACGCTTAAATGTGTTGCAACGTCTGTACGAGCTTCTTGCAAAAGTTGTCCTGCTGGCGTGTTAACGCCGGAATAATTACCACCGTTTTGACGGTCTGCTTCTGCTAATGCACTAAACGTGCCTGAGTAGTTTGACGCTAAATCACTAGTTCCATCAGCATTATAGTGGATTTGTTTTTCTTGTCCGTTTGACCGCGTGAATGAAACGACATAGCCGCCTTCCGGTTTTTCCTGGATGGAGCCGCCATCAGGAATGGTGATAGCCCTGTTAGAGTCTGGTACTTCGAATTTTTCCGGCATATAATACTTCCTAACTGAATAAGGAAAATTATATAGAAGAAATTAAAATATGTAAACAAGAAAATTATTCAGGTTTATCATCCTCTGCGGTTTTTGCCTCTTCCGCTTTTTCTGCAGCAGCAACGTCGTCTTTATGGCCGACAGTCATAAGGACATCACGAAAGAGCGTGTCAGCCTCAGGCATCGCTTCACCAATCAGTTCAGCTTCAACGGATAAAGCCGATTTTTCACCAATCCAGAGCTGCGCGATGTAGATTGTGGGGGTGCGCCCGACAAGCCCTTCACCGACTAGCCCGGCCTGTTTGAACTTTTCCTCTTCACGGAATGAGGTATTGAATTCCTGCACAACACTTTGTTTAGTCATGGCTTTGAGCGTGGCTTGCATGACTTCCGGGCTATAGGCTTTGAGGACATCATCGCCGATAGGGTTGCAGATGATGCGAAAATTCACGGTCGATGATAGCTCATAGACTTGCGTGTAGCTAATGAGGTCATAGCAGCGTTCTTTTTTTGCAGAATCATCGCAACGGCGGGATTTATAGGGGTCGCTTGGGAATGTGACTGAAAATTCGCAAAAATCCGGGCCGTAGGTTGATGTGGTTTTTTCTTGGGCAAAAGATAAAGTTGGAATTAATAAAAGGGCAAGGAGAATTCTAAGCATTTGCTTTCCAATCTTTCGGGTTGGCTTCGGTTTGTTCACCTGTCGCCATATTTTTGACTTCATGGTGCTTTGTATCACGGTAAGGCGGCATCCAGACAAAGGGAATACCTTTTTTCTCCGCATAGCGCATTTGTTTGGGGAATTTTTGTGGGGCGTGGTAAAGCTCCACCGCGTTTCCATTGGCACGCAAGGTTTTTGCGGTTTCTGATGCGAGGGCGCGGTCCTCTTCGGAATTAAGGATAACGAGCACATCCGCGGGGGAAATGCGCTTTTCTTGGATGGTGGGAACCATCTTTGCGAAAAGGCGTGAGAAGCCGATGGATATCCCGACGCCGGGAAGCTTTTTATTGATGTAAGAGCTGGCGAGGTCGTCATAACGCCCGCCTGAGCAAATCGATCCATAGCCAGGGTCATCTTTGAAGACGGTCTCATAGACTGTGCCGGTGTAGTAATCAAGGCCGCGTACGATGGAGAGATCGGCAACGACATTGGGGAGGTGTGAGAGTTGATCTATGACGAATTGCAACTCTTTGATGCCTTCGTTAAGAAGCTGGATTGCCGCGTCGCTATCGCTCCTCGCAATGACGTCGCGAAGCAATCTATTATCCTCACTTGTGGTCAGCTTAAGTGACGTGAGTTGTATAATGTCCTCAATCTGGTCATCATTCAAATCATGCTCTCTCAAAAGATGAATAATTGCATCTTTGCCGAGTTTTTCCTGTTTATCGATGATCCGTGTGACTTCGGCGATATTTTTAATGTTTAGGCTTTCGAGTAATCCTATGAGAATCTTGCGATTGCTAATACGGATTTCAAAAGGTGGTATATCAAGGCCGCTTAGGACTTCATGGATGATCGCGGGCATTTCAGCATCAAAAGACAGTGGCAACTGGTCAATGTTAATGACATCAATATCGCATTGATAAAACTCCCGAAAACGCCCCGCCTGTGGCCTTTCACCGCGCCAGACTTTTTGCATCTGATAGCGTTTGAAAGGAAATATCAGATCATTGAAATGCTGTCCGACATAGCGGGCAAGGGGAACTGTTTGATCGAAATGTAGTGCCAGCCTTGCTTCTTTATCGCCATCTTCCTTGTGCAAGCGTTCGATCACATAAATCTCTTTATCGACATCCTCGCCTTTTGCAGCAATCACATCCAGCTCTTCGACGGCAGGGGTTTCAATATTGCAAAACCCATAGCTTTCGAACACGCGGCGGATATGATCCAGCCATTGCTGCTCCACGCGCCTGATCTCCGGCAGCCATTCCGGGTAGCCGCTAATTGGTTTAGGTTTGTATATTGTCTTTTTATCACTCATTTTTTAACAGTCTTAAATCCAATCGGGTTTTTGGGTGGGGTGGGCAGGTTTAGCAGTTTTTCAAGCTCTTCATAAAGCTTACCAATATGATAATCATGCTCATTGACTTTTCTTGCAAGCTCTTCGTTGTTTGCTAACATATGCCGCAAGCGAACAAAGGTGCGCATGATACTTATATTGACCTCAATTGCACGCTCTGAATGAAGAATGCCCGATAGCATAGCGATGCCTTGCTCGGTGAAAACCCATGGTGGCTTTCGCCTTCCGCCACGCCCTGCGTTTGATGTCGCAATATGCGATATCAAACTATCAAATTCTTCTTGATTCAGTTGAAAGGCAAAATCTCCGGGGAAGCGTTTGATATTTCTCTTAACTTGCTCGTTCAGGCGACCAGTCGTAACACCGTAAAGTTTTGCCAAATCAGAATCGAGCATAACTTTTTGTTCGCGGAATATATAAATTTGCGCTGCGATTTGTTCGGCTGGAATGATGTTTGCCTGACTCATCCTTTGTTGTTAAGCGATCATACCATTAAAAACAAGGGTGGCTTAATCCTCTTCAAAGAGTTTCTCAAGCTGATCAACAAGAGCCTTTGCAAGCTCGTCCGCATCGGTGATTTTAATTGCACGTTTATAATAGCGCGTAACATCATGTCCGATGCCAATCGCGGTTAGCTCGACATTGGATTTTTGTTCAATCCAGTGAATGACGCTCCTGAGATCATGCTCCAGGATATGGGTTGGGTTAACCGATAGGGTCGAATCATCCACCGGCGCACCATCGGAGATGACCATGATAATTTTGCGTTGCTCTGGGCGGGGGGCAATGCGGTTATATGTCCAGACGAGAGCCTCGCCATCGATGTTTTCTTTCAAGATCCCCTCTTTGAGCATTAGCCCCAGATTTTTACGCGTACGGCGCATGGGGGCATCGGCGGCTTTGTAGATGATGTGGCGTAGATCATTGAGCCTGCCGGGGTGCTTTTGGCGGCCATTTTGCATCCAGAGATCGCGCGATTTACCGCCTTTCCATGCGCGTGTTGTGAAGCCTAAAATCTCGACACGTACACCGCAGCGCTCTAATGTACGTGCGACGATATCGGCAGTCATAGCTGCAATTGCGATAGGTCTGCCGCGCATAGAGCCGGAATTATCAATGAGCAATGTAACAATTGTATCGCGGAATTCTGTTTCTTTTTCCTGCTTGAATGTCAGCGGGACATTGGGGTTAGCGACAACGCGGGCGAGGCGCGCCGTATCCAGAATGCCTTCATCAAGATCAAATTGCCAGCTACGTTGTTGCTGCGCCATGACTTTGCGCTGCAGGCGATTGGCGAGTTTGGTGATGATGGTTTGATGCGAGGAAAGCTGTTTGTCCAGCATAGCGCGAAGGCGAACAAGCTCATGGCTATCGGCTAATTCACCAGCTTCGACCTCCTCGTCAAATTCGGTTGTATAAACCGTATACATGCCTTCACGCCCCGGAATAAAATCATCGTGGGAATTGCGGCGGGTATCGGAAGGCATTTCACCGCCTGATCCGGCCTGAATATCGTCCAGCGTATCATCTTTTCCAAAGGATTCGAGATTTTCATCATCTGCGCCGACATGCACATCTTCATCAAGATCATGCGCATCGGAATCCTGTTCTTCCTCTTCTTTCTGAGCGCTTTCGTCATTGTTATGGTCCGTATCGGATTCCATATCCTGTTCGTCATCACTTGTTTTTTCTTCGCCTTCTGTGATGTCATCCACGATAATATCAAGGGATTTGATAAGCTTTTTTGACAGTGCGCTATAGGATTTTTGATCTTCTAAAAGCGGCTTGAGGTCATCGAAGCTAATATCTTTTAAATGCTGATCAAGCCATGGCTTCCAGAGGTTAATTAATTTTTCTGCAGAAGGTGGAGGGGATTCTCCGGTTAGGGCAAGGCGTGCCATGATATGCAGCGCATCGCCAATATCGACTTGCTCGCGTTTTGTGATGTTCTCGAGGCCGAGGCGGCTGGCTTTTTCATCCAGTACGGCATTGAGGTTATTGGCAACGCCTTCCATAGAATTTGCCCCCAGAGCTTCGCATCGCGCCTGTTCCAGCGCAGCAAAAATGCTTGCCGCATGATTGTCGCGTGGTTTTTCGCTTAAATGGAGGCGCTCATCATGGTGAGCGATGCGCAAAGCCTGAATATCCGCGCATCCCCGCACAAGCCTTTTGCTTTTTGGGTGCAGGTTGGCATCGGGCTGCGGCAGGCGAGGGCGCATGCCTTCTATAACGCGTCCGGTTGGCGGCTCTGCTGTGGAATAGGTTGCCTCAACCTCTCTGTCGCCTGCGATTGTACGCATTGTGATGGAGGTTATATGTTTGAAATTATCGACGTTTTGATTGGTCATGACAGCCTAGCTGACTGCGATGTTCTTAATCGCGCTTTCGGGGAGTTCTACATCAAAACAGCGTTGGTAATATTCCGCAATAATCGGGCGTTCGGTTTCATCGCATTTATTGAGGAAAGAGAGCTGAAATGCGAGGTCGCGGTTTCCATCAAAAATCTTTGTATTTTCAATCCATGCCAAAACCGTACGCGGGCTCATGAGGGTTGAGAGGTCGCCATTGACAAAGCCTTCACGCGTCATATCGGCAAGGCGCACCATCTTATCCACCATATCGCGGCCTTCATCATGATCAAGCTCTGTGAATTTGGCGAGCATGATATTCATCTCATCATCATGTGGAAGATAATTAAGCGTTACGACAACGTTCCAGCGATCCATTTGCCCCTGATTGATTTGTTGTGTGCCGTGATAAAGCCCGGTTGTATCACCTAGGCCAACGGTATTTGCCGTTGCAAAGAGGCGAAAAGCCGGGTGTGGTCGGATGACTTTATTTTGATCCAGAAGGGTGAGCTTGCCCTCGGCCTCAAGAACGCGCTGGATCACAAACATGACATCCGGGCGCCCGGCATCATATTCATCGAAAACAAGCGCTACCGGGTTTTGGATAGACCATGGCAAAAGCCCTTCCTTCCATTGTGTGATTTGTTTGCCTTCTTGTAAAACGATGGTGTCTTTGCCGATCAGATCCACACGTGAGACATGGCTATCGAGGTTAATCCTTACACAAGGCCAATTCAGGCGTGCTGCGACCTGTTCGATATGGGTG
>CAWUJS010000039.1:0-17230 GCA_963922705.1 uncultured Alphaproteobacteria bacterium | reverse complement strand
TTGGCTTGAATATCTGCGGTCTGGACATGTGAAAACCCTTCTTTCTTAGCCCAGTTAAAGAATTCTTGCCCGTTTTCAAGTGTTTCAACTCGGCCATCAGGTGTTGTTACCTGGACTTCGTTTCCATCATTATAAAAAGTGTATTCATCGCTTTGTTTTGCGTTGGGTGATTGAGAATTATCATCTGGTGTTATGCTAATCTTACCTTCACTGTTTAGCTGTGGCCAAAAATCTTTGCGTTGCTCTGCTGAAAAGCCAAGCTCTTTAAGCTTATTCATTATTGCTGGACCTTTGCTGGGAACCACTTCTACTTGGCCATTTGGAGATGTGATTTGAATTCCGCTTCGTCCTTCGTTTTCAAAAGTGTATTCACCATTTTGTTGCGTGGAAGCTGTTGGCTGAGGTAATTCTGTGTTTTCCGGTCGCATGATGGCGGGAGGTGCATCCAGAGGGTGAATGTGAAAACTCCATACATATGCAGATT
Organism: uncultured Alphaproteobacteria bacterium; assembly: GCA_963922705.1. Classification (GTDB taxonomy): domain Bacteria; phylum Pseudomonadota; class Alphaproteobacteria; order Micavibrionales; family Micavibrionaceae; genus TMED27. The sequence continues at coordinate 16,746 of CAWUJS010000039.1, read as the reverse complement.
GCTCCTTTGTAAAGCCATGAGGAGCGAGTTGGTCTGCAAGTTGTTGTGGCGATTTTGCAGTAAATCGAAACTGGTCTCCGTTGGGAGCAGTCAATTCGACACTGTCTCTTGGAACCGCATTTCCATCAATACCAGGAACTAATCTTCTAATTGTATAATCACCGTTTTGCCCTGCTGTTGGTTCACTCATAATGTCCCTCGTTTTACTTATTAATCTTATTAATCTGATCACAAGCATAAAGGACGAAGGTTAAGAAAATATTAAATTATGCCAAATAAAGGCGATTCATAGATTTGTCCGAATTTAAACTGTAACGACATAAGCTGTGGGTTAAACCAATCGCCGCTTGTCTGCGCATAGGCCTCGCTATACTGTGATCATATATTAATCAAAAGAAGGGGATCACATCCATGAGCACAGAATCACAAGACATGCCGGAAACAGAAGTACCGGAAGAGAAAATCGAAGAAGCCCGCGCAATCGGCGAGGAAATCAGAAAGGCGATTGAGGCTGCAGAACAATCCGGAGCGCCTCTTATGGCGGCACCTGCGAACACAGATGCGGATGCAGCGCAGATATCATTCACCAGCTATCTTCCTGAGAATATCATAGACCTTATGGGAGATCAGGATCTTACGGCTTTAGAAGCGCAAGGCGCGGAATTTTGCACTTTAAAGGCAAATGAATCAGGCCTTATGACCTCTAAATTTGGTTGTAGTCTTTGCACAACCGGGCTTTATTTCGGCATTGCAGCCCTTATCGGCGGCGCCGTGGTTTTATCCGGCGGCATGTCCATTCCCGCTGTTCTCGCTGCATCGGGATACTCATTATCCGGCCTTGCCGTTGTCATTTCCGCGATGACAGGCGTTAGTGTTGGCGCGGTTACTGCGATTATTGGCGGTGCGCAAATCACGCTTGGCCTTGCTGTTCTTGGCCTCTGTGAAGCCATGGGCAAGTGTTAAACAACATTCCTAAAATCAATAAAACCCCCGCCCTTCAAGGATGCGGGGGTTATTTACGCTTTAAAACGCTTTTTTCCAGCCCAGGGTGATATTGTAATCACGCTCCATTTGGGGGCCATTGAGGTCTTGATAAAGCGGAATGCCAAGCTCAAAGCCAAGCTCATGACCGCGCGTCCAGCCTTGGGTGCCTTTGAGATTGAACCCCAAAGCCGTTTGCACAATTTCACCGCCGTAATTATCCGGATCAGCCGTTTGCACAGGTGCCACGATATTCGGGTCAATCCCGTCAATCTCTTCTTGCGTTGTAGCGGCTAGGCGCAAGGAAGAGCTGACATTTTTATTCCATTGATACCCGCCCCAAAAATTAAGACCGTGCTTATCCCCCCAGGCATAGCCCTGATCATTTTTATCTTCCAGACGAATTTCCGCTTTGTATTGCGCACCCCAGGACCACGCATCCTGATGCCCGGCATAGGTAATGCCCGGATGGATGTCATAGGTTCCGGTACCGAGCTGCATCATATAGGGAAGGCGCAGACGCGGCGTGGTGCCGTTTGGCGCAAGGACTGTATCTTCTTCCTTGATAGAGCCGGTCGGGATGCTGAGGCCGAGGTTAAAATGCACGCGATGCATATGATCTTGATAGCCGCGAACAAGACCGGAAAGCATCACATCACCCCAGCCCCTGCTCTCGGTTTCAAACGTGCCAAGGCGTGTTGTCCCGGCGCCGCCCTGAAATGTGACATGATCCATTGCATTATCTTTATACATCGCCATTCCCATTAAGGTCAGCCAATCGGTGACGCCATACATTGCTCCGAACATATGCATATCCATGGTCATTTCGGTTGGCACAACGCGCAAAGTCGGCGGTTGCCCGGCGACACCGGAAAAGCGGTTGGGAATGGTGGTTGCGATCTCCTCGGGTGATACTGCGTCGGTGCCGATCCTGTTGCCATCCATTTGCATGCGCATAAAACGGTATGACACCATCCAGTTGCCCTGATCATGCATATGCCCGCCCATGAGGCCTATCGGCTCAGAGGGGTGGGTGCTATGATCATGGTGGTGATGTTTGTGATTATGATGAACCCCATCCTGATTCAGGGATAAAGATGCTTCTTGCGCTAATGTTTCAGATGCAAGAAATGTAATACTGGCGATGCCAGCGAGTAAAATTGTTTTGGCCATGAGTTTTCTCCTGTTAAGAACCAAAATTAAAAAGAGTTAGCATTCCCGCGGCGAAGCAAACCTCAAGTTTGCTCGCATCAACGGGATGCCGGAATATTGGATTTTCAGGAAAATACAGGAGGTGCGCGGGAGCGATAGACAGGCCTATTTAGCCCTTCGGGAACAAAAATCCCTGCTGACACCGCAACATAACGCGGCAAGGCTTGAAAATACCGGATGCCATATTGAAGATCATAGGATTTGAATTTATCGGCTGAAAAGCAGTAGGGGCATTGCTCCATAGCTTCCAAATGCTCGGATAACGGCATCGGTTTTGAAAATGGATCAAAAGCCGCATCCACTTCTATGATTTGCAACGTACCGTCCGGCGCACAGATTTCAATAGCGCCTTTGCCAGCGCTAAAAGCACAAGCAGGCGAGATCCCCGCCATTATAACGGCACAAATCACCAAAGCATGAATATAAATTTTTCGAAAACCATCCATATTACAGGAGCTTTATCGCAAAATTCTCGCCCTGCAAAGCATTAATTAGAGATTTTTTAGCCGTATCCAAAATGGCCTCATCCAGCCCGCGCAAAACAACCGAAACGCCCCAGCCGCCTTCTCGTTTAAATTGCGGATAGCTTCCTATATCAATATCCGGATATTCGTCCTGCACCTCTGATAAAAGCCCGGCAACCTCGCTTTCCGGCGCATCAACCATCACCGTATGCGATTGCATCGCAGCGCCCGGCGTGATCATTTGCAAAACGTGATCGAACATGGCCCGCATGATTCTCGGCACGCCCGCCATGACAAAAACATTGCCAATCCGAAAACCCGGCGCAGCCGAGACCGGATTTAAAATCAACGCAAAATCATTTGAAACAGGCATATCCGCCATGCTCGCCCGCGCCTCGGTATAATCTTCTTCACCGTAATAAGAACGTAAAATCTGATGCGCCTCATCATGACGACCAAAATCCACACCAAAAGCCTTCGCCACACAAGAAGCCGTAATATCATCATGTGTTGGCCCTATCCCACCGGTTGTAAAAACAAAATCATATTCTGAGCGCATAGCATTCACAGTCTCAATAATCTTGCTTTCAATATCCGGAACGATCCGCACTTCGGATAATGGCACGCCATGCGCCCCCATTTTCTCGCCAATATATTGCGCATTTTTATCAAGCGTTCGCCCTGATAGGATTTCATTTCCAATTATTATTAATGCGCTTGTTTGTTGTTCGTCTTTTTCGTCTTTAAAGACGGGGGTTTTATTTTTCATGATTTCGCTGTATATCCGTTAAGTATGAAAGAACAATCTAGATATACATCAGCCGGTATAGAAATCCACACCGAAAGTGACTTTGAAGGCATGCGCAAAGCCGGAAAGCTGGCTGCAGAAGTTTTGGATATGATCACAGAGCATGTTCAGCCGGGCGTTACGACAGAACATCTTGATGATTTATGCCGTAAAATGATCGAGCAAAATAGCGCTATCCCTGCTCCCCTTAACTACAAAGGCTTCCCCAAATCCATATGCACATCGATCAATCATGTGGTTTGCCACGGCATACCGGGAGATAAAAAGCTCCTCAATGGTGATATCGTCAATATCGATGTTACGGTTATTTTAGATGGCTGGCATGGGGATACATCGCGTATGTATTGGGTCGGGGATAAAATCTCCGTCAAAGCCAAGCGCCTCACAGAAGTCACCTATGATTCCATGATGAAAGGCATTGAAGCCGTTAAGCCCGGCGCGACGCTCGGTGATATTGGGTACGCCATTCAGGAATATGCCGAAGGACAACGTTTCTCCGTTGTCCGTGATTTCTGCGGCCATGGCTTGGGACGCGTTTTCCACGCGCCCCCATCAATCATGCATTTTGGCAAACCAAACACCGGAACCGTCCTTGAGCCCGGCATGTTTTTCACCATTGAGCCCATGATCAATGCAGGCGATTTTGCCACCAAAATTCTTTCGGATGGCTGGACAGCAGTCACACGTGACCGCAGCCTCTCTGCGCAATTTGAACATACGCTAGCCGTGACGGAAAATGGGTTTGAAATTTTTACCCATTCCCCGAAAGGCTTGGCTAAACCGCCTTATAATGCTGGTTAATAGTGTCGGTTAAATTGCAGCGCCACTTTCAATCTTGGCTTCTTGAATTTTCTTGGCATTCTGCGCATCCTCTGTCACTCTGTGCGAGATAACAGCAGATTGTGCGATAGCAATTTTTCTTAAACCTTCTCCCAAATCAATAGACATAACTTTCTCCTTCATCCCAAGTTTTATTGATCTTTTATCATACCCCTACAAAGCTTAAAAAAATGTTATGAAAAAATAATAAATTTTCAAAAAATTTGAAATTGATCCATGTTCGAAAATATATATTGTGAAGGATAGTTATGAGTGCAGAAAATAGATCAGACGAACCGCATTATAAAGGCCACAGGCAACGTCTTCGAGAACGTTTTTTGAATGGCGGTGCCGATGCAATGCAAGACTATGAATTGCTGGAACTTTTGTTATTCATGGCCATTCCGCGCCGCGATGTAAAACCGCTTGCCAAGCAACTCTTAAGCAATTTCAAATCTTTACCAGAGTTAATGGCAACAACACATGAAGAACTAACCAGAATCAACGGTATATCCGAGAATACCGCCACCGCGATTAAAACAGTCGCCGCCATTGCCGCCCGCACGATGAAACAGGAGATTCAATCAAAGCCTCTGCTCAATAATTGGACGCGCCTGATGGATTATTGCCACGCCACCATGGCGCATGAGAAAAAGGAACATTTCCGTATTCTATTTATGAACAAAAAGAATGAGCTTATCGCGGATGAAATCCAAGGCTCCGGTACAGTAGACCATACACCCGCCTACCCGCGTGAGATTATGAAACGCGCCCTCGAGCTTGGCGCAACTGCGCTTATTTTAATGCATAACCACCCCAGCGGCGATCCAAAGCCATCACAAGCGGATGTTGATATGACCGGGCAAATTATCCGCGCCGCCGCGCCATTCGATATTACGATACATGACCACATAATTATAAGCCGCAATGGCTATACCAGCATGAAAAATCAGGGCTTAATGTAGAAATGGCGAGGTTAGGGTTTGTTAACCTACAAAAAACTCTGCGGGTCGATATCGATATAGATTCGAACTGTGGATGGACATTTGATTGCTTTCACCCAATCATGGATCGTTTTTTGAATTTGCAAATTCTTATCCGCCTGCACCAATAGCCGATAGCGAAACCTGCCGCGCAAGCGTGCAAATGGCGCTGGCGCAGGGCCAAGCGTCATGATTCCTTCTCCTTGTGGAGCAGATCGTCCAAGCGCCTTTGCAATATCAATAACCTGATTCTCATCGCGCCCGGCAATAATAATCCCGACGAGGCGGCTATAAGGCGGCATATGCGCCGCCTCTCGTTCTGCCGCTTCGGTTTCAAGGAATGGATTACGTGCGCCCTGAACCAATGCCTGTATAATACGGTGATCGGGCATAAATGTCTGTAGCATCACTTTTCCCGGCTTTTCGCCGCGCCCTGCCCGACCAGCAACCTGATGGAGCAATTGGTATGTACGCTCTGCTGCACGCAGTTCACCGCCTGCCAAGCCCAAATCAGCATCAATAACGCCGACCAGCGTCAAGTTCGGAAAATGATGTCCTTTGGCAATAATTTGCGTGCCGATAATAATGTCAATTTTTTCATCTTTAATCTCTTGCAATATCTTGCGCAATTGGTCGTTATTCTCGACCGTATCAGAAGCCAGCATGATAATATTCGCATCCGGGAAACACGCCTTTGCCTCCTCATACACACGCTCAACACCGGGGCCACAGGCAACAAGACTGTCATGCTCGCCGCATTCCGGGCATTGCTGCGGGATGCGGGTTGCAAATCCGCAATGATGGCATTGCAGCCGACCATCACGTTTATGCTCAACGAGCCATGCCGTGCAACGCGGGCAATCCATGCGATGGCCACAAGACCGGCAAATCGTCAAAGGTGCGTATCCCCGGCGGTTAAGGAACAACATGACTTGCGATCCGCTTCTGATCGTTTCGATAATTTCACTTTTAAGTTTTGGAGAGATAAAATGTTGTGCATCCGGCCTTTGCGCTTTGCTTCGCATATCTATGGCTTCTATCTTTGGCATGCGTGCGCCTGCGAAACGATCGGCTAATTGTAGATGCTCATAACGCCCTTGCCATGCATTCTGAATGGTCTCAAGGCTTGGCGTTGCGGATACCAGGATAATGGGAAAACCTCCCTGATATGCGCGCACAACAGCCATATCCCGCGCATGATAAATCACACCATCTTCCTGCTTATAGGCAGGATCATGCTCCTCATCGACAATAATCAATCCTAAATCCTGATACGGCAAAAACAAGGCAGAACGCGCCCCGATGACAACTTTTGTGTGCCCTTCAGCCACACCGCGCCATGTTGTCTTGCGCGCACCTTGTGAAAGCCCTGAATGCCAGAGAGCAGGTGCACAACCAAACCGCCGCTGAAAGCGATCCAAAAATGCATTTGAAAGCGCAATTTCTGGTAATAAAATAAGGACTTGCCTCTTGTTTTTCAAAGCTTCTGCAACTGCTTCAAAATAAACTTCTGTTTTTCCTGCGCCCGTCACGCCATCGAGTAAAGCAGCATAATATCCACCCGCTTTCACAGCATCTTTTAATTCACCCGCAACGGCATCCTGATCTTCCGATAAATCAAAACCTGCGCGGTAGGGGTCGGGGTTTTTGCAAGGTACAGGATTAAAAATATCAACCTCTTGCACCAAACCTTTACCAACAAGTCCCTTCACAACAGCTGCGCTCACACCTGCCTCCTTGGCAATATCCGCAGCAATACGCGGCGCACCGTCCGACAGCACGTCAATCACTTTTTGTTGCTTTTCTGTAACGTCATTGCGAGGAGGCATGGCCGACGAAGCAATCTCATTGCCATCCGGTAGATTGCTTCGCTGCGCTCGCAATGACTGACATAATTGATACCCCTTTTGCGGTTTTGGTGGCTTTAAAGCATCCGGCACAGATAAAGCCATCTTCAAAACAAAACCGCGCGGTGTCATCGTATAATCAGCTACCCAATCAACGAAATCACGCACCTTTTGCGTCATAGGTTTAGCTTTATATTTACTAATCACTGCCTTGATTTTATTGGGTTTTATATCACCGGCCGCGCCTCCCCAGACAACCGCCGTTACTTCCCGCCCCCCCAAAGGGACAATCACATAATCCCCGGGCTGCAAATCCTCCCCTTCAGGAACGGCGTAATCATAAGCTTTATCCACCGGATATGGCACTAAAACCGATACACATGATGACTTTTGTGCAACAGGCCGCTCTTCTTCCTTAAACATTTGTATTTGTGACATAGCACCATTTAACCACCAAGTCGCCAAGTCACCAAGAGACTTCCAAAATAAAAACTTGGTGTCTTAATGTCTTGGTGGTAAAAATTTATAAAATGCAGAATAAAGGAAGTGACGGTTATGAAATTTTTTGTCGATACTGGTGATATTAGCGAAATTAAAGATTTAAACGCCACAGGCATGGTCGATGGCGTGACAACAAACCCATCACTCATTGCTAAATCAGGGCAAGATTTCAAAGAAGTCATTCAGGAAATTTGCAAAATCGTTGAAGGCCCGGTCTCTGCGGAAGTTGCCGCCACCGATTACGATACGATGCGTAAAGAGGCCGAAGTCATTCGCAAATGGGGTGATAACATCGCCATTAAAGTGCCGCTAACCGAAGATGGCCTTAAAGTCTGTAAAGAACTTTCCGATGATGGCACAATGTTGAATGTCACGCTTTGCTTCTCTCCCGCACAGGCGATTTTAGCCGCCAAAGCAGGCGCGAGTTTTATCTCTCCGTTTGTTGGACGGCTTGATGATATCTCACAAGATGGGCTGCAATTAATTTCCGATATTGTACGCATTTATGATAATTATCCGCAGTTTGACACCGAGGTGCTTGTCGCATCCATCCGTAATCCTCTTCATATCGTAGATAGCGCAAAAATGGGTGCGCATGTCATGACCGCCCCGCCAAAGGTCATTAGACAGCTTTATAAACACCCACTCACCGAATCCGGTCTTGCTGCATTTGTTGAGGATTGGAAAGCAACAGGCCAAAGCATTTTATAATCTGTACTTTTATGGTATCGTGATTTTATGGTTACAACACTTGATAATACACTTGAAAAGAATCACGATAAAATAATGCGTAAAGACGATGTTTTGGAATATCTTAAAAATCATCAGGACGATACCGATTTAATAGAAGCGTTAATTCCGGCCAAAAAGCGCCCCGTACGCGGCCAGCCCGCAGATTTTCAAGCCTATGCGATTGAACGCTTGCGCAATGAAAAAGAAGAAGCGATTGAAATATCAAAAGATATTGTTGAAACATCTCGCGCAAATATGAATAACCAGCAGCGCATCCACACAGCTGTTTTGCGATTACTGGAATCACAAAATTTCGAGGATTTTATTCATTGTATCACGATGGATCTCGCCAGCATTTTGGATGTTGATATCGCCGTTCTTGTCGTTGAAGCCGATGGCAACGAAATTCCGCATGTTCAGACCAATGGGATTCGAATTATCCCCGAGGGCACCACCGACAGATGGATGCATGAAAAATCCGTTTTATTACAAGACAATATCAGCGGGTCAGAGGTTATTTACGGCGGCGGCGCGAATCTCGTTCAATCACAAATTCTCTTGCGCGTGGATATATCACTGGATACACCGCCGGCTATTCTGGCCTTTGGCAGTCGAGATCCGAATGCTTTTGGCGAAGGGCAAGCAACGGATCAAATCCTCTTCCTCGCCCGCGTTATAGAGCGGAGCTTTCGCTCATGGTTAAATTTACCAATTTAAAAAGCGATCGTTATTCCGTTGACATGCAAAGCATGCTTAAACAAACGGGATCTACAAAATCGCAGAGATAACATGTCTTTAAAACCCGAAACCCTAGCCCTGTGCGCCCCGGACCTCATCGAATGCCTCGAACAATGGCAGGATTATTTGCGCTTTGAAAAACAGGTCTCCAAACATACCTTTCGCGCCTATAGCATTGATGTCACACATTTCCTTACCTTTTTACGTGACCATATTGGTAAAGCGCCTTCCCTTAATGACATTAGCGATGTCAAAATCACCGATTTTCGAAGCTGGATGTCGAAAAAGGCAATGAGTGGCGCTAGTAATTCTTCACGCGCCCGCAGCCTTTCGGGTGTTAAAAATTTGCTAAAATGGATGGATAAAAACGGAATTCTGCATAATGCCGCTATTTCAGTGGTTCGCAGCCCGAAAAAGCCGCATAAACTTCCGCGCCCCTTACTTGAAAAACAGGCATTTAAGGTTCTTGAGAATGCAGATTTGCTTTGTGCTGAGGATTGGATCGGCATGCGCGACCGCGCGCTTTTTACACTGCTTTATGGCTGCGGTTTGCGCATTGACGAGGCGCTTAGTCTTAATATTAACGATATGCCAAATAATGGCTTTATGCGCGTGGTAGGGAAAGGTGGCAAAGAACGGCAAGTCCCTGTGATGCAGGTTGTAGAAGCTGCTCTTGAGGCTTATATAGAACTTTGCCCATTTCATTCAATGTCATTGCGAATAAGCCGAACGGCTGACGCGGCAATCCAGAATTTTTCTCAAAAGGAACCAGATTGCTTCGCTAAAGCTCGCAATGACGCGCTTTTTATCGGCGTGCGCGGCGGGCGATTGAACCAAGGCGTAGCACAAAAAGCAATGCGCGGTATTCGCAGCGCGTTAGGACTGCCGGAGACAGCCACACCGCATGCACTGCGCCACAGCTTTGCAACGCATCTGCTGCAAAATGGTGCGAATTTAAGGGAAATTCAGGAGTTGCTGGGTCATAGTAGCTTAAGTACAACCCAGCGTTACACCGAACTCAACGCAGAGGAATTGATGCGCATTTATAAAAACGCGCATCCGAGGGCTTAGAGCGAAAAAGCATTTGTATCCATGTTTGTAGAGGCTTGCTCAATAGCCTCATTAGTAAATTGATACCAAGTTTGTGAAGTTCGCGCTTGAAAGCGACAAACATCACGCGATGCATTAACAGCCGCAACACCATGCTGGATTGCAGTTTCATGCTCTATGCCTGCTTTAATAGCATTAGTATAAACTTCATTGGCTGTATTAACATCTCTAGCTAAAGACGCAATTGTACCATCGCTGGCACGCGAAAGAATTTGTGAAACAGGGTTTTCTTCTTGTTGAGCAGCAGCATCCCTAAATTGATGCGGACCATCAGATCCATTAATTTCCGACATAGTTTTTCTCCTTAAAAAATTTAAAAAAAACTACAAATCAATGTGATTTAAAGCAATAAAAATATATGCTGCTATGCATTAATTCTTTGAGACAAAAACCTATACATGCAGCGGGCGTTTATGCACAGCAAGCGCTGCTTCTTTCACAACTTCCGTTAATGTCGGATGTGCGTGACAAGTGCGTGCGATATCTTCCGCCGTGCCATGAAATTCCATCACAGAAACGATTTCCTGAATAAGGTCACCCGCATTAGGGCCAACAATATGCGCCCCTAAAATACGATCCGTTTCAGCATCGGCCAGAATTTTCACAAAACCGTCTGTCACGCCCATTGCACGGGCGCGGCCATTGGCCATAAAGGGGAATTTCCCGGCATTATATTTCACACCGGCCTCTTTTAATTCGCCTTCAGTCTTTCCGACATTGGCAACTTCCGGCCATGTATAAACCACACCGGGAATACAGTTATAATCGATATGCCCGCTTTCACCCGCAAGCATTTCCGCAAGCACAACGCCTTCATCCTCGGCCTTATGCGCCAGCATTGGCCCTTTAATCACATCACCAATCGCATAAATCCCTTCGACCGATGTTTCAAAAAACTCATCTGTGACAATCTGCCCGCGATCGGTCATTTCAACGCCAACCTCTTTGAGGCCAAGTTTATCAGTATAGGGCCTGCGGCCAACTGCCATCAGCACGATATCCGCAGAGATTGTCTCTTCATCGCCGCCCGCTGCAGGCTCCACCGTTAAATCAACACCGTTCTTAGAAGCTTTAGCCGACGTAACCTTTGCACCTGTTTTAAACTGAATACCCTGTTTCTTGAAAATTTTGTGTGATTCTTTGCGAATTTCATCATCCATGCCGGGTAATATTTCATCCAGATATTCAATGACCGTGACCTCAGCGCCCAAACGACGCCAGACAGTCCCCATTTCAAGGCCAATAACCCCGCCGCCAATGACAATCATTGATTTCGGCACCTTACTAAGTTCAAGCGCACCTGTGGAAGAAACGATATTTTTCTCGTCAATCTCAATGCCGGGCAAGCTGGCGACATCCGATCCAGTTGCAATAATGATGCTATCAGCCTCGTAAATATCGCTCGATTTCCCATTGGCAACTTTCACTTTACCAGCTTCAACAATTTCGCCATGACCTTTGAGGTGATCAATCTTGTTCTTCTTAAAAAGAAACTCAATTCCTTTGGTATTGGCTTCGACGACTTCATCCTTGAAAGCCATCATCTTTTTCAAATTCAGCTTCGGCTTTGCCTCAATACCAATATGATCAAAATGCTTTTCTGCCTCTTCAAACTTTTCAGATGACGCCAGCAAAGCCTTTGATGGAATACAACCAACATTCAAACATGTCCCACCAAGCGTTTCACGCTTTTCCACCACGCCAACTTTCATACCAAACTGCGCACAGCGTATTGCACAAACATATCCGCCAGGCCCAGCGCCAATAATAATTACATCATATTTTTGAGAAGCATTTTTTGCCATTTTATTGATCCACAATTTGTTGAAGATATTCAATTTTGATCAAGCATTTGTAATCTAAAACCTTCACAAAAGCCAGCCAAAAAAAATTTTCATAAAATTATTGACAGACAAAATAAAGAGTATTAAAAGGTAAAAAATGTGCACAAAATAAATCAAAAGTTTCAAAAATATGGAAGCAAATTATAGTAACACTAAAGCCACATATCCACTGCGTACAACAAATTTACCAGAATGCTTCCAAAACCCTCTTGGTATTACATTATTCGAAGCTGCACCATCCAATACGCAATTCATTCAACATTTTCGTAATTCAGACCGTTTGGCCGAAACATTCGCGCAAACATACGGAAATCTTACTTTTACACTTGCAAAGCCAGAAAAAGAAGCGGAGTACGGCATATGCGTTAAAGACTCAAACGCACTGATAAAGATTCCAAATCTTTTGTCACAAAACAGACATACAACATTAGATCAAAAACCAAACAGACATTACACATACTTAACAATAACGCTTAAACATCAAAACCCTGATCATCCATTAAACAATCAATATGTCGCACAATGGCGAATTCACGTCGACCCTAAAGTAAAAAACGAACTATCAATAATCGATTCAAAAATATGCGTAAAACCACGCAATAAAGACATAGTTCGAGAGGAATTTGAGCGTGATACAAATTGTCAGATATCTGAACAGCTTGGTTTTTCAATGCTACAAACAGAATATGGCGATAAATTGCCCAATTGCCTTATTGAAAACTCCTCTGAAATAGCTTCACAACTTTATGTTTCAGGCATATCAGTAACATCACGAACGGGATATATCGGTTTTCAACTAAGAAAGAAATTCTCTTCGCATGTGCTGCATGAATTCTCTCACGACTACACACTCACCACATCACCACGCATTCTCAAATCAAACGGGAAGCTGATCAAGCTTGCAGACCGTTTTGAGGTTGAGGACGAAATCAAAGGCGCTTTAATCGCCACAGGAATAGATATTAATGTAAGTGATTTAAATACCTCTATGATAGGCGCTTTAGATATTCACAGAGGCATCATAATGTCAAATACCAACAGATGTAAAACAGAACCAAAAATATCATCTATTAGTAAATCTATTTTTGCTGAACATGCAGCACAAGGAAATTTAAAAAATGCAGGCGCAAATCCTGGGCCGCACATAAATAGTGATAAAATGACTGAAGAAGAAGTAAAATCGTTTAATTTAAAAACTGAAGATTTATTCAGCAATCCAAAATTAAAGCACGGCTTAAAATTATTAGTTAAAGAAATTCCAAAACAACACAACTTCTACCCATCGCAGAATGATTTCACGCCTAATAAGCCGTTTGGATTGTAAAGCTTTGCCTTACACGAAGCAGCATAGCTTTCTTGATAAAAGCATGTCACTTTATTGTCATGAGAAACTTTGATTCTTCCGTCTATCAACACATGCAAGCTGCCGTGGATATGGCTCACGAAAGCATGCATCCAACGAACAAAATCGCTGCGACAATCGCTGGCGATGATTTTTCTTTTTCAACAACAAATCATTGGCCGCCATCAATTGCAGATACAATTGGAACACAAACAAAGATCGGTAACGCATCGGGGACGATCCATGCTGAAACAGCCGCTATATTTGCTGCAAACAACGCAGGACATGCCACCAAAAACGCCTCTCTGTTTGTCACAGACCCGCCCTGCCCCAATTGCGTGAAAAATATGGCGGAAGCAGGGATTGCAAAGCTTTATATTGATCATAAAGGCTTTGATAAGGACTGGTCACAGCGCAACAAAGACAGTTTTGAGAATATGTCCATGCGGATTGCATCTGAATCTGGGATGGATGTTATTGTTATTTATAGGAAAAAAGAACGTTTTGAGGTGATCTCACAACATTCCCCAAAACATAAGCCTGTGAATAAAAACTCCGGGATTAAAAATCCACATTGCGAGGCGCTTATAGCGACGGAGCAATCTAACCCAAATGTTAAAGATTTTTGGATTGCTTCGCTATCGCTCGCAATGAAGGATTTTCAAGAAACGCCCTTTGCCCTTGCGCTCGCAAATAACCAGGAGGGACAAGATATATCAGTTATAACCCACCCACACCCGGCTATTGAGTATGAAGGCAAAGAAGACACACAAAGCAAATACAGCTTTACCCTACAACCACTCAACCGTCTTTTGATGATCGCAGCAAGGGAAGGCTTAAAGCTAAATTCTGACTATATCTATTCATCACGGGTTCCAACTGCGCGAGAGCTCGTGGATTTTATTGGCGCGGGGTTTCATACAATTCATATCGGTGACCAAGCAAAAGCCCGCGATGAGCACGGGCTTAGTGCATTGTCGGAATTAGAAAAACAAGGCGTTTTAGATGTCAGATTAAACAGCTATGATACAAATCCATCACAAAAAGCAAGCCTGCATCACTCACCTGATATGGAGTGAATAGCGCTTAAACATCCAGCACAAGGCGTGAGGGGTCTTCGATCGCCTGCTTAATCCGCAGCAATGATCCCACGGATTCGCGCCCATCAATAATCCGATGATCATAGCTTTGCGCCAGATACATCATCGGACGCACGACAATCTCACCCGTTTTCTGATCAACCACGGGGCGTTTCACAATATTATGCATCCCCAGAATCGCAGATTGCGGCGTATTCAAAATTGGGGTGGACATCATGGAGCCAAATACACCACCATTGGTGATTGTGTATGTACCACCTGTCATTTCATCCATGGAGAGCTTACCTTCACGCGCACGTGTTCCAAGATCAACGATCTCTGCCTCAATCTCTGCCATTGATTTCTGATCCGCATCACGAATCACAGGAACAACAAGGCCTTGCGGTGTGGAAACGGCAACGCCTATATTGTAGTAATTCTTATAGATAATATCTTCGCCATCAATCTCGGCATTCACCGCAGGGAATTCTTTCAAAGCATTGATCGCCGCCTTCACAAAGAAGGACATGAAACCAAGCTTAATGCCGTGCTTTTTAACAAACTGATCCTGATATTGTTTACGCAAATCCATGACAGGTTGCATATCAACTTCGTTGAATGTCGTCAGCATTGCTGCTGTATTTTGTGCTTCTTTCAAGCGGCTTGCGATTACACGGCGAAGCTTTGTCATCTTCACGCGCTCTTCACGCGGGCCGATCTCACGCGGCGCAGATGGTTTCGCAGGCGCAGGTGCAGCAGGTGCTTTAGCGGCAGGCGCGCCCTCCAAAAACTTCTTCACATCTTCTTTTGTGATGCGGCCTTCTTTACCAGTCGCAGGAATTTGCGATGCATCCAGATTATTGTCATTAATCAGTTTACGCACAGCCGGAGACGTCTTTGGCTCATCTGAGGTCACCGCCTCTTTAACTTCTGTTTGCTGGGCAGCCGCAGGTTTTTCTTCCTTTGCAGGCTTCTCATCATTCGCAGCCGGTGCGGGGGCAGCGCCGGAACCTTCACCAAGCTCACCGAGCAAAGCACCAACCTCAACTGTTTCACCCTCACCTACCGTAATCTTGGCAATCACACCATCTGCGGGCGCGCCAACCTCAAGGGTAACCTTATCGGTCTCAAGCTCAACAATCGGCTCATCCGCTTTCACGGCCTCACCTTCACCTTTAAGCCACTGCGCAACAGTCGCTTCACTCACTGATTCACCAAGGGTAGGAACAACAATTTGTGTCATATCTTTTCATTTCTTATGTATATTTTCATTCATGCAACTACATCAAAAACTATATTTACGCCTGAGCACGCGCAAACGCAAGCCCCTTAAAAGATAAATCTTCTCTGAAAACCGCTTACCGGGTGAAATATTAACACTTATTTAATATTTTTGCCATAAGATTAACGCATTAGCAATAATTAGGGATTAAAATCATGAGCCGCTACGAGTTTGGTGAAAAATTAGAACAATTCATACAAAAATATCTGGAATGTGAGGAGCGTGTTAGCGCAACAAGCGGAGGTATTTTCACATCAGAAAACAGCTTAGGCAACAAATTGGGCGGAGATGGGTATTATAATAGCATTTTTGTGCCTAACGAGGTTGATAGAGAGGATACCGTAAGGCTTCTTAAGCAATTTCTCGAACAACATCCCGAATTAAAGGAAAAAGTAGAGCTTCAGCGCGACCCAAACGTAGAAAGTCACCTAACTTTGTTTATAGGTGGCGGCTTTAATGATGGCGGCTTTGACACTGAAAATGCAATGTTGATTGATCAGGCTCTGACTGAAACAATGAATGATGAAGACTTTAAATTCACACCAACACGCACAGATTGTCTTTTATCTCACGATGATACTCAGCCATTAAAAAATATTATAAAACCAACAGCCATGGCTTAAAAATGTGTCCAGCCTTTGCGGTCGAGTTGCATGGATGCGCCGGATTGATCAAAAAGCGCAACGCCTTCTTTGCTATCGGTAAATTTACCAATCACATGTAACCTAACGCTCATGGCTTGAGCCTTTTTCCGGAATGGGTCCAATGCTTCCGGCGGCACAGCAAGCGCCAATTCGTAATCATCACCGCCAGTCACTAAATCCTCAAAACTCACAAGCCCCAGATCGACAATATGCCTCGCCGCATCGCTCATAGGGATGTTATCGGCATCTATTTGCGCGCCGACACCGCTAGCATTGCAGATATGCGAAATATTCGGGTGAAATATTAGATACTGTTAGCTAATTATTAAATATATGCTAGAATCATGATGAAAGGAGCTT
>CAWUJS010000038.1:0-17334 GCA_963922705.1 uncultured Alphaproteobacteria bacterium | reverse complement strand
GCGAATGCTTCGTGCTGACTTGACAATCTTGACAAAGATACGTGAGGCGCGTGCGAACAAAGGTAATGAAGCCGAGCCGCCCGAAGTTGGTCTTTATGCAGCGAAGCGTAAAAAAGATAAAATCGGCCGGGAAATAGAAGATAAAGAAGACTGAGTGCTTGATGTAAGTCTCCCGCGCACTCGTTGTGTATTTTATTATTACTTTTTAATATTACGCCTTATTAAATAATATAATTATATCAAATTAAATTTGTTGACATATGCGTTTTTTATATTTAACGCATCTACATTATTGGTTTTGCCAGTTTATTTTTAAGTATATTTTTAATGGAGTAATATAATGGGAAATAGATATTTAGTTCGTAGTGGAGAAAGGTCCGCCCTGCCGGAAGACACAGAGGCTCTCGGTACATTGAGACCAGAAGACCGTGCAAGAACTATTACCTATATCGTAGAAAAGTTTCTGAAGGCTGGAAAGGTAGAGGGCGAGAATTTCGATCCAGAGAGAGCTTTGGAAGCGATTGACGCTGATAACGGGAATTTGCAGCTTCGTGGAAGTGCTAATCAAATTGCGGCGCAATTGGTCATTTTACGAGGTGTAAATGATCTGTTGCATTTACTTTGTAAAGTTCAAGTAGTTGAAAGTGCGCGACCACTTTCAAGGCCAAGAAGACCGGCTATGAACACATCGAGCGAGAGTATTTTACCGGCATATGAAGAAAACCCTGTAGCACCTAAACAGAAATAAGTACTGATGAAGGTCCAGGATGACATAGCCGCAATCATGGGCTCACTGAATACGTCTGAGCGTATTCTCGTGATGATAGATGCTCTTGAAATAGTTTTAAAGGCCGGCACCCGTCAAGGACGGGACGGTGCCACTATTTTCGATGTTGATGCTGCATGCAGAAGCTTGGATCATGTGAGCATTGAGGGAACACCCTTAGAAAACAAGGCTGGTTTGATCCTAGCTGCTTTGATGCAAGATGCCGTCCGACGCGCGCTTTCTTATCCGTTTATTCCAGAATTAGCTGAAAATCACCGCGATCAAATTACTTTCGCTTCTTATGATGGATCTGGTTATGACGTTACAGGCGTAGAGAGTGCAGACGATACGCTAACAAACCCTAGCATAAAATAGTGCATTATGCCGGTTGTGTAAGAGCACATCTTAAAACGAGCGCTCTTTATCTAGCTTTGCCTCAAGCTCGGCAGTTCTTAGTTCCACGAATTCGAGCAATTCAGAAGTCATCTTTAGCTTTGCTCTAGCGCAGGCAATTTTAAATCTCCAGTGGAGCTCTTCATCCAGATCAATGCTTAATCTTTTCAACTTGTCTTTAGGCAAAGCTTTATTGGGCTTTTGTTGCACATGTGTATCATGCCCTGCCCCGCCTTGCACAAAGCTGTTGATTTGAGTGTCGTCTAATTTAGGTCGTGGGGCTTGTGTGAAGGATTTGGACATGATTTATGATCTCTTTCGTTAGGTTTGTAATCTCCTGGGATGCAACGCTATCAGCCGACCATTCAAAGATAGTCTGGCCCATTGTAAGGCTTTCTGCGTAGGCAATGCGTTGTTCTATAGCTGCATCAAAGATAGGAATACCAATCTCTGCTGCCATTGCGCGTATTTCTCGACCTAATACGGTATTCCCTATTTTGCGAGAAATCACAAACCCGCATAGGAGGTTTTCTTTAAGGATTTGAGCTTCTTGAATTTGTCTTACAGTTAATTCAGAAGCCCAAGTAGAAAGCCCGGATGGTTCGATTGGTATCAAGACAATATCAGAAGCGATGATACATGCTCTGGCAATGCTCTCGGCGTGAGGCGGGCCATCAATAATGGTAATATCGTAATCCTTGGACATCTCTATGACATCCTTGGCGAGATTATCTCTCGCTATAGAGATAACTTGAAAAGGCGTAGTTTCTCTCAACCCTGCCCAAGTGGACGATGAGCTTTGTTTGTCTGCATCAACGAGTAGAACTTTCTTTCCTTGTATAGCAAAGTATGCAGCAACATTGATTGAAATTGTTGTCTTTCCGACGCCGCCTTTTTGATTGAGAAATGAGCAAATCATAGAATCATAGTACCTGATTTGCGGGTAGTCTCAAAGACACTTTCTCTGTTATTCTTGTAATCTGGTTCCAGACTGCGAGCAAAGACTTGAACAAGATTAAGCTCAATTGAGAAAATGTGGGTTTGAGACTTTTCTCTTATGAGCTTATGTGCTTATTCTCCTTTGAGCTAAAACGCTTTCTCTTGTAGGCTGGTAAGCTTTTTACCGCTTTCCCGCGTTCTCTCAAAGGAGCTTATGAGTTTTATAGGAAAAATATCTGCAATTTCTGAGGGATGACAGGCATATCAGTTAAATAAAAGCATGATTGCCAGTACAACACAAACGGCGAAAAGGGCAGCTTTGCCAGAGATCTCCAGAGTACGCTTTCCATCTGATATCTTGATGTAATCAAACTTTTGGCTCATCAGAGTTCCTTTCAACATTCAAGAAGACACGTTCTGAGAGCATGTTACGGTCGTAGGTCCCACTTATTGATCGTATTTTCATCAATTTTCATTGTCATGACTATCTACCCACAAAGACAGGTACTTGGTTAATTTTCGGAAATTTCCTCTTGGCGTCTTGCCAAGCAATTAGCAGGCTATCCGTTTATGTAGGTGCTGGTGTTGTGAAAGATTGTTCAGACATAATCATATGATATGAGAGTGTGAGCGTTAGCGAACGCCATACCAAATTAGGCCGCAGATGGCCGTTCTAAAAGCATATGCACTTTTAGTTAGAGCGTAAGGGATGTTCATTTAAGTCTTTGTTGTATCTACTCTGTTGTATTTCCTCTAATATTTTAAAGAGTGGTTGGTTTCTCCCTATGAACCAGACTCGGATGATAAACCTAAATTTGGAAGCATTGTTTGAATTGTTTTCCAGCTCATGATTGCTGCTGTTTCTTCGACAATGCGCCGGAATGGGAACGGCCGGTGAGCAGTAGGTTCCGCCTCATCTTCTTTAAGGCTTTCAGGCAAATGGATCGTATAAGCGTTAGAGGTTTGGACGACGCGAATAATCTCTATGGGGCGGCCATGCAGGGGGGAGAAGACTTGATCTTTGATGCGTCTCACACGATTGATCACTTTTAAAAATCCGTGCCGTTCCAACCGGTCAATACATTCTGCAATCGTTTGTTTGCAATAGCCGGTCGCCTCCATCATAGCATTATAGGATGGGTAGGTTTTGCCTTTGGCTGAGAGGAATGTGAATAGCAGGACACGCAAGAGATTGACGCCAGTCGCCCCTAGCAAGCCGTTTTTGCGTCCTTTGAGTTTGGTTTTCCGCTCAAAGCATTCGGCGGCATAAATAATTTTGCGGCGCATATGCTTAGGGACAAAGGCTTCCGGCGCATCACCGAAAACTGGCGCCTGACGTTTACGGCCGCTCATACGTGCGCCGCGTTTACGCTCCTTCGCCATATCTGGTGGATCTGTTTGCGGTAGCGCAATAGATGTAGAGGGCAGGGGAGGGATGCAGCCATGCTTTAAATCATGCTCGGCTTTCTTGCGATCAAAAAAAGCTTTTTCTTCCGGGCTGCGTCCGGGATTAGTCCAGTTGTGATCTGAAAATGTAGGTTGATACGCACTTACTCCATGTAATTGTTCGTCTAACGTCATAAGGATAGTCCTCGGCTTAGGGTTGTAACCCGCCGTGACAGCCAGAAATTAGACAAAGCGATGCCGTGGCAAGAAAAGACTTGCAATTCGTCAACGATTCAGGGAAAATCAAAATTACCAGTTGAGATTTCCCTGACATGTATTGTCAGACTTCAGGCCCGCCTCGTGCGGGCTTTGTTGTATTTAATGCATTACTGCTCCTTGAAGTTTGCACCTGTGAATTACGTGCATGAAATTGGATAATGCCAGATTCATGCTTTTTCACAAAGTGTAAAACCGATTTCCATCTGATTCGCCCCCGGCTAGTTGCTATAGAATGCTGCACAAGATCAAATGCAGGCTTTTATCGCTTTGACTTTCTTGCATCGGGCACTAAGTCAACTTGGTTGACTTTAAATCCGCCTTCGCTGATACAGCGCAGGATCTCAAAGCGTATCGTTGTGTTTTCTTGCAGTGCGCGTTGCCTGATTTGCTTGACGACATAGGGCGGCAACCCTATAGATACATATTGATAATCTGCCGGGCTGGTGGCTTCTTGGCTGGGATATACGGCTTCGACAAGTGCGGGATTAAGATTAGATGTGCTATGATCGGGCTTCGGATCGATTTCATTCTTTGAAGCCTCATTTCTTTTAAATATGCCTCGCATACAGCCTTCATCTCCATTTAAGCCCCGGAAAATAAGCGCTTCCGTTGTTATGGGCTTATGTTTATATAGTCATATACATGTCTATTCTTCGTGATTTATATAAGACTGTAGTTATATAGAATATTTCCATACTTATATAAGACCCGCGCTTATGGGCTTTTATGTCTTGTCGTTGTCATTTTCGCGTTCACGCTCTCGGCCTTGATCTTGCTCACGCTCATTGTCTTGCTCTCGTGCAGCTTCTTGCCTTAATTCCTTGGCCCTGGCATGAATTTTCTCCAAAGTAGAGACATTGGTAAACTCATCGCGCGCCTCGCGCGTCCGTTCATAAGATGATGCGAGCATTTCGAAAGAGCGCTCACGCAATTTTCCTAGCGATTTCCATTGCGCTTTAAGCGCTGCTTTTTCTCCTGCTTGGCGAAAGCGCAGATCGGCCTTTTCGGCTTCTGCGGATCGGTCTTGATCTCGTAACTTTTGCCGCCGGTCTTTGGCATGATTTGAGCGTAGCTTGCGGTCGGCGGTGCGGAACCTGGCATTTAGCCCCTCACGGCGGCGGTTTTGGCGCGCATCCAACAGATTGGCCCGCCCCGTAGAGCTCAGCACATTCCTGAAATTCTTACCCAGCAACTTCAAACGCGGCCCGTCCGTGGCTGCTCGATCATGGGTGACTAGATCCATAGCATTGCGTATTCTTCCAAGCGTAGATTTCTCATGCTTTAAGAATTGCGCTTTTTCCTTGGCCTCTGTGCGGGCCATCTCACGGCTAAGTGCTTTGGTGCGAGCTGATAGCTCTGCACGGCTTTTCTTATAGGCTTGGACAGAAGCTTTCTTGACCTCATCACGCTTTTGAGCTGATTTCTTATTCTGCGCCTGCCACTCCTGGGAGTGGCGCGTGATAATTGCCCGTCTTTTGGCTCCAAGCTCGCGTGTGCGTTCGCGCAACTTATCTGATAGCCGCTCAATCGGTGCGGTGTTTTGGTTGGCTGCTTTGCGAGCGACTTTTTCAGCTTCAATCAGATTACGGGGCCGGTCTTTGTGTTTGGTATTATCGCCACGTTTGCGCGCCCGGTCATTTTCCGCTCGTTCCGGGCAGTAATGTTCTTGGCCGCGATCCTTGCGATATTTTAAGGCCCATTTCGATAGGTTGCGCTTTTCATTGGATGATGATAGTTGTTTGCCATTTTCAGGGCTTACGCGGTTAAGCAGAACGTGGACATGCGGGGCTTCTGTATCATTGTGGGCGATAATTAGCGCTTGCCGGTCCTTGGCTTTGAGCGCATTGATAGCGCTTTCTGCTGCTGATAGCATTTGATCACGATCAAGCTCAGGGCGTTCTTCTGGATGCCAGGACAACACAAGATGCAGGACGTCTTCTTTCGCTTTACGCCCAGCCTTGGAAACGCCTGCCTCTTCTTTAAGGCGATCTGCATCCATGGCTGTCGCCGCCATTAAG
This sequence comes from uncultured Alphaproteobacteria bacterium, assembly GCA_963922705.1. Lineage (GTDB taxonomy): Bacteria > Pseudomonadota > Alphaproteobacteria > Micavibrionales > Micavibrionaceae > TMED27. Next base: position 11,553 of record CAWUJS010000038.1, on the reverse strand, counting down.
CGCCAGGCCATTTCTGGATCTTGCACATCAAGATTGCGCGTTTGCGTCCAGTCAACGCGCTCATTGGTGATCGCTTTCTGATCGTGCAGCAAATAGGCTGCCGCGCCTTTGAACGAATGACCCTTTATCAGCTTAACGATCATAGTGCTTGGCCAGGATTGCCATCAATCGGCGGGCTTCGGCTAAATCCCTTTCGAGCTCTTCGAGGCTCTGGGTGAGTTTGCCGGATAGCGTCTTACCGATATTGGCTGCATGCGCAATTTGATTGAGATTATTGCCGATTGGTGCAAGCTCTCGTGCAATACGGTGAAGGCTGTGCAGGGTTGAGCTATCAACGGGATTGGCTTTGCTGGATTTTAAGGGCGGGGGAATGCGAATAGTTGCGTATCTCACATAATCCGACTCTGTCAGGTTGGATTTTTGTGCCGCCTGAAGCAGGGCTTCCTTTTCTGATTTGGTCAAACGAAAACGCACGACTTCGCTACGCTTTTATGAGCGCTTTTCTTCGGTGCCCCCTTTGGCCGCTTTAGCTTAACCGGCTTGGCGCAATTGTCTTGCATTTCATCTGGTGGCGGTGCGGTGCGCTCTGGCTGCGCAGATGCATGCGCGGATTGTTGCGCGGGCAGGGGAGCGGGTTTTTGCTGTGCGTTACTCAATTCTTATTATCCACATTTATGCACGAATCTCACATGCTATCAGCACAAGCTATGGCTCCGGGGCCGTCCCCGGTCGTGGGTTTCCAAAGGGCAACGAATTACCCTTGGTCGCCTCAAAGCGCGAAAGCTTGGCCATGGTTTTTAGGAGCACGGAGGCTCCTGAAGCGGCTCCAGGTCCGAACAACCTGGTGCAGGGTTTTTAGGGGCAGGCACACGCCTCCTAAAACGCCTCACAGTGCGGACACTGTGCGCAGGGGTCCAGGGGCGGCGCACGCCCCTCGGTCGTGGGTCACGGGCATGAAATGGCCCGTGTCACAGGGGTCAAGGGGAGCGAAGCTGTCCCCTTGCCAGATCGCCTCAAAGCGCGCCTCAAAAGCCCTCTGTACGCAACGCGGACGGGGCTTAGGGCTGCGACAGGCGAGTTTTTGTTCCACAAAAACACATCTGGCTACTCTTAAGACGCGCAAAATTAACCATAAGCATTTTCCTTTTACAAGTCTTAAGTGAAATCGCCGCAAGAAATGACCAAAAGAGCGGGGTCATTTTCAGGCGCATGAACCGGGTCATGCGCCTTTTCAGTTATGAAGTGAGATATGAGAGCGATGACGGTTCGATACAGCGGCTATGTGCATATTTAAATGCCGCCCAGGACGGTGTTTTGGCTGTTTGAGGTTGGATCGTCTGGCAGATTAGAGCTTAGAACAAGAAAGAAGCCCGCCGACGGTGCCGGCGGGCTTTGGTGAGATACGATAGCCTAAGCGTTATCAGGCTATCGGTGTTGTTTTCATCGTTTGATCGGTGTTTGCATCATCAATCGGGAAGGCGTTAAGGACGATTTTGTCAGGTCCAAGTGGGTTTTCAAGGACGATTGTGATGTGTCCCTTATCTGAAACCCAGGCGGCTCCGACGCGTCCGCTGGTGCGGTTTCGACCTTCGCCATAGTATTTTACGATGTTGTAGGCTGGTTTGTTGGATTGTTGTTGATCAGTCATTGGTTCTTCCTTTAGTTAACGGGGCTGTTCATTCAGCCCGTGGGATTTTCAAAATCACATCCGCCCCTGCCCTGTCCCCAACACGGTCGGCGCGAAGCGCCGAGTGGTGCGGGCAGGAATAGGACAGGGCGGGGGCGGATGTGATGGTCTCACGGTCAAGGCTGAATTGAGAGCAGGCCCACTTAAGGAAACGTGCAAAGATCATTGAGCAATCGAACCAAAGCTTGGCTGCTGACTTACAGAGGCTATAGCATAGAACAAAGATTGCCGGATTGCTGGATATGCAAAAACACGGCAGGGACAGGGATAAGGCATAGAGCGCAAACATGCGGGGGATATTAAATGTGGTTGATAGAGAATTATATCCATACTTAAACAAGAGAATTGCACTTATTGAGCACGCATCACGACAAGATTATTTGATATGCATTACGACAATTAGTTTAGTGCTATTGTTTTCCCCGATTGTGTTGGCAGGATACATATTATATATTTCTCCTTATTTTTACTATTTCATTTCGACCAAAACTACAAAATTAGACAATTTTTCTCACATTCAAACGCCAAGCAACACTTATTTTGTAGCCGACAATAATGCAAAGTATAATGATCTAGCAACAAAATGTTTTTATTTCAAAAGCTTTATATTCTACCCTACCAAGTCACACATTTTTAAATGTCAGCATTTCACATCAAGACTTACACATGAATTCTCTCATTGTGGACAAGGCGAGGCATTAATTTTCAGCCTTACCACAGCAGCTATTGTAGGGCTTATTGGGCTGTATTTAAGGATTGTATTAGTCCAGCTTGATGATTATTTTTGGCTATTAATATTTATCACAATAATAGCGTTATATTTATGCATTAGTTGCTACAACATTATGCATCGTCGTGAGCATATTGCTGATTATAAAGCTTTTATAAAATTAGGCGAAACATACATTAAATTTATTGAGAATGAAGCGGAGAACAACAGCCTTTTAATAGATAACAACAAGAGAACCAAACTATTTAATTTTAGCTGGCATCCTAAATGGCAAGATCGTTTAGATTTCATTAAAACACAAGAATTATCTATTTGCAAAGAATACATTAAGCTTTGCTTTTCCGCTTTATTGATTGGCCCCCTCTTTGTTTTATACTGCATTCCTGTTATGACCTTTGTTGTTTATTTCAAACTCAATTATTGGTTTGGCAGTATTGGTATAGTATTATTCGCATTTTGTTTGTTTTTTCTTGTCGCCAAAATTTCCAGCAACTTGCCATTTATAATTCTATGCATTTTATTACTTTCTTACAGCTTTTGCGTTTCTAGCCCGCACTTATCATTTACTTTTCTTGTTTACTATTATGGCTATAAGGATGTAGGCTTTTGGGGCTGCTACTTGGTTTGGGGAGTTTTGGGTATATCGTTTGTCAGCAATTTACTATTGCTGGTCACGCCTTTATTTCAGCACAGTAGAAATTTAGCCCTAACCGTTTATATGACGATTAGCTACATTTTTGCTAATTATTTTTGTGGTTTCATTTTTCATGCAGAGCAGCAGGGCGTACTACCTTACTTCTTTACTGAACAAAACTCTTTAATTTCGGTATTGCTTGGGTTTCTTGGTATTGTAGGTGTTTCATTTTTATCTTACATTTTTTGCATTATTTTAGAATGTTTTAGACGCTTCATTTCTTTGGCCGGATTTTCACTTCTTTTCCTATACCGTCTTGCTCGATAATAATCGACGCGTTTATCTCCTGTTTCGTGTATAGGGCTACTATCTCGCACAAGAGATCAAAGAATGGATCTAACTGCTCCAGTATTTCGGGTGCCACGTCGATATCTATTGCGACTTTAGCAAAATTTATTGCGCCTGATCCACCAAATGGTGTCGGATAAGATTCTGCACTTATGCGACTTACAAGCTTTTGGTATATATGTGGAAATTCATGTCTCAATACATCCATAGCCGGTGTAAGCGAGTTACCTTCTACAGCAGTTAGGATTAGTTTAGCAGTCATGTTATGATGCCTTTTGTTGGAAAAAGAAGCAGTGTAACCCCACCTTAGCGCAAGAGGCGCATGTTGCAAAGTCAGAGCTAGAGCCGATGACAAAAGATAAAGATAATACTGTTCAAAATAAAAAAGAAAAAAAAGCTTCCAATTTGAATAGAGAAAATGATATACATAATGCTCATTCAAGTTTTGAGAAGCTTTTGGATAAGTACAAAGATAAATTAGAATTTAAGCAAAATTATAGCAAGTCTACACTTAGTTATAAAGCATTCCCTCCTGTAAAGGAGGCCCTTGCTAAAGCGGCAAAAAGAGATCGAATAACTCAATCTGATTTAATAGACAGATTTTTATTTGCTGGTTTGAAGAGAGAATTTCCTGACATTTATGAAGAGCTCATGAGCCGTAAGGACGAAATGGTTTTTTTGCCTATAGGTAGGCCGCGCAAATCAAATGATGATAGTGGCAGTTCCGACCCCAGCTTTGAATGAAAGCGCACTGACAACTAGTACGTACTTCTTTGTTGACAAGTAGTACGTATTTCTTTAGTCCTATCCTCCGTTCGCAACTGTATCGGAGGCAAACCATGTCCTTCTGGCTCTTCAAACGTCCTCTCCCGATCCCAGACTATTACCGCAGAGAACGCGCAAACGTTACTCGTTATATCGCTGAGTACGCCCTCACAGAACACTATAAGCTCAGCAATGGCTTGCCTGGGCTGTACGACACGCCAATCCACGCACAGATCACACCTGAAACTTCGCTGGAAGAAATCCACTCCATTGCTGACAGCTATGCAGCAAAGACTGCTTTCGGGCTGTATGTGGCCACTGAAGCGGCAAACGTGCGCGATCCGCGGGTGTTGGGCCGTCGCGTAAAAGCTTTCCTAAAAGCGGAGCTTTGATCATGTCCAAGATACACAAGCGCGTGCTGGCAAGCATGCGGGCGAAAGCGCGTGAGCGTGACTTTGCAGAATGGTGCCCGGACGACCTCAAATTCTTGGCAATGACGGACGAGCAATTCCTTCGCTACCTGGCCACTAGGGGGCTCCTTCATCAACCAGCCGTCGCCGACACTCACTCAAGCGATGATCCAGATTTCACCGAGCAAGATGATCATGGCGATGTCTATGAGGCGCCAGATCTTCTTCAGCTCAACCTGTTTGATTACCCTGACGACGAACAGAAAGGCTAAAAAATGAAGCATCAGGCTGTAACCCGCGTGAAAAGCGCGGGCAACGTATCGCAAGACGATCTACATCGCAAAGATCGTCATCAAAAAACAATCACCTTAAAGGCAGTCAAAGAGGATAAGACAAAAGAGCCTGACTTCACGCTCAATCGCAAGGGATTCGTGAACAAGCGCAATTATGAAGAGAATGTTTTTGTTATTATGCTCCTCGTATGCTTGTTGGCATCCGCTACTGCAAGCTTTGTCGTGATGCGTGACGGCCTAATTCTGGAATGGTCGCGCACAACGCGCGACACCGACAACTTTATCTTTCTTAGCACAATGATCTGCGGGATTGCTGCGCTATGTAACTTCGTGACTTGGGCGGGAATATTCGCCTTAGGCCCTCAGATGCTGAGAAATTGGGCTGGCCTGTCCAATTTTATCATGGCGATTTTGTTCACTCTGTTTGTGGCAGTGATGTCATCACTGTATAACGCAGCATCGATCATGGCACCTAATATTTTGCCGCTTGATATGATCAAGCAGACCAACGTTGCTTCAACGGCAGTGGACAATCTCACCGTTTCGTTGATCGACGCCAAAGGCTTTGTCAACGGCTCTGCCGGACTTCAGACGGATGCTTGCAATCTGTCTATGCGTGAAGAAGCAGGCGGGTTTGTGTCTGGCACCGGGGCTGGCTTTGGTAAGGCTTCTGCTCAGCTTTCATCGGCTTGCAGCCAGATAAAGGGGCTGCGCGATACACTCTCAGAGCAGATTACTGTTGCTGAAACTAAAGCGCATGAACTTAGCATAGCGCTCCGGGATCTACGCCATGAGGTTGATGATCCAAACATCTCTCTTCTGGATCGTGAGCAGGAACTGCGCACGGTCATGGCTAATCTGGAGATGATGTTTCGTGAATACCGCAACTCTGGGTTGGCGAGAACGGTTGAGAGCGGCATTGCCACCCTCAAAAGTGCTGTGCCTTCTGTTGATGCATCAAGCGGGCTGAACGGTGCAACATTATCCGTGATCAACGGCCTATCATCCAAGTTTGCCAGTGCTGCCGCAGATCTTGAACGTGTGCGTGCCGCAGGCTCTAAGGCTGCGGAATATAAGCCTCTGGAATATCGTTCATTGACATGGATGGTTATGGAGTATGCCTATTATTTCCCTGCGCAAACGCTTCTGGCGCTGCATCTCGATATCTGGCCGATGTGGATCTACACCTTCTTGCTCCTTGTTGGGGTCGGAAAAATGAAATGGAAGGACGTGCAGAAAGCCAGGAACAAGCGCCCCACAGTCGCCGACGAAATCAAGATCCAGGCTGTCGATCCGGCGGTAATATCGCAGTTGGCACAATCCAGAGATAAGGGCGGTGCGCAGAAATGAAATCCTTTTTCTACTGGATAGGCAGAGTCTTGGCATCAGCCTTGTTTCTCGCAGCCTTTGCCAGTGTGGCCGTGGCGTTTATCGCCATGGCTGCCTGGCTCATTATCGCGCCGCTCGTCCCTCCTGAAGCGGCTGACATCTGGGAAGATTTGCGCTGTAGCTGGGGTTATCCTTCACAAACTGATGGCTCTAAATGCATGCAACAAAAGATTGCTGATGTCACTGCTAGGGCCAAAGCAGAACAAGCCCGCCTGAAGGCCAAGGCAGAGAAAGAGCTGGAGGCTGCCAAGCGGGCGCGTGAGGCGGCAGAAAAAGCCCTAAGCGATCAAAATATGGTCTTCTATGAAGGGAAAGCGCCGGACGGCACAACGCTTGTGGCAGGCGTTGTTTTCAAGGGCAAAGATGTATCAACCGGCATAGCTCGTGGCTTTTGCTGGGGGACTACTGATCGGGGTGGTTATGACCCGCGCATGCTGATCGCAAAGATCGATTCAGCCGGTCAAGTCGAGTTTGTGCGGGCTAACCCGCCTAAAGACTTTACCCGCACATGGAACGGATCTGAATTGGCTGCGGCACAGCTCGCCTGTCCATGGCCTAAAGCAACCAAATCTTAAAGGGGGATATCATGACAGTGACCAGAATTCCATACTGGCTTCTGCGCGGGCTTGCCACTCTCACTTTCTTGGCGTGTTTTGCGTGTGTGGCTATTGCTTTCATAGCTATGGCCATATGGCTGATTATAGCGCCGTTGGTGCCGCCTGACAGCGTCGTGTGGAGCGAAGCGCGATGCCATGCTGGTTATCCGCCAGAAAACTACAAATGCCGCTCAGAGATCGAATTTGAGCGTCGTTTGAAGCGCATAGCTAAAGCCTCAAAGGCCAAGGCCGATGAGGATTTGCAAAAGCGCCTTGCCCGGATTGCTAAGATCGAAAAGCGCTACAAGAATATCACTGTGTTTGCCGAGGGCTTTGCTGAGGGTCAGCAGATTTCTACAGGTGTGCGTTATGAAGATCTTTCCAAGACAACACGTTGGAAAAGAGCGTGGTGCACAACTGAGATTAATCACAACGGCGTTGCTGTGTCGATTACTTTGGCCACTCTCGAACCTGGCCCAGACCTTGTACGCATCACCAAGTATACAGCAGAAGAACTCGCTGTGATCGGCGCGCGCTCGGTCGATAAGATGTACGCTGAATGCAAATGGCCGGATATGGCGCAGGGGGCTTAGATGAATTTCAATCCAAACCCGCGTAGTGACATGGCCGCCCCCCTCCTTGCGGGGGGCGGCCTTTTTTACATCCAGTCGCATTATCCGTTACAAGATTTCGTGCCGCCTGATTTCAAGGGCTATGTAATCTTGGGGGTGTACGCGATATATATCTTAGCTGTTGTCGGCATAATCCGGATCGTATTCCGTGAGGTCAAAGATGCTATCCGCGAGATACGTGCTCATATGCCCTCAGACGCCTATGGCTCCGCTGGCTTTATGTCTGCCAGTGACGCGTCTGGAGCTAAAATGTACCGGCGCGGCGTACACTTTTTAGGGGTGCTTCACGGAAAGATTGCCTGGGCTGATCCTCCTGCTCATGTGCTCATAATAGCCCCAACACGCGCGGGTAAGACGACGGCTGGAATATTGCCGCAACTTGGCCTCAACAAGCGCTCGGCAATCGTCACTGATATTAAGGGCGAGCTCTTCCAGCAAACGGCAAAATACCGGGCTCGTAATTTCGGCCATACGATTGTGGAGCTGAACTTACCGGATCGTGTGGCTCAGAACCCAGCTTCTTACAATGTTTGTCAGATTGTCCTGGACAGCCTGAGGGATAAGCCGGAGCTGGCGATGAGCGATGCCTGGGCGATTGCCAACCAGCTTTATCCTGAGCCGAAGGGCGGGCACCGCGATCCTTATTGGCCCTATGGCTCAAAAGGGGTTCTGGCCTGCACCATTCTAGGCTTGGCTGTGGTCGAGCCTGCACAATGCAATCTCGTAGAGGTCAGAAAGCTTGTAACGGACCGGTTGGCGTTCGTTGCGCTATGTGAAGCGCTGCAAGATCATGACGCGCTTGGCGGTGATTTGGCTGTGCTGGCGCAGAGCTTCATCTCAATGGAGCAGAAGACTCCGAAAGAGCTGCAAAGCTTTGTGAACGGGGCTGCGCAAACGGTCTCAATCTTCACGGAAAGCGGGCGCATTGGCGCGATCAGTAAATCATGCTCGTTCCGCTTCCGGGATACCAAGCGCCGCCCTACGACCATCTATATGGGCGCTGATGACACGAATAAGGATGAGATCTTTAAGGTAGCAGGATTGTGGAATTGGGCTGCCTGCACTGAAATCATCCGCGAAGGCACGGCCAAGCCGGTGTATATTTATGCTGACGAAGCCGCGCGCTACAAAATTGCAAACCTGCCAGATATTCTGGAAGGCAGCACCGGTTTGGGGCTTCGCTTTATCCTTGTGTATCAGTCTTTCGCATCGATGGAGGAAATCTATGGCCGAGAGGGGGCGTCGCGCATAATCGGGATGTCCAGCACTCAGCAGATATTCGGCCTAAATGACAATGATGAAGCGTACAGGGTGAGCCAGGCGCTTGGCAAACAAACCGATAAGGTCTCAACCTTTGGTGTGACAGGGTAGGTGAGCGAAAATGTATCTATGCATGGCCGTGAGCTAATGTCTGCGGATGAAGTCAGACGTATGGACAAAAACCACATGATAGTGCTGACATCGGGCGAACGCCCTGCTGTCGTGACGAAAGTCTCCAGCCATGAAATCTACCCCATGGCTTTAGGCTTTGCGCCGAACCGGCTTTATGGCCGTTGGAAAAGATTGGGGGCGGCGCGTGTGATTACATTCCCGCGCATCATAGGGCGTTTTTTCCCGGGTCTTGCCTATGCGAAGAATGAATACAAGGTCAAGCGGCCAGGCTTGCCTTGGCTTATTATTATCGCGGTATTTATCGGCTCCATTATTGATATGTTCCGGGGTTCAAAGCCTGTACCGATGATCGCTTTAGTGCTGTTTGTTTGCTATGTGACAGCCGGGCTACCTTACATTCGCTATGATGTGAATGCGCGCGAATGCAGCTATGCAGGCATTGGGGTGATGCATAGATCTCAGCCTGATTGTCCGCTTGTGCGGTTTGAGCCGCTGCCAGAGGACGGGCAGTGGTTAGATGGGGAATGGGCTTATAAAACCAAACGTTCGATAGAACAGCTTTGGTATTAACAGAGTAGATAATAATATCTGGAATGAAAGCGCGTAGCCGAAAGCGGTTTCGCGCTTTTTTTATATTTATTAGTTGTTTACACAACTTTTTTCTTGCAATAAGTAAATTTAATATGATATGCGCTTTGCATAAATTTTATTTATGTATTTATGGAGTAAACATTATGAACCAATCAATAAAAGTAAATGGAGATACACATCTTCTAACAAGAGATATTAAATTTGTCCGCGTGGTTTCGCCGGAAGAGCAAGCAGTAATTTCTGAGCGCTACAAAGTGGATGGCACACAATTTAAGTGTTCTATTACAGTCAATAATAGCAGCAGGCCGATTTTGGTGCGTGAGGGCAAAGATGTCCTTGATGCGCAATTGGGTCTTGTCAATCTTGGCAATAACAAGCTGGTGCCTGCTGAGACAATCATTAAAGCCAGGTCTTTGAACAAGGAAGGCCGTGAAGCTTTAGCGGCGAAAGGCTTAAGCGTTAAAGAAGCCTTCCGCTCTACAGTTGAGATTGCAAGCGGGCTTATTTTGTCAACGGCTTACCCAGGCCAGGTTATGGAGCGCAAAGCGGCGGCTTTGGAACGCCTGCAAAATATTGCAACCAATAGAGACACGCCTGAAGGTGAGTATGACGTTACTGGTGATGCAGATCCCGAAGTGCCTGGTGCTGTTGATGCCCCTGATCCAACTAAGGCGGTAGCATAATGGCTGAGCACAAACTTAATAAAAACCCATTTCAAGCTTTGAATGCCGTTTTAAAAACCGGCGTAGTTGCAGAGTCTCGTTATGGTCTGGTGCTGCCTCTTGAAGTCATTAGGCTGGACGAAAATGTCTTTGTCATTGGCACAACTGATCCGGATGGGGCTTTATTCACGCGGGAAAGCAGGAACAGTTATACTACAGCCGCAAAGGCTTTGAAGGCGATAGAAACTGGTGATTTCCAGCAAAACTTTGGGTTTGCTGAGGCGCCTTTGTTTGACCAATCGCAAAAGCCTCACATTGCTACAGGTCCAGTGATGTATGGAGAAGCATTTATAGGGCCGGTCCCTCATCCGAATGGGGGTGTAGAATGACACAATCCGTTTTATACTTTGCACAAGAGGATTTAGAAGCCTTATACAGTGCCGGGCGTGGTGAAGAGCCTCAAAAGCTTTCCAGTGAATGCCCGATAAGCGGCGCGATTATTGAACTGAGCCATAGTCATTATATGGATCAATTTACAGCGTCGATCACACCGCCAGGGGATGGTTCAGATACATCTTATTGGCAATTCCCGAGTATTAGTGAAGAGTCGATGTTAGATGAGCATGTTAATCGCCATGTGAATATGATCATGGCTGGTTACATGGTGCAAAATCCTAGGCTCGATGCGAAAACGGCGGCTTGGGCGGCGCATGACGATCAACGCGAAGCTGGTTTTTCAGCTGATTATGAGCGCTTCGAACGGTTCTTTATCTATGAAGGATTTGACCGTGATGTCGCGCGCAATATTGCCTTTCAGCTCGCCAACACAAAATGGCAGATGTTCGAACAAGCCGAGCGCTTTGATATGTCAGGGCTTGGCTGATGGCTAGAGCAAGTACATATTTCACGCATCAAGGCTTGGAATGCGCGGGCGAAGACGGCGTTAGAATCTTAAGTCCAGGCGGCGATAGCATGGCCATAGGATATTATCACGAAGGTGATAAGAGCTAGTCAACGGCCATTTTTCTATATTTAGTAGGCACCATCCGCGCAACACACAAAACCTTTGCAGCCATACCCCAGAATCAGTCATCTTATTGGAGCTATTTCGATAGCATTCGATATGAGTACCAAGGTTGCGTAGGGGAGTTAGGATATATGCTGTCCATCATTACATTCAAAGCATGGATATTTAGCAATTATTTCGAACTTAAGTGGTATAGATCTGGGCGAAAAGGTTGACAGAGGCGGCTTCTGTCATGGTCAGGGCCTTGCTTTAATCTGAAAAGGGTTCGTCACATGAACCCTTGGCCCTCGCCGAGAGCGGGGGTAGCAAGCGCAAGGAGGCTCCGACCGAGGGGCCCCGCGTAGCGGGGATACGGTTGGATGCCTTGCGCGCGCGAGGGGCAGAGCCCCTTAGCTCT
>CAWUJS010000037.1:0-17545 GCA_963922705.1 uncultured Alphaproteobacteria bacterium | reverse complement strand
GAAGGCCAAGAGCCTGACGCGGCAATCTGGATTGCTTCACTACGTTCGCAATGACGGATAACAGGAGAATGTCATTGCGAGGAAGGCCAGAGGCCTGACGCGGCTATCTGGATTGCTTCACTACGTTCGCAATGACCAAGAATCACTCATCCTCATGATCCCCAATCGCCATACGCCCGGGGTTCGGATACCCTTCAGGCCCAAGCTTCATAATCTCACGACGAATATCCCGCGTTTTCGACAGCCTTTCAAACAAAAAATCCCCATCCCCGCGCCGAATAGCCTTTTGCATCGCGGCGAGATCTTCACTAAAACGCTGTAAAGACTCCAAAACCGCCTCACGATTGGTTAAGAAAATATCCCGCCACATGGTCGGATCAGACGCCGCAATACGGGTAAAACCCCGAAACCCGGATGCCGCAAATTTGATAACTTCCGCTTGAATATCACCTTCTAATTCAGTTGCCGTCCCAACAATCGTATAAGCAATTAAATGCGGTAAATGCGACGTAATCCCAAACACAAGGTCGTGATGCTCCGGCTCCATAATCTCTATTTTCGCCCCGCAAGCCTCCCAGAACTTTGCCATGACCTCCACCGCTTTCACAGGAGTTTCAGGAGCCGGCGTTAAAATACACCACCGATCATGAAACAGCTCAGAAAACCCGCTCTCAGGACCGGAATGCTCCGTCCCCGCAATCGGGTGCGCCGGAACAAAGGCAACGCTTTCGGGAAGATGCGGGACAACCGCTTCAATCACAGAGCCTTTAACCGATCCAACATCGCTAACGATGGCTTTGGGCATTAAGAAAGGGCCAATCTCTTTTGCAACCTTGCCAATCGCGCCTGTCGGAACGCTGATAATCACAAGATCAGAGCCTTTAACCCCTTCAACCGCGTAATGCACAACCTCATCCACAAGCCCCATCGCATCGACAGCCTCACAAACCTCTTTATCGCTATCAACCGCGATAAGCTTCTCGGCAAGCCCCTGCTGGCTGATCCCTCTTGCGAGTGATGAGCCAATATGCCCCATACCGATAATTGTAATTTGTTTAAACATTACCCATCTACTACAAAAAAACACTAAAGAATCAAAGATCAACTTTGCATTATAGTCGTTTCAGTTTAAAAGTGGACACCCAACGAAAATCGTTCAGCTTTTTCAAAATGGGACGACAACGTATCGATAATACTTTGAGGAGCATTTTTAAAAAACGACGATTTGCAGATTTGTCCACTTTAAAAATGGAATGACTATATGCCACTAGTTGCATACAACGATTTACCAAGCTTTGAACGCCTTCGCGAAGAAGGGCGGACAGTCCTCGCACCGGGGCGCGCGCAAACTCAGGAAATTCGCGAGTTGCATATTGGCTTATTGAATATGATGCCGGATAAAGCCCTTGAAGCCACAGAACGCCAGTTTTTACGCCTTATAGGTGAAAGCAATCAGATCGCACAATTCTATGTTCACCCCTTCACACTGCCTCAATTAGAACGCGGCGCAGAGGCCAAAGCCTATATCGAACAATACTATACTTCCTTCGAAAAACTAAAAGAAGGCGGTCTGGATGCCCTGATCATCACAGGAGCCAACGTCTCACAACCTGACCTCACGCAGGAAGCTTTCTGGGAGCCCCTTCAGGAAGTGATGGCATGGGCATGGGATAATGTCACCTCGACAATATGCTCCTGCCTTGCAACCCATGCTGTAATGGAATTTAAATATGGTCAAAAACGCGAAGCACGCGGCGAAAAACTATGGGGTGTTTACAAACACCGTGTTCTTGATCGCTCACACCCGCTTGTCAAAAGCATGAATACTGTCTTTGATGTCCCGCATTCCCGCTTTAATCGTATTACCACCACCCAATTCGCAGAAGCCGGCATGAAAGTGCTCGCTTCAGGTGATGATGCCGGGGTGCATATGGCAGTCAGCCCGGATGGCTTTCGCCTGCTATGCTTTCAAGGACATCCGGAATATGACACGATTAGCCTGCATAAAGAGTATAAACGCGAATTATGCCGTTTTGATTCCGGCGAACTGGATACAAAACCACCCTACCCTGAACATTATTACAATGATACGCTAAAAGATAAAATCAAAGCAGACATGAATGACTGCGATTTTGAAAACTTGCTGGAAAACACATGGCGGGACAGCGCACGCACAATCATTGCCAACTGGATCGGACAGGTTTACCAAACAACCAATGTTGATCGCCGCAAACAATTTATGGACGGGATTGATCCTGATAATCCGTTGGGGTTAAAAGATTAATCACCCGCACGGTCATTTAAACGAAAGCAGAGGATATTTATCACAGAAATATCCTGCCCTTGAGCAAAAAAGACCATAAAAAAATACCGTTCACGCAAAGGTCGCCATGAAGGCGCAACGAGCGCAGCGTTTATTGGATAAAAAATCTAGAGATGAACCCGTTGCGTCTCCTTTGCGCCCATGGCGTGAACGAAAAAACTGTAATAGAGGAGGCAAGCCATCCAAATGCCACACTCGCTTTAATCGCCTGCAATAACATTGGACATAGCAGGCTTCGGCATCAATACCCCCCGCCCTCTGACACGCACAGCACTCCCGCTTCCCTTATCGGCACGGGCATAAAGCTGTTTACTGGCCTCAACAATATGAACCCCTGCGACAATAGGAAAGGCTGTCTTACCTATCCGCTCAAACGTCCCCGCCAGTTTCAAAAATGGCGGATAAGCCACAGGCGGCATAAACAAAGCCTCTTCTGTTCTCTCATGCACAAATTGATTATCACGCAATAAATGGCAAAGCTGCGATACACTAAAAGGCCGCCCCTGACCGAACGGATTTTTATCCGACCTTGCCCAAAACCCGGAACGATTTGGCACAACAACCAGTAAACGTCCGTTTGATTTTAAAACACGCCAGATCTCAGAAAGATTGGGATTAAGAAACTCACAATGCTCCAAATCATGGATCATCAACACACGATCAATTGAGTTTGTTTCTATTGGAAGTTCCGAATGCTCAGATAAAGCCACAAGATTTTTTATATCTGGTTTATCCGGCCATGGATGCGCCCCCGCGCCTGCAGGCATCAACGCAAAGCATCGCTCCGCCTCTTTTTGAAAAAGCTTTAAATACGGCACCGCATAGCCACAACCCATAACACGCAAATTTTGACAATCCGGCCAGATTTCGGCGATCCTCGCCCGCAAAACCCTGCATGCTATCCGCCCTAAACGCGAATGATAAAAGGCTTTCAAATCATAGGATGAAATGGTCATGATTTATTTTTAACCACATATAGATAGAGAAGAGTATAGATTTTTTCTGTCATCCCGAAAGCGTAGCGGAGGGATCTCATGATTATCAGAGAAATTCCTCGGCAAAACCTTAGAATGACGGATTCACTACAACAAATCACGCAATGTCGCAATGAGGGGGATATCAGCCTCAGGCATATCATATTGCGGCATTTTCAGCGGATGCACCCAAGCCAGCGCCTTATGCTCTTTCGGTTCAATGTCCCCTTTCCAAATACGCAAAGCAAAAACAGGCATCAAAAGGTGAAAATCATCGTAGGAATGGGACGCAAACGCGATCGGGTGATAGCATGTCGGGCGCGTTTCAATCCCCAATTCTTCTTCCAATTCCCGCATCAACGCAAATTCAGGAGTCTCCCCCTGCTCAACTTTTCCGCCGGGAAATTCCCACAGCCCAGCCATGGATTTCCCTTCCGGTCTTTGCGCAAGCAAAACCTCGTTTTTGTCATTGATAATAGCAGCAGCAGCAACCAGAATAATCGGCAAATCCGGCGCTTCCGGTTTTGGCTTTGATAATGCTTCTTGACAGGACATTTGATCTTACCTCTTGTCATTGCGAGGAGAAGCGCAGCTTCGACGCGGCAATCTCAGAATTAGCAAAAAGATTTATCGTATACGCCCGAAATAATGCTTTTTCGTTATTCAACAAGGAGCGCATCATCAGCAGCTGGCTCAAGTGCCTCTCCATTAATATCAAACAGCTTCACACCTGCCTCTTCACGCCATTGTTCAATGATTTCATTGGTCACCTCATTGCGTAATTGACCAACAAGAAAAGGCTTTGCCGTTTCAAAATCAGCCGGCGGACGCTGACGACGCTCTTCAACTTTAATGATGTGAAAACCAAAATCGCTTTTAACCGGCATTTCTGACACAGCATTAATCTCTTGCGCAAAAGCCGCTTCAGCGAATTCCGGCACAACATCTCCTTTTGCAAAATAGCCAAGCTCACCACCTTTTTCAGCCGTAGCATCAATGGAATGCTCTTTGGCAAGCGCTTCAAATGACGCTCCGCCTGAAATTTGGCTAATAATATCTTTAGCCAAAGCTTCGTCTTCAACCAAGATATGGCGTGCTTTTGCCTCTTCTATATTAGGAAAATTTGCAACATAAGTATCATATTCCGCCTTAAGCCTCTCCTCATCCAAAACTTTTTCAACCTCACGCTGCATAAAAACAACAGGGACAATATTTTGTTTCGCAAGCTCTAGCTGCTGTTTTACAAGAGGATCATCATCCAAATTGACTGTTGCTGATTTTTCTTTCACCAGACTCATATTAATCAACTGATTTTGCACAAGCGGGAAAAGCTGATCCATCGGAAGCTGACGCGTTTCTGCTGGAAGCGTTTGCATAAAATTCAAAACATCAATGCGTGTTACATCTTGATCGCCAATAACCGCAACAACTGGATTGCCTGGCTTAATTTCTGTCTCGGGAACAGGCGCAGGCGCTTGTATAGGCTCAGAAATTTCTGCCGAATCCTCGCCTGAAACTTCAACTTCTTCAGCGACAGCCTGCCCTTCTGTTCTCTCCTCTTGAACCAGATGACCGGAAAAATATGCCATCCCGCCAAGCGCAGCAACAACAAGAACAACCAAAATAATAACAATACTATTTCCACGTTCCTGCATATTATTTTCACATTTCATGATTAAAATCCCTTTCGCGATAAATAAACCCGAACACTAGACAAGTCCCAAAAGCTTTTCAAGAGTGATATTGACCTTATTCCTAACAGTGCTTATACCATGTTGTTTGAAGAAATTTAATGGAGTTGAAATGGTTCTAGGCTTTGCCACGAAATTATTCGGATCGTCTAATGATCGCGCCCTGAAACAGGTTCAAAAGCACGTTGCCCCCATCAATGCGCTTGAGCCTCAATATGAGGCGATGAGCGATGAAGAGCTGCAAGGGCAAACCGCCCTTTTCCGAGAGCGCATCGAAAACGGTGAATCTCTGGATTCTCTGCTGCACGAAGCCTTTGCCGTTGTCCGTGAAGCCTCCAAGCGCGTTTTGGGTCTTCGCCCTTATGATGTGCAATTAATCGGCGGCATTGTCCTCCATCAAGGCAAGATTTCTGAAATGAAAACAGGTGAAGGGAAAACGCTTGTTGCCACCCTGCCCGCTTATTTGAATGCAATTTCCGGCAAGGGCGTACATATTGTCACGGTTAATGACTATCTGGCTTCCCGTGATGCAGAATGGATGGGTAAAATCTATAATTTCCTTGGCCTCACCTGCGGCTGTATTACCAATAATATTGGCGAAGAAGCCCGTCGTGCCGCTTATGCTTGCGATGTGACATATGGCACGAATAACGAATTCGGCTTTGATTATTTGCGCGATAATATGAAATTCTCGCTCTCACAAATGGTGCAGCGTGATTTCAACTTTGCCATTGTCGATGAAGTTGATTCGATCCTTATTGATGAAGCACGGACACCACTCATCATTTCCGGCCCTTCAGATTCAGCCACGGAAATGTACGTCAAAATCGATAAACTTATCCCACTCCTCGAAGACACACATTACGAGATGGATGAAAAGCACAAGACCATTGTGCTGAATGACGATGGCAGCGAGCGTATAGAAGCCCTCCTCGAAGAACATGGCTTTATCACCGAAGGTTCCATGTACGATATCGCCAATATCTCCCTTGTGCATCACGTCAATCAGGCTTTACGCGCCCATAAGCTTTTCCATGCGGAAAAGGATTACATCGTCAAGGATGGCCGTGTCATTCTAATCGATGAGTTTACAGGCCGCATGATGGATGGTCGCCGCCTTTCCGAAGGACTGCATCAGGCTATCGAAGCCAAGGAAAGCGTGGATATTCAAACAGAAAACCAAACGCTGGCCTCGATCACCTTCCAGAATTATTTCCGCCTCTACCCCAAACTTTCAGGCATGACCGGAACAGCCATGACAGAAGCCGGGGAATTTGCAGAAATTTATAATCTCGGCGTTGTGTCTATCCCAACTCACACGCCTGTTCAACGCCTTGATCATCAGGATAAAATCTACCGTTCTCTTGCGGAAAAAGAGGATGCGCTCGTCGCCCTTATTCGTGAGTGTCAGGAACGCGGGCAACCTGCCCTTGTCGGGACTGTCTCGATTGAAAAATCAGAAGAGCTATCCAAGCGCCTGAAAAAAGAGAAAATCAAGCATAATGTCCTCAATGCCCGTCAGCATGAAAAAGAGGCTTATATCGTCGCGCAGGCAGGCCGCCCCGGAGCAATCACCATCGCAACCAATATGGCGGGGCGCGGAACGGATATTAAGCTTGGCGGTAATCTGGACATGCGGATTGAGGAAGAAATCGCCAATGATCTGAACGATGATAAACGCGACAAAGCCATTGCAAAAATTGAGCAGGAAATCGCCGAGGATAAGCAAAAAGTGCTGGATGCTGGCGGTCTCTATATTATCGGAACAGAGCGCCACGAATCCCGCCGTATTGATAACCAGCTTCGCGGGCGATCCGGGCGCCAAGGCGATCCCGGCGCATCCATGTTCTTCCTATCCGTCGAAGATGACCTCATGCGCATTTTCGCAGGCGATAAGCTCGAAGGGCTTTTGAATAACACGAAAATCGGCCTTGAAGAAGGTGAAGCCCTCGAACACCCCTTGATTTCAAAAATGCTGGAACGTGCACAAGGCAAAGTCGAGGGCATGCATTTTGAAGTGCGTAAAAACCTCCTCAAATTCGACAATGTGATGAATGATCAGCGCAAAGTCATCTATGAGCAGCGCCGCGAGCTTATGGAAGCCGAAGATATCGGCGAGACCATCAAAGATATGCGCCACGGCGTTATCGAAGATACCGTCCGCGCCACCATCCCCCCCGGTGCTTATGCCGAGAAATGGGATATCGAGGCACTGGACACCGAATTACAGCGCCTCCTTGCCATGGATCTTCCCGTTGAAGACTGGGCAAAAGAAGAAGGAATCGCCGATTCTGAAATGCTGGAGCGTATTCTTGACGCATCCGATAAACGCATGGCGGAAAAAGTTGCCAATACAGGTGCGGATACCTGGCGGCGCATTGAAAAAGGCATCGCCCTGCAAATCCTTGATCAACATTGGAAAGAGCATCTTTTGAATCTCGATCATCTGCGTCAGGGGATTAATTTACGTGCCTTCGGACAACGCGACCCGCTCAATGAATATAAAGCCGAAGCATTCGGTATGTTTGAAACCATGCTCGATCAGCTTAACGATACCATCACAATGACGCTCAGCTTTGTGGAAATCAGTATCGAGGATGGTGCAAGCGGGCGCAGCCTCTTCATTCCGGGCATGGGCAGGCACAATGAACAGCAAGCACATGAAACCCGCGAAGACCCTGCTCTCATGGGAACGGGCGCACAGCCTCAAGCAAAACCGCAAGAAACAGGGAAGACCATTCAATACCCATCCAAAAAAGCCTTTGATAAAAACGATCCATCAACATGGGGTAAAGTCGCACGCAACGCCCCTTGCCCCTGTGGTTCCGGTAAGAAATATAAACACTGCCACGGCAAAATCGCCGCAAGTTTTTGATTGAACATTCATTGTCATTGCGAGGAGCTTTAGTGACGAAGCAATCCATCTCCTGCATTTGACGTTAACACCGTGGATTGCTTCGCTGCGCTCGCAATGACGGATAAAACGAGATTGTCATTGCGAGGAAGCCGAAGGCTGACGTGGCAATCTCCTTAACGATGAATAGATTGCTTCAAAGTTGCTCGCAATGACGTCATTCTAATGGTATAAATCCTTATGAACACCCCACCAGACATAAGATTAAAACCCGTTCACGAAGACGATGAACATTTCGTCAAGACGCTCACCCTTGAGACAGTCGGTCCTTACATTGACAAAACATGGTCTGATGAAAAAGACCGAAAAGCGTGCTTTGACCGTATTGATCATAGAAATGGCAAGCGCAGTATCATTACAAAAAATAATGAAAACATTGGCTTTCTTTGCATTCAGGATCGAAGCGATCATATCTTTTTGGATCAAATTTACATTGATAAAAAATTTCAAGGTCAAGGAATTGGACAGCATATACTTTATGAAATCATTCACGAAGCTGAACAGCTAAAACTTCCGATCAAACTTATTGTTTTACGTGTCAATCCTGCAATAAAATTGTATAGAAAGCTTGGCTTCGAAATCTATGAGCAAGATAAAGATCGTTACTATCTGGAACGAATAATAAAAGCACAATGAACATTCATTGTCATTGCGAGGAGCTTTACGAAGCAATTTGACGTTAACACCGTGGATTGCTTCGCTTGCACTCGCAATGACGGATAAAACGAGATTGTCATTGCGAGGAAGCCGAAGGCTGACGCGGCAATCTCCTTAACGATGAATGGATTGCTTCAAAGTTGCTCGCAATGACGTCATTCTAATGGTATAAATTCTCTATGACTCACACACCCGACATTATTATTTATGGCGCAGGAATAGCCGGGCTATGGGTATTCAATCGCCTAAAACGTATGGGCTATGATGTTCTGTTGCTTGAAAACAAAGCCATAGGATGCGGGCAGACAATCGCCTCCCAAGGGATTATCCATTCCGGCCTGAAATATGCCTTTGCCGGGCAAATCAACGCGCTTGCCAAATCCATATCGGCCATGCCGGATTTATGGCGTGACGCGCTCAATGGTCATGGGCCTGTTGATCTCTCACATGCAAATATGAGCGCCTCTTCGCAATATCTCATGATCCCATCGGGATTTATGGGCGGCCTCGTTAAGCTTGTCACCAAAAAAGCACTTGGCGGGAATGTTCGTGATATACCGCGCAATGAATGGCCTGAAGAAATTCTAAAGACGGGCTTCAAAGGCTCCGTCATTTATATGGATGAGCCCGTTCTGGATATCCCAAGCGTTCTGCACGCGCTGGCGCAACCCTATCAGGATTGCATCCGTCAAAACCCCGATACGCCCATTAAGGCTAAACGCATCATTTATACAAGCGCTGCGGGGAATTTATCCTTTGCAAAAATAAATGCGCATGATGACGGCCTGAAAACTCAGGCGCGCCCGCTTTTGATGGGCATGATTAAAAACGCCCCCTTCCCGCTTTACGCGCATATGGTTGGCAAATCCGATAAGCCTGTCGCGACAGTTACAACGCACACCATGCAAGATGGCTCTCTGATCTGGTATATGGGCGGTCAGGTCGCAGAACGCGCCAAAGAGGCACCCCCGCAAGAGGTTTATGACGCCATGAAAGATGCGCTTGCAAAATATCTTCCCGATATTGATACATCCGGCTTTGAATATGCCACGCTGCCGATTGACCGGATTGAAGGAAAGTCAGATACACAAGGCTGGATGCCGGATACGCCGACCATCCATACAGCCGGAGATACGCTTTATTGCTGGCCGACAAAGCTAACCTTTGCGCCTATGCTATCTGATATGGTTGTGGATTGGCTGGATATTGAACCATCCAATACGCAAACGGATTTTTCTGCCCTCAAACCTGTTTCAATCACGACAACACCTTGGGATGATGCGACGTGGGTTAAACTTTAAAATGAACACGTCATTGCGAGCGCGTAAAACGAGCGCGGCAATCTATCTCGCATAATATATGGATTACTTCGTCACATACGTTCCTCGTAATGACAGTTAGGAAAGCACTATGCAATTAAGAAAACTCGGCGATACAGGCATAAAAGTCTCCCCTTACGGCCTCGGCACGACCAAATTTGGGCGTAATACAGGCGTAAAATACCCAAACCCCTTTGACCTGCCAGAAGAATCAGAGTTAGCCAACCTGCTCGCGCTGGCAAAAGATTTAGGGGTAAACATCATCGACACCGCCCCCGCCTACGGCCTCTCCGAAGAACGCCTGGGACGGCTTTTAAAAGGCCAAAGGGATGACTGGGTGATCGTCGGAAAAGTCGGCGAGGAATTTGAAAATAATCAATCCTCATACCATTTCACACCAGACCATTTCGAAATGAGCCTGGAGCGAAGCCTGAAGCGCCTGCAAACTGATTATATAGACATTCTCCTCATTCATTCTGACGGCCATGATCTCGATATTCTCAACAATGATTCACTCCTCACAAAAATGCAGCATTTCAAGCAACGCGGACTGGTCAAAGCCATTGGCGCCTCTACAAAAACAGCAGATGGCGGTATTAAAACGCTGAAACTGATGGATGTCGTGATGGCGAGTTATAATCCCGATTACACGGATGAAAAACCCGTTCTGGATTATGCTGCGCAGCATAATAAGGGCGTTCTGCTCAAAAAAGTGCTTTCCAGTGGGCATAATATGGACACAAAAGAGGCTTTTCGCTTTGCGCTCTCACATGATGGGAGCAGCAGTGCCATAGTAGGAACAATTAACCCAAAACATTTACGTCGTAATATTGAGATCATACAATCGTTATTACAAAGAGAAAAACCCACTTAAAGAGGATTGTGTTTATATTTTAATAGTATGTTGATTTTAAACTGAAACAAATTTAGCAAAGTATATTTGCCCATAGGCTCGTTGTATTTTTTCAACCCTAATCAGGTCGATAAATTCCAATCATCGTTCCATCTGGGTCCTCATAAGCACGAGTGTCTTCATCAGGATAATAACTTTTGTCCAATATGGCATCTCGCATAACATCCCATCTGTCTGCATGAGGTGAATACATTTCTATCTGGCCAGTAGCATTTGTTCTTACGTGTTCAGGGGTAACATTAAAACAAAACTTATATTTTAATCCCCCTCGATCAAGCTGTTTTTCTTTGGGCGTTCGGATTTTAGGTGTTTCCCAAGTCGCGCCTGTTTTATCGAAAACTAAGTCGTTATAATAACTGGAATAGATATTAAACTGTTTAGGTTGAATGCCCAATTGTTCACAGGTTTTATTGAGGATCGCCATGCTTTGGGTTGTTGGTTCCATACCATCCCCAGGCACGGTTACAATTTCCAGGCCAGGGTCGCTTAAATCAAAATTTTCACGAATGCAATTTTCAAGCTGGTTTATTTTGGAAGGGGCATCTGAGCCACCAGCGATATGTGCCAAAAGTCTCTTAGACCCTTGTTTTACAAGAATAGCTGAACATGTTGTCATTCCACTGGTTCGTAGCTCAGTATCCTCAGTGATAATAACTCGATCTTGATCTACGCGATAAAAATCGTCGCTAGGTGGTAGTTTCTTTGTTATAAGCATTTAGTAATATGTAGAACTTTTTATGCGCTATGTCAATAGTTAGGTTTTGTAGACGCGCGTAGATTTTAATCCACTTTCTCAAAAAACATTGAAACTGTTGCAATCCATTACTTATTTGTCGCAATTGTTGTAATCGGGCGCGTGGTGGAATGGTAGACACGTTGGATTCAAAATCCAATGCTCTTAGAGCGTGAGAGTTCGAGTCTCTCCGCGCCCACCATCGGAAATGTTGATTTTAACGCAGCAAGATACCCATCAATCAGGCGGCGTCAAACGCATGCGCGTAATCTGATTGCGCTGACGGCGAACAATATCAAACCGGAATCCATGGAACATAAAGCTTTGTCCGACATCCGGGATCGTTTGGCTTTCATGCAAAATAAGCCCCGCAATCGTGGCATAATCCTCATCCGGCAAGCTCCAGTCAAATTCCCGGTTTAAATCCCGAATAGTGACCGAGCCTTCAACCATCAACGCGCCTCTGGACAGTTGACGCACACCCGGCACATTCTGATCATGCTCATCATCAATTTCACCGACGATTTCCTCTAAAATATCTTCCATCGTCACAATGCCCATAAAAGATCCATATTCATCAACCACAACAGCAAAATGCTCTTTTTTCGCTCGAAAATGTTGAAGCTGATCATAAAGATGCGTGCTTTCAGGAACAAAACGCGGATTCATCATGATATTTTGCAGCTCTATATCATCCACACGCCCTTTTGCTTCATGTAATTCCTGTAATACCATTTTGGAATGAATAACGCCGATAATATCATCGGGCTTTTCTCGCCAGACAGGCATCCGCGTATAGGGACTATCAAGCACCTGTTTAACAATATCTTTTATCGAATCATCTCCATTGATCATGGATACATTTTTACGGTGCACCATAATCTCTTCAAGATCGACATCAGCCAAATCAAGAATAGAACGCAGCATAGCACGCTGCTCTTGTGTTTCTTCTTCCGGCCCGTCATGCATCTCAATCGCGCCGCGCAAAAGTTCCAAATGCGATCCTGTTTTCACTTTGAAAATATCAACGCCGAAAAGCCGCAAAACATTCCTGACAATCCATGTCACCGCCTCGGTTATAGGCGCAAAAACCCATACTACCACGCGAATAATCGGCGCGATAAACATGGACATCGTTTCCGCATGATGCAGCGCATAGGTTTTTGGCAAGACTTCTGCAAAAATTAAAACCAGCAATGTCATGGTCAGCGTCGCATAAACAACCCCCGCCTCGCCAAATATCTTAATTAAAACAGATGTCGCCAGCGCAGAGGCAAGAATATTCACCAGATTATTACCCAGCAAAAGCGCACCAATCAGGCGGTCTTTTTTCTCACGAATTTTATTCACAAGCGCAGCTTTTTTATCGCCCTCTTTCTCACGATTGAGCATGCGCGCCTTTGATGCCGCCGTTAAAGCCGTCTCAGACCCTGAGAAAAATCCGGAGAAAAAGAGCAAAACAATAATTGCTATACTTGGGAGGAGAATGCCGATTTCCATTCTGACTTCATAGCCTCCCTGTCTAAATTACCTGTATTAATCGTATCGCCGCCAAGCGCTTGACGCAAAACTTCACGTACAGTTTCTTCTTCAACATCATGACTGACAAAGGCATCACCAATTGCATTGCTCAGAATAAAAACCATTTTTCCACTACGCGCCTTTTTATCGCGGCGCATTGTCGCCATAAGGCTTTCAATATCCGCCCTGAAATTTTCAATCTGATGAACGCGTGTTGGCAAACCTACGGCAAGAAAATGATTCTCCACCCGCTCTATATCACCTTGCGGGCATAACCCCATGGCCGCCGATAGCTCGTAAGCAAGGATAATCCCAATCGCAACCCCTTCGCCATGCAATAAAGAACCATCATATCCCGCCGCAGTTTCCAACGCATGTCCGAATGTATGCCCAAGATTCAAAAGCGCCCGAACACCATGCTCTTTTTCATCGGCTTCCACAATCGCCGCCTTTGCCCTACAGCACGTCTCAACAGCATAGGCAAGCGCTTGAATATCCAGATTACAAACCGCCTCCCCATTGGCCTCAAGCCATTCGAAAAAGGGTTGATCCTTAATCAGGCCATATTTAACAATTTCGGCATAACCAGCAAGTAATTCCCTCTTCGGCAAAGTTTTTAAAACATCCAAATCGGCAATCACACTAAATGGCTGATAAAAACTCCCAATCAGGTTTTTACCCTGCGATGTGTTAATCCCGGTTTTACCGCCAACCGAGCTATCCACCTGCGCTAATAAACTCGTTGGAATTTGAATATAGGATACGCCGCGCATAGCAATCGATGCGCAAAACCCTGCCAAATCACCAATCACGCCCCCACCAACGGCAAACACATATGAATTACGATTGAGATCATTTTCCAGCATCCATTCCGTGACACGCTGTGTATTCTCAAATGATTTAGTTCCCTCACCGGGTTCCAGAACAATCATATGCACCTGCCGCGCCCGATTATCATGCATAATCGTCTCAATATTTTTTGCATATGGCTCAACATTGCTATCTGTGATGATAAAAACGCTACGTCCCATCACCTGATCCGGCAGTAATTCTGCAGTTCTGAATAGTAAGCCATCCCCGATAAAGATATCATAGGAATGGTTTTGCAGATCAATCGTCAGGATTTTTGTTTCAATATTTTCAGTCATAAATAAAGACGCTATAATATATTAGCTAGCGCTTCAATGATTTCTGATAAAATCTTACCAGCATTATTCTCCTTAATTTCAATACAAATATCTGCCTGTGCATAATATTCTTCCCGCTTGGTAAGCAAGTCTTCCAACACCGCTTTCGGATCTTTAGCCTGTAACAAAGGACGGTTTTTGGACTGCTTAATACGCTCATAAATCAAATCAACATCACTTTTGAGCCAGATAGAAACAGAACCACGTTTAATCGCCTCAAGCACATTACGATTCACAGGCGCTCCCCCGCCCGTCGCAATAACACAAAGATCTTTTTCAAGAAGCTCTAAAATCGTCTTTTCTTCTGATTCTCGAAAACGCGCTTCGCCGTATAGCTCAAAAATTTCATTAATTGTCAGCCCACCACGCTCTTCAATAACCTTATCACTATCATAAAAGGCGACTGCCATAGCATCGGCAAGCATCTTCCCAATATGGGTTTTGCCAGTCCCCATCATCCCTATCAAAACGATAGGCTTGCGCAGCTTTGTTTCTATGTTTTTTGTGTCTAAGTTCACGTTTTCGTGTAATCGGATTGATCTATGATGATTGTAAGCATTATTATTTCCAAACATATGTAACGTAACGAGGGTGAGGATCAAGAAAAAATGCCCAAACTTTTATCAACACTGGTTTTAATTTTATTCACAACATGCATCGCAGCTATTGTAGCCCTGTCCATGATGGACGCTCCCATTGATCAGCAAAAATTCGAAAACACTGTCACCTACGAAGACTTTAAAACGAAACAATAATGGTCATGCAGCTTATATACCTTACACTGCTATGCTTATTAGCCTTTGCACCCCTTGCAAAAGCAGATAACGCAATGGAAGACTTCACCATCATAGAAGGTGCAGGCCTGCGTCCAACCGGTTCCGAAGACGCACTTGCTCCTGATATGTGGAAAGGGTCAAAACGCGCTGATATCACCGAACACCTCCAAAACATGCCGGCTAATTCCCGCAGCCCGGCTATACGTGACTTAATCAAAGCCATCCTGTTAAGTGAAAGCAACACAGATCAGCTTGATGATTATGAAGATGTTGCCATAGGTGAAGATTTACTCACACTGCGCATCTATAAACTCATGGAAGGCGGTTTTTTTAAAGAAGCATATGAGCTTTACTCCGTAGCCATTGAAACACCCGAACATGAAGCCATCACCAAAGCCGGTATTTTAGCCATGCTGGCAAGCGGTGAGAAATCAATTGCCTGTCTTGAACTGAAAACACTGCGCAATATGAATATGCGTGACCGCTTTTGGCCATCTTTCATGGCTTACTGTAATTATACGCTCTCTGAACGGCCTTCAAAAGATGTACAGGAATTGCTGGAACGCTCTGAATACGACATTTTGCGCAGCCTTGCTTTTAATCCTAATTTTATCTTCCCCTATTCCATGAAAGACTGGTCAGAACTCAGCCTTCTTGAACAAAACGTATTAATCGCAGAACAAAAAATAGAAGTTCCGGCAATCACAAAGGAGCTACTGGAAAATATTCCACCGCAAGACATTGCAGCTATTTTGCGTATGGAAACACTCAGAGGTGATGACCTCTTGAAGCTGACACTCAAAGCTTATGAATGGGGATTGGTCGATCACCATAAAATCGCAGCCATTTATAAAGAAAATAAAACTGATTCGAAGGTATTTCAGAACATAGCATTTCTATATAACGCATTGTTAGATACTGACGATCCAGACGCTTTTCATGATCTTTTACGCGAGGCCATCAATTTAAAGGATGAAATCGGATACTCTGCACTCACCCCTTTTGTAGAATTTTTATCAGAATCTTCCCTTAAAGAAATATCGGCGAATCAGATGAAGGTTATTTTGAACCTTTTTTACCGCACAAACGAATCCGTAAATCCGCAAATAATCGAAAATTACATCCAAAATTCTAAAAAAAATCTCGAAAATGACGATTTTTTGATGACGATGAATACGATTCCTCTCATCTTAAAAATGCCCAAAAGCCATGATTTTATGCAAATAATGCACAAAATCAATACTTTTCATAAAGGGAAGGAAAATAATGAAAAAAACGTTATTGAAAATGTTGACAAAGGGGTTTTGGATGTTGATAATGCGACTAACGCTTATGAAAAAAGTGCTGATATTGCAAACTCTGAAGAAGCAGTTTTGAATATAAAAAAGAAATTCAAACAGCTTTCGAAACGAGAATCTGTAATTGAAATTGCTTTTTTGAGTGTATCGATAATGTTTGATCAGTCCATAAGAGCAATCGATAAGGACTTGTACACAAGCAATATCGAAGCGCTTGAAAGTGTTAAATTATATGAAACTTCTCGAAAAATGACGATTGAACGTCTAATTGGGGATTAAAAACTAATATTTAAGGAGAAAGACTATGGCAAAACCAGGCCGTCCAGCAATGCCCAAACCAGATTTGCACCCTACAGTGGATGCATTTCTTGAAATGCTAACAACAGAACGCGGAGCAGCGTTTAACACACGTCAGGCTTACTGGCGCGACTTGGCTGATGTGAGCGTTCATTTGCGCAACGTATTCAGCATTGAGATCAATGTTGCTACAACAGATCAGCTCAAAGCTTATCTCAAGGATCTTGCAGGCAAGAAAAACACGAAAGGCAACAAAAACACTCTGATCGCATCACGTACTGTGGCGCGTCGTTTGTCCGCACTTCGCCAGTATTACCGCTACTTGATCACAGAAGGGCTTCGCGAAGAAGATCCAACATCAAACATTGAAAGTCCAAAGCAAACACGCACTTTGCCAAAGACCCTTTCAGAGGGCGAAGTTGACAAACTTATCGAAACAGCAGGAAAAGGCGGAAAGCCCGAAAGCATTCGTCTTGTCGCGCTTCTTGAGATCCTATACGCAAGCGGACTGCGCGTCTCTGAACTTGTCGGACTTCCAATGTCTGCGCTTGGTGAAGATAACCAGTTTCTCATCATCACTGGTAAAGCTGGTCGTGATCGTATGGTTCCGTTATCCGAGCCGGCTCAAGCTGCTTTGGAAAAGTATCTTAGAGTTCGCAAGACCTTCATCGGCCCTGAAAACCAGGCGCTACAGGAAAAAGCGGTGTTTCCATCCAGAACATCAACAAGCGGTCACCTGACACGCCAACGTTTTGCACAATTGCTAAAAGATTTGGCACGTGCCGCTGAGATCGAAGAAGGTAAGGTTAGCCCGCATATTCTTCGTCACGCTTTTGCAACACATCTCTTGAGCCGTGGTGCAGACCTTCGCAGCGTTCAGAAAATGCTCGGCCATGCTGATATTGCAACCACGCAAATCTACACGCACATGCTTGGTGAGAA
>CAWUJS010000036.1:0-17561 GCA_963922705.1 uncultured Alphaproteobacteria bacterium | reverse complement strand
GATTCGTTGCGAATGTTCGAGTGATTTATTGGCGCGCCATGAATAAAACGGGCTAAATGTTGAGCTATCAATCTTGTAGCATGGTGCTGCCATCTTGAGAGCAAGGGGGATGCAACGGGGGCCAGCATGGCCCCCTTGCCGAACGCAGCGAAGCGGAGAGAGTGAGCGGTGCTGTGTATTACACAGCACACATCTTGCGGAACGACTAAAACCTCACTTTTCATTGCCGTTTGTCCATAGAGACGGGGCAGATTTGCGTGTCAGTGCTGTTTCATATTTGGATCATCGGCACCTAATGTAACATCGGTTTATTCTGATATATTTCCGCAATAATTGACTGGCCGATTTTCATTTTGACCCGGCGAATGAATTGGATCAGGCAAATCTTTGGCAATTTGCCCCCGATCACAGGATTGTAATTCATATTCGGAGTACAACGTCACAAAATCTTTAATCATCATAAAATTCTGGAAATTTTTCTGGCGCCAATTCATACTGATCTAGTTTTTCTAAAGCTGTATTATTGTTAGATTCCAACAAACATTCTGCTAGATATTGAAATTTATAGATCAGACTTTCTGGTAAACTATCTTGCAAATATTCAAAGATTTCATCGTTGCTTTCGACTAGTTCTCTTATTTTATCAACTTCTTTAAGTTTTTTGGCAACTGTACAAAGATTAAATGAGCAACAAATTTTCAAGCATAACCTCTGTTTAAGTTTAATATCTTCTATTTTATGTATCAAACTACCTGCTTCATCGAAATTTGCAGCACTCTCTTCCCATTTGGATAATAAATAAAAAATTATGCCTTTAAAATTTATCGTTTCCGCATACAAGAAGGAGATTTTTGAATTTCTTGTGGACGAAAAGTATACTTCTTTAGCCTGATCAACTGCATTTAATGCGCCTCTCATATCCCCCGATTCAAAGAGTATACTAGACTTTATAGCCAATGAACTGAGGAAATCCATAGCAAAGCTAGCAGGCTCCATGTCAAACAAGTCTTTTCTTATCGAAATTGCCTCATTAACTGTTTGCTGTGATGCTTCAAAATACTCTTTTTGCGAAAGTGCCTTGGCTTTATTTCCAAGTGCTGCAGCTAGTAAAGAGTTAAATCTATCTGGGTATTCCTCTGCAATATTTCTAAAAGCAATAACAGCCTGTTCCGCACTTATGTAAGCACTCTCAATCTGGTTTAAGCCGAAATATAGATTGGTCCGAGCATGATAAGCTAAGGCAAGATCAAGAGTTGGGGCATCATTTTTAAAGTAATGTAAATTTTTGTGTATATTCACACACTCTTCTATCACAGGGATTGCTTCTTTATAACGGTTTAATTTCATTAGCCTATTTGACATATTAATTAAAGACAATGCTAAATCTTCAGCAACATAGTCAGCTCCATTTTTGAACAAACGCCGTCTTATTTGCACCGCCTCATAAATAGCATCGTAAGCTTCTTTTTCTTTACCGAGATCTGACAAGAGACCTGAGCGACTGTTTAGTGAAAAGGCTAAATCGACATCAAAAGAATTTGGCTTATGTTCGGATGGGCCTTTGCTAAAATCAGAAAGAAATCTGAAGAAATACAAGGCTTTATCAGAAGCCTCCAAAGCATCATCTAGTTTTCCAAGATCATGAAATATTTCTGACCTAGCTTCCATTAAGTATGGAGTTCTGACCATACCAACACCGATATCAACAAGCCGATCACTGATCTTGAGTGTAAACTTTGCAACTAGCTTTGATCGCGGTCTACAAACCATGTCCATTAAAGTTGTACGATAATCAGGTACGTGGTCGATCATTTCAAGGCAGCATTGCAATAGGTCATCTGCATGCTCTTTACCAAAAAAATAGATGTCCATCATAGTACGGCTTAATATATCCGTGAAGGTTCCTTTTGCCTCCAATGCAAGAGGAAGGAGCCAATATTGCAGTGCTGGAGAAGGCTCTTCGTCAAAGAAGACTCTTAAGAAAAATGCTACCGCGACTAGGTCTGGTTCTAAACTTGGTAGGTAGCCATTCTTTTCTGCTTGCCTCTTTTTCCAAAAAGGAGTTGCACGTGTAGCCTCTAACACAGAATTGCCACGTTTTGTACTGCAGATAGATATTTCACCGAGCGTGTAAATAATTTCTGAAGAAAGCCCTGACTTGACAAAAATGGAAAGAGCCAAGATTTTTTCCAAAACATAAGGTTCGTCGAACTCACGCTTTGAATAAAAACGCACGCGTTTAAGCTCAATATCTGCAAGCTTTAATAAAATGTCCCTACTTCCAAGTTTAAAGGCAGATTCAGGATCGAGAATGGCATGAACCGAGGCGGCCAATATATTAAGTGGAATAAGATGACTTTTATCTTTGCCTATCCATGCTTCAATTCTATCGTATATTCTATTCTCATATCCTATGAGCTTTGCGTATTTCTTCAATGCTTCACAGGCGAGATCACAAGCTACTTCTTCAGATCTTTTTTTAATACTAGCTTGATTACTAAAAAAATGGCTATCCTGCAGTGAAATCTCTCTAAAACGGACCAAGACATTCCTATTGAGACGCCTTTTCCAAGCTTCTTGATTTTCGCGGGATGTTAGAATAATTCGAACAGGTTTTTTATATTGGGTTTCCTTACCAGCTCTTTTTAAGATTACATCGACTTGGTCACTATCTTCTTCAGGGTAGTCGATGACAACTACAACGCCATTACCGCTGCCATCGTAGTTATCGCCTGCAATTGATTGTTCGAATACAGGAAATCCGCCTGACCAATTGTGTTTTCGGATTAGCTCACCGACTACCTCGCCGGCTAAGCGAGACTTCCCAGAACCTCCAGGGCCAGATATAAGCATGACCTTAATTTCTTTCGTGTCTGGATCGCGTGCCCACTTTATGATTTCTTCTTTCTCTTTGTTTCTGCCGAAAAGCTTTGTCAAATGGGTTTTCCAATGGAGAGCTGCAAAGATGTCGGGCCCGTTTTCAGTCATAAGTACAGGCTGTTTTTTCGACCAAAGTGGCAAAGGCTGTGTGCTTGCATCTTTGTCAAGAAAAACCGTAAATGACCCAAAATCAACTTTTTGCAAAGGTGGGTACCGATTGGGACGCGAAATATTTTTCAAGCGCATGAAATCTATGAAGTGATCATAGAAATGCTCGCCGAAGAGGCGCTGGCTTATTCGGTCCCCATAAGCAGGAGAAACATAATCTTCTCCGAATAGGAAAAAATAATATGCCCAATCAGCGTATTTTCTATCTGCGCTGTAGTCACTGCCTTTTCCGTCACGACCTTTACCCATCCTTCCGACTATACGCTCATAGTCATGACATTCTACAGTGCCAAGACCCCCTGTAATTGTCCAAGCCAACTGAAATATCTTATCGTAGGCAGTTTTGTTTGCAATTTGACCGAATTTAGCTTTAGCAAACGCCTGAATTTCAGGTTTAACAGCATCATAATATTTCCGTTTATTTATTCCGGCTGTCAGCCCACAGAAATCAATTATGTCAATCTTTGGCAAAATAAAAAACCTTATCCCTAGAGAATTGTAGATTGAGTTTTATCTATCCATTTTGTGTCAAGGATAGGGTGCTGGATCGTGCTCAATTTTTTGGCCGTAATTGTAATACTCAAGGGATGACAAAATCACACTGCCATCAGAAGCATACTCAACAACAGCGGGGCCAGAATCCCGATGCAAAACACCCTTTTGGTAGAATTCTTCCCTTATCAAATGTCCGCTAGATCCGTTGAATTCCTGAACTGCGGCCAAATCACCATCGCGATGTTTCGCACCATCACTACGAAAAACCTTACAAGTTATATGCCCAGTTTCCGCGTCTCTATAAATTTCAGCAGGTCCGCCATCATCGCGATGCAGTTGACCGAAGCGATAATACTCTTCCATGAGGACAACTCTCGTTAACGGATCTATATCCAGATCAGAGGGAAGATTTCCATCTCGGTGTTTGCCGTGAAAGAGAGTGTTAACCCAGATTTCAATGATTTTATTTCCAGTTTCCGGATCAAACTCTTCGACTGCAGGGCCATCTTCGCGGTGTATACAACGGTCATCAACTGCTACCCATTCACGGCGAATAAGGCGGTCTTGATCATCCCGAATTTCAACTTTTTCAATCTCTTTCTTTTTAAAGGAATTCACACTTCAGAATAATTCTAAAGTATAAAATAATCAAATATTTCATAAGTTTAAAATGGAAAAACATTGGTCTGCCATTGGGAAAAAAACTCCAGCACAATATCACTGAGCTTGTGTTGAGCTAGGCATTAGCTCCGAATTTAAACTGTGGCCAACACTTTTGAGACAATGCGCGTCGTCTCCCAGCTCGTGGAGATAAAAAAATGAGCACACAGAGCGAAATCGTCATTCGCGATGCACAAAATGAAAAAAACAGCTCCTTGATCCTGCTATTTTCAGGCGAATGGGCACCAGTAAAATTTCCTATTTTAGAAGCTTGTGATGGTGACGTGCATTGCGATCCCTCTGAGCTTGTCACAGATCCACTTTATGAGGCGCTATGCGCGCGCATTCATAATTCCATAGTGGATGCGGGTTTATGTGGCCAATCGGGACCAGCGCGTTTTCGATATGTTGAGAGCCATTTCAATGGACGGATCAAAGGTGAAATCTTTGATCAGAATAAACAATATTTCGATGCTGAAAAGATACACCGCAACGAAAATGGAGAAGAGATCACTTTTTGCAGTTACTTCGGTGTTCAAATGCGAAAGACAATGTTTCGAATTCGAGATCGTGCAAAAACTCCTCGCAAGAGGTCGCTGGATACAGCTTTAGAGGGGCGTATCTTTCGTTATTCAGTGGCTTTGAAGGCGGCACTTGCCTGCATGGGTTATCCTGAATTCTGTGAACGCTGCACACCTGCAGGCTACCTGCGTTTAGTCGAGGAATACGCAGCCTGTACGGCAGAGCTACAATAATCCGCCCAAGGAACGCCCTCCTAAGCATCCGTCTCCTGCTTGTTTAGGGGACGGATTTTTGGAGGTTTGTTCAATGGATAACCGAAGATTTACCCGCCATATTCCCGCCCTCCCGAATCAATGGGGAAACGGAATCATATTTGCGATTCTCTAGTCAACCGGATAATGTTTGCTTAGGTATCACAAGTTAATCCGCCCAGATAGCGCCCAGTGCTAGCCCGTTAAGGCGGGGTTTCTTCTGCATGATTAAAAGGTCGCGAATATCGCGGCTTTTTTTCAATTTAAAAGCATGAGGAAGTATAATGTCTGCAATTCTTTGCGCTTGCGGCAGGTATTTTGTGAACCAGCCTTGCCTCTTTGATAATCTCAAACCAGCCAATGATAATATACGCCGCGTTCTTGTGGCTTCGGATCGGTATCTGCGTAAACCGAAGACAATTCAGAAGATCGCTCAAGGGTTGAAAGCATTGAATATCCCAAGACGCTCTATTCCAGATTTCGTTGCCGATGCTCTTTATGCAGAGGACATCGAATGCCGGTTTACAAGCGGCCAGATTTACGAGCTGCACGACACGATTGTCGATGATGTGTTGCCAGATATGGAGCATTGCCGTTGGCTTGGTAATCTGATTGCTAGTGCAGACATCCTACCAAAACAGCGAGCGCAAGACCGGGTACTGCCAAGGCTTCGGCTTTTGGAATTGGCTTTATGCCTGGATGGCCGTATCGACCGGCCCTGCCGCAAAAAGCTTTGATCGTGATTAAATCAATCTGAACATAACGCTTCTGGGCAATCGCCCAGAGCGTTTTTTTTTAATCTCTTTCCTAAATCAACGCCTTAGCAAAAAATCTACTAGCCAATCCTAGCAAGTTTGCGCCCGTGTTTATTAAGCATCCTATGCTTTTTTCAACAAGGCTATCATAGCACTCCCTCAATGCTATGACGGTGGTAGGTGTAGGCATAGCGTTTTTTATCTCTGCCCTTGCAAAAAACGAATCGCTTTTTGCTTTTGAGGTGCGAGTCGGTGCTCCCTCATTTATTTTTTTGTGCGCGTTATCCCGCGCTGGTTGTGGTGTTGCAAGGGGTGGGCAAAAAACATGTTGCAGGCGACATTATGTTCACTTTATGTTCTTTTTATTAAACGCTTGACGGGGACATATTCCCCCAACTGGAAAGGAGGTTTTTGATCGATTTAAAGCAACAATAAACAAGAAAGGATTTTGATTATGGTATTTTGTCATCGATGTAAAAATAATGTCTGCAGACCTTGTGTTTTTACCCCGGCAGCGCAGCGCCAAATAACGGTTGCCTGTAATGATATGCTCTCGCGGCGCTCCCATGTGCAAAGGCTGGCGATTGCCTCACGCGCCCTTGGATTATCACGGCGTGAATTCCCTAACACCATGGCTGATGTGATATTTGGTTTTGAGGGGGAAGTGAGCTGGCCAAACGGTGATGTCTTTGTTGTTGAAGATGAAGATATCGATGCCGCCTTCAATGATGATGGCTCCTTTCGCTGGCTTTCTGATTTCCTAGCTTTTGCCGATCTTGCGCCCCGACAGCGACCGCAAGCCCGTATATTAGAGCGCCTGCGCCTCATCGATCTGATGTTTCGGATTGCTTATCCCGAGCGCGCAAAATGGATTGCCAAATAATGTGATCTTTTGCCCGGCCTCTTTCCCAAAAGCC
This sequence comes from uncultured Alphaproteobacteria bacterium, assembly GCA_963922705.1. Taxonomy (GTDB): domain Bacteria; phylum Pseudomonadota; class Alphaproteobacteria; order Micavibrionales; family Micavibrionaceae; genus TMED27. The sequence goes on along the minus strand of CAWUJS010000036.1, from coordinate 10,913 downwards.
TTTTGGATCGGCGTAAGACCTTGATCAGCGGATCAAACGAAGCCCACGCAGACAGCAAAGACAACGCTTCGTTTTATGATCCTGCTTTGAAGAAGGTCCAGCCTGTTTAAGGGAGAAGGAGAAGAAAATGGACAAAAGACAACAACGCCAGGCCACTCAATCGATCTTTATGAGCTCGGTGACCGGGCTGGCGAATACAGGGGCCGTGGCTGTGACCTTCTTTACTGTCCCTGAAGCCTATAGCCGAACGATCTCATGGGTTTTGGCTTTTGCCGCAGCACGTTACGGGCACGAGCTTATTCCTGTGATTGAGTTGGCGTGGATTGCGATTTTAGCACTGCTCATTTTCTTTATTTCTAGGGCCAGTGTTGCAACCCTCATCGTTATGGGCGGTCTTGCCATTGCAACAAGGCTTCTTTGAAACCAAACTCCAGAATAAGGATTTCTGATATGCCACGAACACCAGATACTATCATCAACAAGCCATTGCAGTTCTTGCATCATTTTATTGTGCTTGTCGGCGTGTTTTTTTCTTTCGTTGCGATTGGTGCCTTTAATCAAGGCGGGCATTTTATCATACAGGCCTTAATCGCGGTGGCTGCCTTCGTGATTGCGTCCAAGATTAAATATAAGTGGAAGCATAAAGCCACAGCGTCCGTTTACAAATAAGCGCAAGTCTAAATCATGGGCCGCTTCCTTTTTGATAGGGCGGCCCATAATTTTAGAGCGCGTCGACACTATCGCCCCCTGCTTGCTGCAAATACAGATTTTCTGCGCTTTCCGCTTCTCACCTATGGGAATATACGCTGCGATACGGTTCTCGAAAATCTGCATTTTCGCTGCGCGATGGCCATAGTGGCAACACGCTCTAGCAATGATTTTCCTTCTGATAAACAATGGATGGTTTCAATGTCTCTTTCATTCAATGAAGAGTATCGCTTTGGCTCGGCTCGTTTTGCCGATGACCATGATATCCGTGATGCTGGGTTGTTCAAGCCTGGCGGCCCGCAAATCGGATTTTATGAGGGTAAGCCGCTTTTCCTGGAGGGCGATGCGCCGATGCTGACCATCGGCGGGGCTGGATCGGGTAAACTGCGCGATCTTTTGGGCAATGTCGTCTGCGGGTCAAAAGGCCAGCGCATGCTGACGCTTGATCCGCGCGGTGAGTTGGCGGCCATCTCTCAAATCGCCCATACGCTGCACGGTGAATATGCCTATAGCTGGAATCCGTTCGGGTTGATGGAGCTGCCGCGTCATGCCTGCAACCCGCTGGATATCCTGAAAAGCGATGCGCCGACTTTTGCCGCCGATTGTAAGTTTATCACCGAAGCGTTGGTGGCGCTGAGCGGCGGCGATAATTCCAAATATTTTGAGCTGCGCAGCCGGGGATATATCGAAGCCATCCTCAAATGCGATGTGGAATATAATGGACGAACGTCCTTGCCGCGCCTGGCCCGATTGATCAACACCATCGAGACTGAGCCGGATGCCTGGGCCAATACGCTGGAAGCGATGCTGGCCTCAGGTTTTGAAGATGTACGCCGCACCGCCGGTGAAATGCTCGCCAAGCAGCAAGACAGCCCCAAAGAGTTCGGCTCTATCATGGGCGAGATTTATGCCAATTTGGGGTTTCTGGATGATCCGGCCCTGATGGAGGCTTTGGACGGAGATGATTTTTCACTGGCTGATCTTTGCGATCCGCACCAGGCCCGCAAAATCTTCCTGAATGTGCCGGCTGAATATCTCTCGCTCTGGTCACCGCTCCTACGGCTCTTCTTCACTGTGGCCATGCTTTATAAAGGCAGGGTGCCAAGTGCGCCGCGTGTAATATTGTTGGTTGATGAAGCTGGGCAGCTGGGGAAATTCGAAGCGCTCTTGCGCGCCTTCACCTTTGGCCGGGGGGCTGGCATTCGTGCTTGGGCAATCTTTCAAGATGCCGGGCAAATTATCCGTCATTATGGCGCTGCATCTTTGCAAAGCTTTATCGGCTCAGCCCAGATGCGTCAATTCTTTGGCGTGCGTGATTATCAAACCGCCGAGCTGGTCTCTAATATGATTGGCTCAGAAACGCTGTCCTATGATGCTTTGCTGGTTCAGGATCAGGCGCGCAAACAAAAAATGGATGCGCTGCAAGGCTTTATCCAGGGCACACATGATCCGTTTGGCTCAGTCTATGAGATTGCGCATTTAAACCGCAAAGCCCAGCATCGGCCCAAACAACATCGTAAGCTGATGACGCCCGATGAAATCCTGGCCATGGCCGAGGATACGCAAATTCTGTTTATCTCCGGTAAGAACCTGCCGCCGGTCAAAGCGCAAAAATTCCCGTACTTCTCACGCACTGAGATGGCAGGCCGGTTCCTGCCCAATCCTTATCATCCGCCCGTTGATCGTGTGTCGCTCCCAAGCTGGCGCGGAAAGAAAATGCTGCGGGTGATCAAAGAAAACGTTCCTCATAAGTTCGCATCTTTCCCCCAATATCAGACCGGGATGTGGGCATATATCGACGGATACAAACCAACCTAAACGAAAAGGAGTTCTTATGAGCCGATACGACAACAACAGAAACGACAAACCACAGCGCAACAATAATGAGCGCGATGAAAGGCGTGATGCCGGGCCCAAACAACCCAGCTACATCGCCTATCAGGTGCGTGAAGGCCAGGACAACAAAGCCCATTTTAACCGGGTCGGTGCGGCTTTCGCCCATAAAGACGGTCAGGGCCATGATGTTCTGCTGGATGCCATGCCGGTCAATGGTCGGGTGACACTGCGCACGCCGCAAGAGCGTCTGCAAGATACACGCGATAAAGGCAAGCAATCATCCAATAGGGAAGTCCGGCAAGAGCCTGGGCTTGATTATGATCGATGAGCAATAAGCCCGGTCCGGCTAGCGCGAGGATAGCCACGCGCGCAGAGCTGGACCACCGTAAAGCAACCCGGCCCAAGCCTCAGGCCGGGTTGCATTTATCCCCGCCAGGGATCGAGGCAACAGACATGCAACGCAAAATAGCCGAGATGCAAGAAGCCCGCATCAAGCTGTTAGAAACCAAGCTCAAAGGCGCAAGCCAAACTCTCAATCACGATGCCAAAAAAGCGATGCTCAAGCACCGCGCCAAATCCAGCTTTGATCGCAACAGAGAATAAGGGAGCTAAAACGCTATGCCGCCAGCCGATAAGCTTCAGGCTCTCAAAACGCGCTTTGCTGCAAAGAATCTGCGATCAAAAGCCAAACCGAAACAGCGCCCAGTCAAAACTGGCGGCAAGCGCGTCCAGAAAAATCTTACCATTCATGAAGATGATGCGCGGCGGCTGACAGCGCTCGCCAAACGGGACAAGACCAGCCAAGCGCGCCTTTTAGGTATGGCGCTTGATGCTTACGAGCATTGTTACGGCGGGCTTGATACCAAGGCTCACAAATCATGATGCGCGCGCTGGCCACAGTCATTGGCGTTGTTGCCGCCCTGATTCTAATTGGCGTCTCAGCGGCGATGAATATCACTTTCCTGTCATCATTGGGGCGCAACCAAACCGAAGCGCTGATCTTGGGCGCAGCCTCCGGTGCAGCCGATGGGCTCAAAGCCTTGCTGCCGGTTTTTGCTGTCTGGGGCTGGCAAAACAAGCGGCGCGTGTTTGTCGTACCTGCGATATGTGTCTGGGCGCTGTTTGTGGGGTTTTCGCTATTGAGCGCCTTCGGTTTTGCCGCCAGCATCAGAACAGAAAACACAGAGCGGCAAGACAAGCTGAATGCGCAATTGATATCTGTGCAGGATGATATTGCCAAGGCGCAAAATGCCTTGGCTGCAATCCCGCAACATCGGCCTGCGCCAACCATTGAAGCCGAGCTGAATGTTGCAAAGCAAAATATACGCTGGGCTTCCACCAAAGGCTGCAGCGATGCCACACTCCCGGAAAGCCGGACATTCTGCACGCAGTATTTTAAGCTGCAAGGCGAACTGGCCACAGCGCGCAAAGCCGACGAAATCCAGGCGGCGTTAAATGATGTCAAAGAGCGTAAACAAAGGCTTATCCAACAAGGCGCAGGTCAATCAAGTGATCCACAAAGCCAATTATTAGCCAATCTGATTGGCGTAAGCGATCATCATATCCGCCTGGGCCTCATGATCGTTCTGTCTGTCATCGTCGAGCTGGGCTCAAGCTTAGGGCTGTTTTTAGCCACCGGCCATAGCGAAATTTTTAAAAAACCGGTGTCACAAGCGGCTAATAATAACGAGCCCGATCCACTTCTTATCCATGCCCGCCCACTTTGCATGGTCGAAGACTGGGCACTCGCCCGCCTAATCCCCATGCCAGGCGCATGCTTGAAATTCAAAGACGCTTATGCCGATTACGAAACACTCTGCACCAACGCCGACCTCGAAGCCCTGAACCAAGAAAACTTCATCACCCAACTCAAAAACATCGCCGATAAAATTGGACTGAAGCAGAGCGAGTATAGTTTTCGCGACGTTGCCTTAAGCGCACTGACTGTCTCGAGCCAGGCAGCCTAAATCTCCTTCCCCCATAACAATCCCTCTCGGAGGGCAAACGAATGAGAATAACCCGTTTAAAAATATTTTTGCCGGTGCAACGTAATGTGTAACGGATGAATAAGAACACGATGGGATTACATCCATCCAGTTTACTTGACCGCACCAAGCGCGTAAGCCAGTGATTTGGTGTATCGGACAGCGCTATGCAGCAAGGCTTAAGCGCCCTGGCTTGCTGGGTGCGCATAGGCATGCACCCATTAAGTAAGCTGGAACCCATTGCACTCATTCCAAGCCAAGATCTCTAACACTGGGAAAACTTTTCTCAGAATTGGATGTGTTGTTTGATCCATCGATAAGCATTTCAATATATGCACGCTTGCGATAGTCATGTGTGGCGATAAGTATGCTTCGAATTGGCTCTCTGAATGAGTGGTAGCCGCCGCGATGAAATAGCTTAATATCACAGGCTCGGTAGCCAAAAAACTTTCCCTGATCTCGATTGCTAAATGCTTCCAGATCACCTGCGATTGCTGCTTTAGTTAGTTGCATAAGCTCAAGCATTTCTTCATAATGAGATAATTGACAATAGTAATGCCAGAATTGCTGACGTCCATCATCCAATTGAAGTGTGAAGTTGGCGTGGCCCAATTGGCCAGTTTCTGCAAGCGCGCTGAGTTTGGCGATTTCGGATTTCACTCGTTCGTTATAGTTTGGATCAATATCGAGCATTTTGTCGTTTGGGTAGGAAAACAAGCCTATTGGCTTAAGGCCAGCTGCAAGCAATTCAGTTTCATGGTCTGCATGAGGCCCCATTATTGGAACGAGTGAAACTGCATTTTTGAATAGTTTAAGTAACGTCACTCATAATATTATCATGTGACGTTAGAAGTGTACAAATTTCAGATAACTTTGAATTGATCTGCTATAGCGCTCGATATAGTTGAAGTGGAAGCAATATGTCTTTTCGCTGCATTCTAATTGAGGCCTTCACAAAATCTACACAGCTTCGCATTTTGTAACGTTCATTGCGCTTGGTGCGAGGGATTTCGAAGACTGGTTTGGGGTAGCGCCCCGCCGATCTATAGAACCGTAAGAGGGCCTTAGGACAGTCTGTCATGAAGCGCTTCCGGATCACCATATCGTCCATCGGGATGAGTAGTACCCATTCAGTTTCGGTTCGCCGAAGAGCGACCTCGCAGTGGCCGAACTTTAAAATGTGGCCAAGCAGTCTATACGGGCCAGTTCCCTTTGAGAACAATACGATTGCCTGCAAGTCTAATTCCTCTTTCCGCGACCTCTACACGCTGGACACGTGACTGAGCCAATGCCAGGCTGTGAACCAGCATGACAGTATGCGCAGCCATTGCCATTACACGTGGGGCATATGGTTCGTGGCGCTTCTACCCGACCGTCACCTCCACATTTTGGGCAAACGTCTGAGGAATTCCCGCCCATGGGTAGTCTCCCTTTGCTGTAATTGGTATGATTTATCGCAAGTCCCGTCCTTAGATCAAGGGAGCTATTCTCACTTTTTGGTGACGGCGTTTCTCAAACGTCGTCTTGAATTTTATCAATGGTTTTCTGCGCGGCCTATAACCCGTGTCTTGTCGCGAGACAGGAGGTTCACCTCTGCATCCTGACTTCTTCGATAAGACGTGGGACTGTTCAGTTCGAACGATCGGCAACCGGGCTTCAAACAACAGGTCAATAACGCACAGGACGGTTTCGGTTTTCTTTAGTTTCATGCCTAAAGCAGTGCACGCCTTGATCGCGGCGGTAGTGTAACGTGAGGTCTGTAAATTCTCTGTTGGTCCCAACAGACCGAGAAGAAATCTACAGACTTAAAGTTGCTTAATCACCGCCTCGACGCCGCCCTTCGCAAAGATCTTGCGCCAGAAAAGTACGGTATCCTCGGAAACACAAAAGGCCGCTGCAATCGTTTGGCTTGTCCAGCCGTCTCTTCCGCCTCCTCTCGTAGCAACAGGAAAACGGAATCATATCTGCCATTTGTTAGCCAACCGGATAATGTCTGTTTAATCAAAATTGAGTTTCACCCGATGGCATAATCTGGGCAGGCTATAGTTTTTCAATGAATAAGCCTGCCCGACAGTCCAAGCCGATATCATTGCGCATCACAGCCACGCAACGTCGGGACTTAGAGCGGCGCGCCGGTAAGAAACCGCTCAGTATTTACATCCGCGCTCAGCTCTTTGCCGCCAATGACAATGCACGGGTATCCGGGAAGAATAACCGCCAAGCGCTGGCGCAGATTTTAGCTAAGCTGGGCCAGAATGGTATTGCAAACAACTTACAGACTTTGGCCGATGCCGCACGCTCTGGCTCTTTGGTGCTGGATGAGGAGAGCAAAGCTGCATTGCTGCAGGCTTCTGACGATATTGCCGCGATCAAATCTCTTTTGATGCAGAGCCTTGGGATCAAGGAACGATAGCGCCATGATTATCAAAGCCTCACAACGCGGCGGCGGTAAACAGCTGGCTTTGCATCTTCTGCGCACTGATGACAATGAGCATGTAAACGTGCACGAGATGCGCGGCTTTATCTCTAACGATATCATCGGCGCATTCAAAGAAGCTCATGCTGTGAGCAAAGGCACGAAATGCAAGCAGTTCTTGTTCTCCGTGTCTTTCAACCCGCCTGAACAAGAGCGCGTGGATGTTAAAACCTTTGAAGCCGCCATCGAAAAACTGGAAGAAAAAAATAACCTCCAGGGCCAGCCGCGCGTGATCGTCTTCCACGAAAAAGAAGGCCGCCGCCATGCGCATGCGGTGTGGAGCCGGATTGATGCCGATACGATGACCGCGCGCAACTTGCCGCACTACAAGCTCAAATGCAGGGATCTCAGCCGAGAGATCTATCTGGAACAGGGCTGGAAAATGCCGCGCGGGTTGATGAATTCAAAGGAGCGCGATCCGCGTAATTTTAATCTGGCCGAATGGCAACAAGCCAAACGTCAAGGCCTGCATGCGCGTGATCTCAAAGAGATGATGGCTGAATGTTGGGCGGCATCGGATTCCAAGTCTGCCTTTCAAAACGCGCTTTCAGAACGCGGCATGATCCTGGCCAAAGGGGATCGGCGCGGCCATGTGGCTGTCACGCATGATGGAGCTGTCTTATCCATTGCCCGCTATGCCGGAAAGAAATCCAAAGAGATTAAAGCCCGGCTTGGGGAACCGGATGCTCTGCCAAGTGTTGATGAGGCAAAAACCACAATGGCCAGGCAAATGCGCCAGGCCGTCAAGCGACATATCGCAGAAGCCGATGCCCGATATAAAAAAGCCATGGCTCCGTTAGAGCGCCGCCGGCAGGTCATGACAGAACATCATAGAGCCGAGCGCGCTATGGTCGCCCAAAAACAGCAGGCCCGCTGGGATCAAGAAAATAAGGCTCGTGCTGCGCGTTATCGCTCCGGCCTATCGGGGCTGATGCAGCGCTTCTCCGGTGAGCGCGCACAAATCCAAAAGCAGAATATCCGAGAAGCGATTGAGGCGTTTCAACGTGACCGGGCGCAAAGTCAGGCTCTCATTGATGCACAGCTTACCGACCGGCAAAAGCTACAAGCCGAGATCCAAGCAGTGCGCCAGGATCACGCCAAGCTACTACTCAAGCTGGACCAGGAACGCCAGCGCACCCAGGGTATCGCAGCACGAAAGGATGTGGCAGGGAAAGGCGCTCCGGCAAAGCAAAAGCCAAAATCCCAAGAACGCCTATCAAAGCTACGAGAAGCTCACACACGTGCGGCCAATCCAACGCCACCAAAAACACAAGACCGTTTGCAGCGCCTGCGGGATAAATCAAACAACACACCCCAACGACACAAGCCCAGCCACGATCATGATCGGTGATTTTGGTGAAAGACTACAGCCTACAGAACTTAAACACACCCATAAAATTGGAAAGCATCAGAGAGCAGAATTTGCTTCAATAATAGCTGTCCATTCTGCAAGTTTTTTGAATAATTGGTTCGATTTTTGCGTGATCAGGTCCACCAACGCTTTCAGGCATAATCGATTTTTCCGACATTAACTTATTTTGTCATGGCGATTGTATTTGGATTTAACAGCCCGATTTTTAATACAATACCCATGGCATGAACATCAAAAAGATATAGGCTGTGTTATAACCCCAACTCGCTTTCCTCGAGCCGCTTGACCTCATCCCGTAATTGTGCGGCCTCTTCGAACTCCAAATTCTCCGCCGCTTTGAGCATTTTCGCCTTTAAAGCCTCGATATGTTTGCGTATCGCAGCGGGGTCGCTTGCAAATGCTTCCTGCTCATTATCCGCCAAACCCGCATAGGATACGGTTGGTTTTTTACCGCCTTCTTCTTCGCGCAAATAATCAAACGCCGTACCAAGGGCTTTGCGCACTGTCTCGGGTGTAATGCCGTGCTCTAAATTATAAGCTTGTTGTTTTTCACGGCGGCGGTTGGTCTCGTCAATCGCATATTGCATCGAGCCGGTGATTTTATCCGCATAGAGAATGGCTTTGCCATCAACATTGCGTGCAGCGCGGCCTATCGTCTGGATAAGCGATGTTTTTGACCGCAAATACCCTTCTTTATCTGCGTCTAAAATACAAACCCGCAAGCATTCCGGAATATCAATACCTTCGCGCAGCAAGTTAATCCCAACCAGCACATCAAATATCCCTTTGCGTAGATCTTGCATAATCTCGATGCGCTCCAAAGTATCAACATCGGAATGTATGTATCTGACACTAATGTTATTTTCATTGAGATACTCGGTTAAACCTTCCGCCATTTTCTTGGTCAGGGTTGTGACCAGAATACGCCCGTTATATTTGTCAATCACTTCGCGGCATTCATGCATAAGGTCATCAACCTGATGCTCGGTCGGGCGGATTTCGACGATTGGATCAACCAGTCCGGTTGGGCGCACAACCTGCTCGGCGAATTCACCGCCTGTTTGTTCCAGCTCCCAGGAGCCGGGCGTTGCAGAGACAAAAATCGTCTGCGGGCGAAAATTATTCCATTCTTCAAATTGCAAGGGGCGGTTATCCACGGCGGCAGGCAAGCGGAACCCATATTCAACCAGCGTGCCTTTGCGGGCGCGGTCGCCTTTATACATCGCACCGATTTGCGGTACCATGACATGGCTTTCATCAAGGAACATCAGCGCATCATCGGGCAGATATTCAATCAGCGTCGGCGGCGGCTCTCCCGGTGCGCGCCCGGTTAAATAGCGGGAATAATTCTCAATCCCCTTGGTTGTGCCGGTTGCCTCCATCATCTCGATATCAAAGCTGGTGCGCTGTTCGATGCGCTGTGCCTCAAGCAATTTCCCTTCGGCCTCATAATAGGTAATGCGGTCTTTCATATCCGCTTTGATTTGCTTAACCGCCTGCTGCATTGTTGGCCCCGGCGTGATGTAGTGCGAATTTGCAAAAACCCTGACACCGGGAAGCTCTTCAAATTTTTCACCGGTTAATGGATCAAATTCAATGATTGCCTCAATCTCATCGCCGAACATATCGATACGCCATGCGCGATCTTCAAAGTGCGCGGGGAAAAGCTCCACCACATCGCCGCGCACACGGAATGTCCCACGCTCAAAAGCAATATCGTTGCGGGTATATTGAAGCTCAATGAGCCTTTGGATAATTTCCTGCCGGTCTATTTGCTGATCTTTGGACAACTCGAAAGCCATCGCCATATAATCTTCCTTGGAGCCGATACCGTAGATGCAGGAAACCGAGGCAACGATAATCACATCCCGGCGCTCAAACAAAGCGCGGGTTGCAGAGTGGCGCATCCGGTCGATTTGCTCATTGATACTGGAGTCTTTTTCGATGAAAGTATCGGATCGCGGGACATAGGCTTCGGGCTGGTAATAGTCATAGTATGAGACGAAATACTCCACCGCATTGTCGGGGAAGAATTGTTTAAACTCCCCGTAAAGCTGGGCGGCGAGGGTTTTATTGGGCGCAAGGATAAGCGCCGGGCGCTGCATCTCCTGAATGACATGCGCCATGGTGAAGGTTTTCCCCGAGCCTGTTACGCCCAGCAAAACCTGATCCGAAAGCCCGTCATGCAAGCCTCCGGTGAGTTGCTTAATGGCGGTTGGCTGGTCACCAGACGGGGTGAAATCCGTTTCAATCCGAAAAGGCACGGAACGGTCAAAGACCTTTCCCTCAAACGCCACGGCAACCTGTGATAATTCTGCTATATCCATGACTGGAGACTAAACCTGTAAATTATGATTAATACCGTCCCCAAATTATACGATATATGCAAGAAAAACAAACATGCATCCTGAATTTAATTCAGAATCTATAGCCATGACGATTGCATTTGGATTTAACGGCACGGTTGTTAACGAGCTCTGGCATCCCCGTGAAAGCGGGGATCTCATGCTTAAATCGAAGAGATCCCGGCGTTCGC